>NZ_JBHIMQ010000004.1:0-139578 GCF_042194225.1 Bartonella sp. MR110HLJHH | reverse complement strand
TACAGATAAGCAGCTAAGAGCCTTGTTTGGTATTATAATTTTTATATTTTTATGCTTTTTAGGAATTAAAAAAAATCTTTACTTTATTCAGAGTATTTTGACATTCGCATCTGTTTCTTTGGTAATAGTCACAACGGTTTTTGCAATTTTATGCAATTCCAATACTCCTTCTGAGTTGCAAAACAACCCAAAATACAAATGCGGAAATACAACAGGTTGGGTGAAACTAACACGTGATTTACAACAATATATGCACCGACTTTTAAAGCTAATAAGTGTAGCGCTTGTCGTTTTAATTTTCCCAAGTAGTTATAAAGAAACGGTCTCTTTACCTATTATTTCTAAGTACGTGGAGTACAAGCTTTCTTTTTCATTGGATACTATACTTTGGTACTCAGATATTGCTCTTTGGTATTCCTTTTTAGTTTGTGTATTGTTTCTTATGTTACATACACGCAGTTTAATAAATATATCTATTTACACACTACAGTGCTCAGTTAAAAAAACATAGTAAAATTTCCGAACGTTTATAGATAAAATCAACAAGAGCATAAAAAACTATCGTGGGCTGCTTGATTTTAAAGATGCCCTACTTGCTCTAAAGGTGAAATATGTGGGATTGGGCTGTTATGCCGAGCTTGCCACAAATCATGCTTTTGTTGCAATTTAAGCCAGAATTCCGCATCATTTAAACCCGCTTTTTCTAACCGTAAAGCTAAGTTAATGCTAATCGCTGCATGACAGTTTAAGACGCGGGATAAAGTTAAACGTGCAACGCCAAGACGATTTGCAGCTTCTGTTACTGTTAACCCTAATTCATCAAGCAATTCTTCTTTCAAAATGCCGCCAGGGTGTGGAGGATTGTACATCATAATAACACCTCAAAACTCAATGGTAATCTTGATAATCAACCAGTTCAACGTCTGTCCCAATGAAACGAAAGGTAACACGCCAATTTCCATTGACACGCATTGACCAGTAACCTTTTAAATCGCCCGTAAGCGCATGTAGACGATACGATTTAAGAGTAACTTGTTCAGGCGCGGATATTGTATCTAAAATTACTAAAATGTTTGCTAATTTTTTAGCATGCGCGGGTTGTATGCCTTTGCAGACTCCTCTTTCAAAGAATAATTTCAACCCTTTATGCTTAAAACTAACGATTGCCATATATACCCTCTTGATACTTGATACTATACACCATGCATTTATGTCAATTGATTATTTATCAAAGAGCGCTTTAAGACATAATTTTATATGTTAAAAAACAATAATATCCTTTTGAAATAATTGAAAAAATATGCAAATCATGCTAGGATTTTGTATGTATTAAATACAAATTTAAGGTAAGAAAAAACATGCTAAATAAAGTGATGTTAATCGGGCGTTTAGGTGCTGATCCCGAAAGCAAAACGATGAATTCTGGAGCAGAAATAGTCAATTTTAGTATAGCAACTTCTGAAAGCTATACGGATAAAAATACTCATCAAAAAGTAGAGAAAACTGAATGGCATTCAGTTGTGATTTTTAATCCACATTTGGCAAAAATTGCTCTTCAATATCTAAACAAAGGTTCAAAGGTTTACATAGAAGGCAAATTACAGACACGCAAATGGCAAGATAAAAATGGGCATGACCGTTACACAACAAAGATTATTTTACCGCAATTCAAAGGCGAGTTGTATTTGCTTGATGCAAAGAAAGAGCAATCTGCCCCTTCTTCCGTTACTTCTCAAAATTATGCTATCGCTTCAGGTGCTGCTGATCATAGTGCATCTCTTAATGACAGCATACCATTTTGATTGATAAAATATAACATTGATAAAATATAACAAAGAGAAACATGTGGGCTCCCACAGATTAGGGGATGTATGAAGAAGAAAGATGCTTACATTTCACAAGTGAAAGTACGTCAAGATCCTGTTAATCAATTGGCAATTGAAATGCGTGCTAAACGCTTTGGTTTGACTATTGAAGAGGCTAAAAATCCGCTTGCTGGTACTTATGTTGGGCGGCTTTGTTTGCAAGGTGTGCTTACTCAAGACCAGTATGATGCTGCGCAAAAATATCTTGAAGTGAAAAATGACTATTTGTGTGCAAAAGGTTTACCAAGCGCTGTTTATGACGAAATACCATCATCTTCTGATGACAAAGCAAGAGAAAAATGGGTTGAATTTGCAACAGAACAGTTTTCTAATATGCAAGAGGCGATAAAAGAAACACAACATCTCTATAGACAGTATAATCTTTATGCAGCTCTACAGTACCTCGTTATAGAAGACCAAACATTACCACATCTTGTGAATTCATTGCGGGTCGCTCTTAACGCGCTTCATAAATATTTTGATCTTTAATCAAAGATTAAAAGGAATAATATCATACAACTAACTGCGGCGGTTGTTAATAAAAAGAAATAAGCAGGAATTTTCAATTTAATACGCCCAATCAAGGATTAAAAGGAGTAATACCGCGCAACTAATTAGAACAGTTGTTAATAAAAAGAAATAAGCAGGAATTTTCAATTTAAAGCGCCAAAGTAAGTTAATGATGATGGACATTATACTAATAAATATGAATATTCCTGTTATAATTATGAATATAATGATGAAATCATCAAATATTATGCGCCTCTGAGGTTTTTCATAATCAGAAACAGTGGAAAACGAAATGTTATATTGGTTAATTCCACTATCTGATAAAATCTTTTTTGGGTGCTGTGCTACTACGTATTCCTTTTGCACAACTTTAATTTTTTCATCTAAATTTTCATCAGTATTAGAAGACTGATAATGAGTAGAAATCTGTTCACTTTTGGCATAATTAGAAAGAAAAAGCACACTGATCATTACGACTAATAAGTAACTTATTTTTTTTGCTGATAAATAATTCATTATTTCTTTTATGGTTGGAGTTTAAGTATATATTAAAGATTAGGGAAAACGCTTAATAAATATTTTGATCGTTAGACAATTTTCCAAATAAATTTGATCAACGCTACCAGCGCTATAAGACAAATTAATATCAATGCTATAATCGCTACGATTCCTACAATTTCATCTAAATTTTCTATTATAGTAATAAAAATACCAATAAAAATTAACACTCCTAAAAATGCTATTCCTATTACAGGATAAAATACAAAAGCTGCTGCCATAGCTGTATAGCATCCTGTTTGGAATTGGAGGGACAAGAGCTCATAAAATGTGCTGTCAATATTTTCATCTTTTAAACTTAGCTTTTCTTCTCTTGCACATGCACTTAGTATCAAAAAATACGATACAAATGCTACAAATATTGGTACAATTAATTTATCTTGTTGTTGGTTGTCTAATCCGAAGGGATTAAAAGCAAGTATCATAAGACTAATTATAGTAAAGAACGGTAAAAACAAAATTAGTGTAAATGTCTTTTTAATTCTGCATAAATCTGCTTTTTTGAGAAATAACATTAATGCCCCCCGCTTTTTGCTAATCAATAACTTTGTGCTTCCGTATAATTGATTCGTTTAGAAGATACAATTTTGAGTGGTTGGTTGTTAAAGACACTAGATTTAGGTGAAAAAAATAAAAAATACACAATATAGTGATTTTTTTGTTGACAGGATATGAAAAATAGTGTTTTATGACATTGCTGTACTAGTCGAATTGCGTCTAGAATTACGGTAAAGGTATAACCTTTCTTATAAGTTTATATGATTGTTCAGAGCCCTGCTTTTGCGGGGTTTTTTTATTGTCTTGTTTACAAAAAGAAACACACATGAAAACCACTGAAAAACTTGCAAAAAGAACGCCCCCAAAGGCAGGTCAAGGGCGGGTAAAAGGCGTGCCAAATAAAACGACACGTATTTTGAAAGAAGCAGTGCTTAAGGCAGCAGAGCGCGCTGGTAAGAAATATGGTGATGATGGTTTGATCTCTTATCTCGAAAAACAGGCAATCAAATGCCCCGCTGCTTATTTAGCGTTGCTTGGTAAGGTGTTGCCTTTACAGGTAACAGGGGAAGATGGGGGAGCCATTAAGATGATAACGCGTGTAGAAATCGCGCCTTTGGTCAATGACAACACGACAGATTAATATTGTTCCAAAGCTTATACCGATTTTTACAGGTAAGGCTTTGGTACGAGCGGCTTGGGGAGGAAGAGGGTCTGGAAAGACAAGATCATTTGCCTTGATGGCTGCTTTAAAAGGCTATCAATTTGGTAGGGAAGGGATATCAGGAACTATACTTTGTGCACGGCAGTTTCAAAACTCGCTAGCAGAAAGTTCATTAGAGGAGATTAAACGCGCCATTGAAGCGCATGACTTTTTAAAGGACTATTACAAGGTTGGGGAGTCGTCGATTAAATCAATAGATGGTCGTATAGCCTTTCAGTTTTCTGGTCTTGACCGGAATATTGCAAGTATCAAATCCATGGGGCGTATTTTGCTGTGTTGGGTTGATGAGGCAGAGCCCGTTACAGAGACGGCTTGGCAAACGCTTATACCGACTTTGCGAGAAGAGGGAGAGGGATGGCGGGCAGAGTTATGGGTTACATGGAACCCTCTTCGAGAGAATGCCCCCGTTGAGAAGCGGTTTCGCTTTTCAGACAATGAGGCAATCAAGCGTGTGGAGATCAACTGGTCAGACAATCCGAAGTTTCCCAAGATCTTGAATGAAGCGCGATTGGATGATCTGAGAAATCGTCCAGAGACCTATAAGCATATCTGGGAAGGGGATTATCTGAAAGCGGTTCAAGGTGCTTATTATCAAAAGGAAATGTTGGCAGCTGAGCAAGAGGGGCGGATAGGGCGTGTTGCTCGTGACCCCTTGATGCAAATACGTGCTTTTTGGGACATTGGGGGAACAGGAGCTAAGGCAGATGCCACAGCGATATGGATAGCGCAATTTGTTGGACGAGAGATCAGAGTGCTTAATTATTACGAAGCACAGGGACAGCCGTTATCAGAGCATATAGGCTGGTTGCGTCAAAATGGCTATGAGAAAGCATTGATGGTTTTGCCTCATGACGGTGCGACCAGAGACCGTGTGCACAATGTGAGTTTTGAGAGTGCTTTAAATGATGCGGGTTTTGAAACGCAAGTGATCCCTAATCAGGGGGCAGGGGCGGTTAAGATGCGAATAGAGGCGGTGCGGCGTATTTTGCCTTCTGTTTGGTTCAATGAAGAGATGACGGTCGCAGGGCGCAAAGCACTGAATTGGTATCACGAGAAATGGGATGAGAAGCGCGGCATTGGTTTGGGTGCAGAGCATGATTGGTCGAGCCATGGGGCGGATGCTTTTGGACTGATGTGCATTGTCTATGAAGCGCCCCGTGTCAAACCCAAGCAAGAGCGTTATCGCACTATGGAAAGAGAAGCGGCATCATGGATGGCATTCTAGATCAAGACTTTCAAAAAACGACAATCCTCGATGAATATGAAATCTATAAGCGTTTAAAGTCTTGGTACGCAGAAGATATTGAACATGTTAATGAATGGCGTGAACAGGCGCGTGAAGATTTTGATTTTTATAATGGTCGTCAATGGGCAGAGGAAGATCTTGCAGTTTTAAAAGAGCAACGCCGCCCTGTCATGACTTTTAACCGCATTGCACCCCTTGTGAATGCTATTGTTGGGGCGGAGCGTAATAATAAGCGCGAAGTACAGTTTCAACCACGGCAAATGGGAGCAGCAATACCCAATGAATTGCTTACTGGAGCAGCAGAATGGTTTCGTGATGAGGCAGAGGCGGAATATGCCGATTCCGATGCTTTTCAGGATATGGTTATTTGCGGTATGGGCTGGACAGATACGCGGCTTGATTATGATACAGATCCCGAAGGGATACCTGCTGTTCAACGTTTAGATCCCTTAAAAATGGTTTGGGATGCCAATGCTGTAAGACCAAATCTCATTGACGCACAGCGTATGTGGTATGTTGATCGCAAATCCGTTGAGGATGCGAAAAGTCTTTTTCCTGATGTTGCTGTTGAAGATCTTAACGCCGATTGGGCTATCGATAGTACAACCGCTTCTGAGGATTCTCATGTGTCGCTTGATGCGTATCATGATGACTCCAATGCGTCTTCTCTCTCAGAGCCGTGTTCTGGGAAACGCTATGTTACGCTGGTTGAATGCCGTTGGTTTGAATATGAGACCACTTACAAGGCGCCTGACCTTCAAACAGGTCAGATGCGCAACTATAGCAAACGGGAGTTTGAACAGCTTCAAAGGGTAATGCCACAACTACAAGGGGTGTGTTTTAATAAAAAAGTGGTGAGACGCGCTTTTCTGGGACGACGTCTTTTAGCAAAGCCCGATAAGCCATTAGCACCTGATGGGCAACTTGGGTGGGAGTGTATCACGGGCACGCTGGATAAGCTTAAAAACCAGTTTTACGGGATTGTTCGCCCCGCAAAAGACCCACAAAAATGGTCGAATAAATATTTTAGCCAAGTGATGTATATCCTTAATAGCCAGTCTAAGGGCGGCTTGATGGCAGAACGAGGCGCTTTCGATGATGATCGCCAAGCCATGGAAAGCTGGGCGCGAACGGATACGATTACTTGGGTTAAAAATGGTGCGCTTACAGGAGGGAAAATTCAACCAAAGCCAAGTGCACAATTTCCCAATGGATTTTTCCAGCTGTTTAATGAATCGCGTGAAGCGATAACGCATGTAACAGGGTTATCGGCCGAGTTTATTGGAACACGGGAGGTCAACCAAGCCAATGTGCTGGAAAATACACGCCGGCAATCAACGCTTAATTTGCTTGCGGGGCTGTTTGATAATCTCAAGCTTTATCGGTGTAGGCAGGGAAAGATTATCCTTTATCTCATTCAGAATTATCTCTCTGATGGGCGTCTGGTACGTATTTCTGGACAAGAGAATGCCCAATATGTGCCGTTGACGCGTGAAGCTGTTACGACGCTTGAGTATGACATTATTGTTGATGATTCACCGACAAGCCCCAATGAAAAAGAGAAAACTTTTGCGGCAATTACGCAGATGTTGCCGTTGCTTGGTGGTTTCTTAACACCGGAGATGATTCCAGATCTTTTAAAGCTTTCCCCACTACCGGCAACACTTGTGGCAAGTTTAACCGCAAAGGCGCAGCAAGCACAACAAGAACAACAGCAACAGCAAATGATGCAACAAAGTCAAGGGGCGCAATTAACTCCAGAGCAACAAGCAAAGATTGCTGTTTTACAGCAAGAAGCACAAGCAAAGAGCACACTCTATCAACTTGATGCGCAGCAGAAACAAGCGGCATTGCAGCAGAAAAATATCGAACTTTTCTTGAAACAAGAACAAGCGCGGATGCAGCTTGAATTGCAACAGGCAAAAAATGAGATAGCGCAGCGTGATTTAGAACGCAAAGCTTTACAGGCACAGTTGGAACACTATCGAGTTTTGACAAAAAATATAATAGCACATTGAAGGGACAGAATATGGAAGAAGAGTTTACGCCTGAAGAACAAGCAATCTATGATGAACATTTTGCCAGTGATAATGCCGTTGAGTTGGTCGAGCCTGAACAAGTTGAGGAAGTTTTTGATGCAGAGGAAAGTTCTGAACAACCAGCTGTAGAACCACTTCAAGAGCAGCCAAATTCTGATGCAATAGAATCTGATAAATTAGAGCAAGAGCGGCAAGCACGCCAAAAGGCAGAACAAAGCGCCATTGAAGCGCGTGAATTGGCTATTGAACTTGCGCAAAAATATGCCGCAATGCAGGAAGAAATCACGCGCCGCCGTGAGGAAAATATTCCCTCCCTAGAAGACACCCCAAAAGCACATTTTGCATGGCTTAGTCATAAGGTACAGGAACAACAGAAATTGCTTGATGAGTTTTCTCATATGAAAGAGAGCCAAGAGCGCATGAGACAAGAGGAATATGAACGCCAAAAGTTGGGGGATTATTTCGAGGAAGCCAAAGCGCAAGTACAAGATAAATATCCAGATTTAGACAGTATCACAGACTATCTCTATGAAAGAGCAGACAGTGTCTTACAAGCGCAAGCAAGCCTTTATCCGCAATGGAAAGACCCAGAGGCACGGCAACAACAAATTGGTGCTGAATTGCGCCAAATATGCCAGCAGTGTCAGAAAGCCGGTATAAATCCAATTGAGGTGCTGGTGCAAAAAGCGAAAGCTTTTGGCTATAGTGGAGCGCCAGTTAAGGACGAAGTGGGAGCCCTTCAAGAGCGCTCTCAAGCAGCGCGGACGCTTACAGCGCGCGGCGGACAAGTTCCAACCGGCGGTATGGATGTGAGAACGCTCTTTTCCATGCCAGAAGCCGAATTTGCTGTATGGGTTGAGAAAAATCCCGAAAAATTTGAACAAATTATGAGCAGAGCGTGAGATGTGCGTGGTGACGCGACAGAGAGAACCAAGTGATTGTTATCGTTTGGGGGAGCCGCAAGGCGAGTTTTAAAAACCAAGAAAGGCATTGATTGAAATGGCAGTAACACAGGTAAATCTTAATGACCCATTAGCCGTTGGCGTTTGGGCTAAGATGCTAAACACAGAAACTTCAAAAGCGTTGCCCATTGCACCGCTGATGGGAAAAGGCAAAAACAGCATTATTCAAGTATTGGATATGCTAGGAAAATCCGCTGGTGACTCTGTGACGAGCGGATTACGCGTCCAACTTATGGGGGATGGCGTTAGCGAGGGACAAACGCTGGAAGGCAATGAAGAAGCACTCCAATTTATGAATGAAACGGTGCGTATTAACGAGCTTTCTCATGCTGTACGCGTAAAATATGAGGGCACCATTGATCAACAACGTGTTTTATTTAATTTACGAACAGAAGCAAAGGATGGGCTTGTTGATTGGTATGCAGACCGTTTAAGTTTGATGTTCTTCATTCAGGCAGCAGGTTATACAGCACCGTGGATTCATTTCGAAGGACGCACCATAACCCTTAAACCGGTACATTATGGTTTTAATGCTCCATTAGAGCCAAGCAAACTGCGTATTATTCGCCCAGCTAAGAAAAAGACTGATGAAGAACTTACAAAAGACGATGTTTTTACATTAGATCTTATAGATCGGGCTGTTGAACGCGCTAAACTTGCTAATCCACGTTTGCGCCCTGTTCGTGTTGATGGAAAATCGGCATATGTGATGTATCTCCACCCAACACAGGTGACCCAATTGCGTACCAATACAAAGAGCGGGCAATGGTTAGACATTACTAAGGCAGCTTATGATGGCTCTGGAGCTAAGAACCCAATTTTTGAGGGCTCTCTGGGGATGTATAATGGAGTTATCTTACGTGAAGCTGAACATGTCCCCAATGGTATCAATTCAAAGACACAAGAGCCTGTAACATCTGTTCGCCGTGCTGTGTTGCTTGGTGCGCAAAGTGTTATCATGGCTTATGGGCGCGTTGGCAATGGAGCAACAGGAGGCGATGGGAAAGGGGGAACACGCTATAAACTTGTTGAAGAACTGTTTGATTATCAACGTGAATTTGGGGTTGCAGCTAAAACCATTATCGGCATGAAAAAATCACGCTACACCTTGCCTCATTCTGATCAAGGGGGACAGGATTTTGGTACCATTGTCATCCCTTCTTTTGCTGAAGCAAGCTAATTATTAAAGGATGACAATTATGGCAGAAAAATCGCTAATTACACAGGAACCTGTTGAAACCGTTGAGACCGTTGAGACTGTTGAAACCGTTGGCATGATAGATGAAGGATTGCCACCTGTTTTGCAAGGACGCAACAACTCTACGCAGCAGGTTAGTTTTTTACGGGCGCGTATTAAATGTACAGACCAAGGGTTGATAACAAAAATTGGTGTTCTACCCCGAGGCGCTTTTATCAAAAGCATTACAGCTTATACCATGGAGGATTTTGAAGATGTAAAAGCTACATTTGGAAAAGAGCCTCATGGTAATGATTATGGAGATGTAGGGCTTACGCAATCTACCAATGGCAATGTGTACATACCCATGGAGGAACGAGATGTTCCATTAGAAGCTGAAAATACGATTTACATGACACGAGACAAGCAAAGCACCAAAGGTGATGCTGAGGTGATTGTTGAGTTTTACACCAATCGTTAAAGGCAAGGGGGCGTTTATTGCTTGCGTCCCCCTCCCATACAAGATGCCCCAAGACATTTGGAAGAGGGTGATATGACAATAATAGTACAGACAGGTGGTCCGATTGGAGAAAAAGAGACCATTGTTCCTTGGGATAAAAATTTTATCCAGATGTTAAACGATATTCAGGATGAAATAGATGATCAAACAGATGAGTATGTTGATCAAGTGCAAAGGGCGATATTTTCGGCTATTCGCTTTTGTGAACGATTGCCTTTTTATTTCAATGAAAGCCGTGAAATTGTTTTCACCACTCTAAAGGGCAAAAGCCGTTATGGCGCAGAGGCACATTCCTCTATAACAGGGGCTGTTCGAATTGTTGATGCTTATATTTATGAGGATAATCATAGCAAATCAAAGCTTTTGCATGGGGACGCGCTCTTCATTGAGAGCCTTGAGGATGACTCTCACCATGGCATGCCTACGTGCTATGCCTATTTTGAACAAAAGTTTGTCTTGTATCCAACACCAGACCGAGTTTATTCCATCAGGCTTATTCTTGATCCTGTGAGAATAAAAGACATTGAGAGCGCACAAGAAGCGTCCATATGGTTTTGTGAAGCCTATGAATTGATCAAAACCCGCGCAAAATATGAAATTTATACCAATATTATTAAAGAACCACAGATGGCAGCAGCAGCTTTTGCCATGTTCCAAGAACAGTTAGATGCATTGAGAATTGAGACTTCGCGGCGCAAAAATCTGTTCAAAATTCAACACACGGACTTCTGATGACGTTTATCCCTATTGCTGAATATAGACCAGACACCGCATTTATTAATAGCGGTTATTCTCATGAGATAGTGAATGTTTTGCCTGCACCAAATTCGTATATTCCGTTTCCCATGGTTGCGCCGGTCTCAGATCCTTTTCCGGATGTGATTTTGGGGGTCTATGCTGTGCGCTCATTGGGTGGTGTGCGCATCATTGTGGGTGCCCCAACAAAGCTTTATGAATATGACAACAGCACGCGCGGCTGGAAAGACATTAGCAAGCCTCACACACAATATCACGCCAATGAGACTGCGCTTTGGTCTTTTGCTTCTTTTGGTGATCATATCATTGCTGTTAATAACAATGACCCACCACAAATGCTTTCGTTAAAAACGGATGAAAGGTTTTGTGATTTGAGCGGTAATCCCCCGCGTGCTGGACTTGTGCGTGTGTGGGGTGATTTTGTTTGCTTGATGCAACTAACAGATAAGCCAAACCGTGTTCAGTGGTCAGGTCTCAATGATGCAACACATTGGACAGTTGGGGAGAAAAGTTGCGATTATCAAGATTTTCCTGATGGAGAATATGTTCAAGGGTCTACGGAATCAACAAATCCACTTATTTTTATGCGTTCCGCCATTTATCACGCAACCTTTGTACCAGGCTCTAAAATTATCTTCAGTTTTGCAAAAATAAAAGACAAAATAGGGGCGAAAAGCAGTACAGCAATTGCAAGCCGTGGAGACTGTACTTTCTTTGCATCTGATGATGGTTTTTATCAAATCAACAGTGCTGGTGAAATGCTTCCTATTGGCTTTGGAAAAGTCGATAAAACTATCTTCACACTTTACAATAACTTTGCCATTGATGAGATGAGGGCATGTATTGATCCGGTCTATTCTCGTGTTTATTTTTCTATCAATGACAACACTGAAGGGATGCATATTTATGTTTATGATTGGCTCTTGCAAATATGGAGTGTCATTAAGGGGCAAAACCTTCTCTTATTTCCCCTTTTTGCAGCCGGTTATACATTAGAAGGCTTAGACGAAGTACAAGAGAGCTTGAAAGATTTACCAGCTTCTCTTGATAGTAAAATGTGGCAAAATGGTGCGCCTGTTTTGGGAGCCTTTACGCCAGACAACAAATTTGGTTTTTTTGCAGGTCCTCCGATGGAAGCAGTTATTGCTTCACAAATTGTGGGGGATACGGGCAGGCAAATCAACCTGATGAGTGAGGCTTTTGTTCAAGCGGATACAACAAAAGGTTTTTTAAGTGTTGGGGCGGCTTTTATCATTGATAACAAGAACCAATTAAATTGGGCTAAAGAGCGTTATGCCGGCTATAATATTGGGATGTATAATATCCGCTCACGGGCGCGTTATCACGCTTTGCGTCTGAGAATACCAGAAGGCACGCCATGGACGCATATAACAGGCTTTGATGTAACGCTCAAACCCGCGGGCATAAGATGAGTTTTAAGATCTATAATACAGAAAAATGGAGCGCTGAACAAATGGCGCCCTATTTTGAGAATGTCATAAAATCGATAGCTTACTTTAATCAAAAATTCCCTGATGATTATAATACAGAGACCATTTTAAACGATATTTTGAAGGGAGAAAAAGTTCTTCGGATTATCGTTGATGCGCATGAAAACTTTATGGCGCATGTCACAACACAGTTACAGGAACTCGTCACTGGAGCATTAAGGGCGGTTATTGTCACGCTTGGTGGAAAGGGAGGAGCGCCCTTAACAAAGCTTATCACTCAGATTGAAGCCTATTACAAGAAAAAAGGGGCAAAAGAGCTTGTCATCATAGGCAGGCGAGGGTGGGAAAAATCTCTTAAATCGCATGGATATTTCGTTAATCTTTTAGAATATAGAAAGCAGCTTTAATATGGGAAAAAGTTCTAAACCAATCCAGAATACCCAAAACACGACGCAAACAAATGAACCCCCTGCATGGGCAAAAGGTATTTTTGAACACGCAGCTCAAGATGCCATGACTTTTTATAACCAAGGCAGCGGAAAAGCCGTTTATGACGGGCAGCGTGTTGCGGGTTTAAGTGATCAAACAAAGAATGCGATTAATGGGCTTAGCAATAATACGCATAACTATGATAACAATTATTTAAATGGATTAGCCACAGGGCAAAATTCAACAAGCCAAAACTTAAAGAACATGGCTTCAGGGCAACAAATAGGCAATAACCCTTACTTTGATGAAGCGCTTCAAAACACATTAAATAAGGCAACAAGCTCTATTAATAGTTCATTGGCAGGTGCTGGGCGTTATGGTTCTGGGGCGCATACTGGGGTTTTGGCTAATGAATTGGGGGGCATAGCAACACAAGCTCTATCACAGCAATATAACCAAGATGTCAACAATATGATGAATGCCAATGGTCTCATTGACCAAGCAAACCAAAATCAGTTGGCGGGCGCCAATAACTTCTTTCAAGGTCAAGGTCAGGCAAATCTTAATGCGTTGACGGGAGGGAGTGTACTTGATGCCAATCATCAACGGCAATTGGATGAAGAGCGGCAAAAATGGGAGCAGCAGAACAATCTTGATTGGGACCAGTTAAGTAAGTTGCTTGCAGCTGGTGGGGCTGTTGCTGGAAATTATGGAACGCGAACAGGACAAATGACGACATTGACTCCACAGCCAAAACCTAATCCGTGGGAGATTGTTGGAAATGTTGGAACTATCCTTGGTACTTTTGCTGGGCTTAGCGACATCAGAGCGAAAGAAAATATCGTGCAAGTTGGGCAGCGAGATGGACACAAACTCTATGAGTATAATTACAAGGGCTATCCAGAGCGCTATCGCGGGGTGATGGCACAGGATGTTTTGAAGTCAAAGCCTGAAGCTGTTTTCTTGCATAAGGCGACAGGCTTTTTGCATGTGGATTATGGCAAGCTTGGCTTTGAGATGGAAAGGGTGCAGTGATGGAACAAGAAAACACAAATTCTCTTTTAAAATTGTTTGATCCAAAATTTTTGCGTCCCTTGATGTATCAGGTCATGCCTCAATTGCCAAAGCATTTGTTCGAACAGCTTTCTACGCCTCCAAGCACGCCGTTGGAAGGGCGATACAAGCCAAGTTTTTTAGAACGTGCTGCTTTTAGCACAAACCCTTTTGATGCGAGAAATGGGGATAATACTCCACAAAAATTGAGTCCTACAGAGCTTATTCGCGGTGCTCAAACAGGAGGAGGAGAAGTTGGGAAAAAAACGCCAGCAGAATTGATTATGTCTACGGATGATTTAAAGCGCCAAATGCCTCCATTACCGGATGTTTCAAAGGATACTGTTAAGATACAAGAGGCGCCAGAGCAACAAAAGCATGACTTCTCAGATCAGCGAGGTGTTGCATCAATGATTCCTCAATCTCCACTTGTTGCGAACATTGATCAGTCTAGTGGGGATGAAGCTGGGCGACAGCAGAAAAATGTGATGGATTATATTGCTCAACTTAATGAGAAATCTATAGCGGAAAACTCTTTGAAAAACGATTCTGGAAATGATGAGGAAAAGCTTTTTGATGCACCTATAGGAGAAGAAAAACATTTGAATGCACACTTACCAGAAGAGGAGCATTTAAAAGCAAGTGCTAAGCCCGAACAGGCAACCGATTATGTAAACGCAGTTGGAAACTTTATTCATAAAGATGCAAATCCAAGTAGTTTATGGGAGCGTTTTAGAAAATCAGAATTTTCCGAGCATTTAATGGATTTTTTTGCGGGGCTTGCATCAGGAAAAACACCGCAAGAAAGTTTTTCAAATGCGGCGCTTGTTATGCGGCAGGGCAATAATGTACGTGCTCAAAATAGACCAATTTTTGAGTTTTTACGCTCTAAAGGATATAGTGATAAAGACGCACAAGCCCTTGTGCAATATCCAGATCTTGCCATGAAAGTTATAGGCAACACGTTAAGCCCTCAAGAAGCCTATAGAACATTGACATCAGAAGAAAAGGCAGAGCAGGGATTGCCTGAGGATATGACTTTCCAAGTCTCAACAAGCACAGGGAAAATTATACCTGTCCAAGGAGGACAGCGTTCCACTGCTTCTGGATTAGGGGGGAATACTGATAACATGCTGTCAAAGCCTGAAGCAGGTTATATGTATGTTAAGGATGAAAATGCACTTGGTGGCATACGTGCGGTGCCAATTGCAGGCAGTGGTTCAGAACATAAATTAATTCAAGAACAGAAGGAGGAGGAGCGTAAAAACCAACAAATGCAAATGCGAATTCTGGAAACAGCAGACAGGTCAAATCGTATACTCTCAGCATCTAAAGAATTGCTAAAAACTATTGAGGAACACCCGCATGTTGTTGGTTTCACTGGTCCTATAATGTCGTTCCTTCCTAATTCTAAGGCAAAAGATTTTGGGCATATGCTCGATTCATTGAAGGCAAGTATCGGGCTTGATGCCTTGAGAAAAGCAAAAGCATTTTCACCAAATGGCGCATCTGGCTTTGGGAATTTGTCTAATATGGAATTGCAAGCATTGCAAAACTCTGTAGCGGCGTTGTATCAAGATCTTTCTGCAGAGCAAATGAAGAAATCTTTAAAAACAGTTATTGACACTTTCAATAAATCCAATGCAGCAACGCGCGCAATTCTTTTTGGTGGTGCAGAAGCAACAAACGAGCTCGTTCGAGCCGCCTATGGGCAAGATGCTTATAAGGGAAATCATGCACAGTCAAATGATCCACTAGAAAAACAGATAGAAGCATTGCCGGAAGGCATGTTGTTCGTTGATAGAGATGGACGCATTAAGGAGAAACAAACCAATGGCTGAAGTAATCCCCCCTCTTATTAATCGTAAAAACACAAGAGTCATTGGGCATATAAGTGACTATACACCAGAACAGCTTCAAGAGCTTTTCGCGAAGAATAAGGAAAGGCTAAGTGGTTCTGTTACAGGAAATAATGGTGCAACAGAGGAAGATGGTCCACATCCAAGTGCAGCGGGTGCTTTTGGATGGGGAGCTCTTCATGGGTTAACTATGGGGTATGATGATGAAATAGCTGGAGTATTCGCTTCGGGACCTCTGGGACCTATTAATTATTGGATGGGAGATGAAGAAGCAGTTAAAAAATATAATGAAGTGACAAAGCGATGGCGTGACTATCAAAGAGCGGCGAACCGAGATCAGTTTTATGCATCTATTGCGGGGAATTTAGCGGGTGCTGCAATTCCTTTTCTAATACCAGGTCTTGGCGCTCCTGCGGCTGCTCGTGCGGCAATTGGGGCTGATGTTGTGCTGGGAGGAAGAGCTGGTGTTGCAGGAGCACAAATAACCAGTAAAGCTTTAGCAGCAGGAGAAAGGGCGGTGCAATCTGCTTTAGCAGAGGGTGTGGAACGGGCAGCGGCAAAAGCTGCAGGTGAAGCAGCAATGAAAGCAGTAGCAAGTAAAGAGGCGGCAAAATTTAGCTTGGGGCGTGCAGCAAAAACTGGAGCCATTTATGGTGGAATAGCAGGCAGTGGTGAAGGGGAAGGGCTTGCAGATACTCTAGTGTCTGCTGGGTTTGGTGCAGGGTTAGGCGTTGCAACACCATTTGTGGCACATTCTGCTTTAAAGGTTACACCTTTTGTTACAAAACCATTCAAAGTAACGGCTTCTGGTGTTAAGAAAACATCTGCTGTTGTCAAAAAAACAGCTGAGAAATTGTTTGGTAAAACTGAACCAATAACACAAGGTGTAGAAAAAGAAGCATTTCAGATAAGTGATAGAGCGCTTAGGGATGTAAGCCAAACTTTAGGGGATGAAGGTGTTGATAAGCTTGAAAGGGCATTAAAACAGCGAGGTCCTGATTCAATGATTATTGATCTTCATGATGGGCTTGCTACAAGAGCTTTTAAGGCAGCAAAAAAAGACCATGATACATATTCGCTCATAAGTAATCGTTTGAATGAAAGGCAAGATGCGAGTGCACTGCGGGTAAAGGATGCGTTGACAGATGTGATGGGTCCAAAAGTAGATACGCTTAATTTAAAGCAAGAGATTATCAAACAAGCACAGAACAAGGCTGAACCATTTTATGAGAGGGCGAAAGCTTCTCCTATTTCTAATGCTGTTCGTGAAGATTTATCGCGGTTGCAAGAAACTCCTGCCTTCCAAAAAGCCTATAAAAAAGCAATTGCGCGAATGCCAAATGAAGCGGATGCAACAGTTATAGGGAGCAATGGATATCCAAAGCTGAATATGCGAATTTTACATAAGATGAAAGAGGTTTTGGATGATCAAATTAATTCTGCGCGCATCAAAGGAAAATGGGGATATGCTCGAGATTTGACTGATTTCAAACAACGCATTCTGGACGTTTTGGATACATCATCTCCAGAATATATTAAGGCACGGAAAATTTATTATGACGAGCGTACTATCGGTAATGCTTTGGAGCAAGGAAAAAAAGCACTGAATAAGAGTGTTGATCTTGATACAATCAACAGACAACTTTCAGATTTGGGGTTGATGGAAAAAGAGGCTTTTCAAAAAGGTGTACGGTCACAAATAGAAACTGCGGCAGGCAATGCACAGAATTTTGAACACAGTCTTTTGAGTTTGTTTGACACGCAAAATGGTCAAGAAAAATTGCAGCGGAGTTATGGTGAGGATAAAGCAAAACAGCTTATGAAAATGTTGCGACCAGAAGTGGAAAGAACAAAGCTTTTTGCACGATTGCCAAACCATATAGGTGAAGTGGAAGAGAGGGGGGCACAACAGACTATGGGTATAGGAAAGATTGCTTTCATCAAGGCAGTTGTAAAAAATTTCTTAGGGAAATTTGGACGCAAATTCTCAAGCGTCCATAAAGATACTGAGAGAGATATTGCAGCGCTTATAACAGCGCGGGAAAAAGGAGATTTTGGGTTAGCAAGAGAAAAAGCCGTTGAACTAATTAAGACGTTTCATGAAGCAGAAAAGAAACGCTTAATAACACGAGAAAATTATACGAAATTCATTAATTTTGTTGGCATTATTTTGAATAGCAGCGTTGATAGAACGGTTATAAACTAATGATCAATTTTCATCCGAAAGTGAAGCGTGCTATCTCACAGGCAGCACAAAAATATGGTTTGCCAGAAAGCTTTCTTGAACGTGTTGCTATGATAGAAAGTAATGGTAATCCAAATGCAAGAAATAAGAACAGCAGTGCAGGGGGGCTGTATCAATTTCTCGATTCAACAGCAAAACAGTATCAACTGAATAATAAGTTTGATCCCTTTCAAGCAACCGATGCTATGGCACGGTTAACGAAGGATAATACGCGTTATTTAGCCACAGCATTAGGCAGAGAGCCATCAGAGGCAGAGCTTTACCTCGCACACCAACAAGGACCAGCAGGGGCAGTAAAACTTATCAAAAATCCACATATTCCAGCAAGTCAGCTTTTAGGTCGACAGGCAGTCACACTCAACGGTGGCAACATGGAAGCTACAGCAGGGGATTTTATGAATCATATTTATGGGCTTTACAATAAAACGGGAGATGCTTTGAAGAGAACGATACAGCAAAACCAAAGCAATGGACAAGCAGCACCAAACGAGGTGGGTCCTTTGCGTGGGGTTGAGAGGCTTCAAAAGACACTTCAAGGTAATCAGGTGGGTCAAGGTGATCAAGGGGGCAACCAATTAATGGCATATGACACGCCATTCCCAAACAGAATGATGGCACCTGAAAGCAGAGACAATTTAACAGGACGGGTTATGGAAACCACACCATTGCAAGGGCAAGGTATTGATGCAGGTGCTCTTAAAAAGGGCTTTTCCGGCTTGCTTCATTTAATGAGAGAGAATGGAGAAAGACAAAAACAGCAGGCACAGATGGTACAGCAACAAATGTTACAGCAACCAGTCATGGCGGGTTTCTCACAATCGACTGGGCGCCCGACAGATTTAACAGCTCTCATTGATCCCTCTAGGCGGCAATCTGTTGGTTCCTATGGGCGGCAAAAAGAAGAGCAATTGCGCGAAGAGCTATTAAGAAGAACGGGGGCTTATCATGTCTGATATTTATGACTGGTCACTCACAGCTGATCAAAATGCCAATTCCGATAGTATCATTAATTGGGCAGAAGGGCAGCCGCCTAGTTCTGTCAATGATAGTGCGCGGGTTATGATGCAGCGTATACGTGAATATCTTGCCGATAATGGTGGTTCTCTTGACTCAAAGTTTATTGTGAATGGAAAGGAACAAACAACATCAATCACGTTGACGACGGTGTCGCCGATAGCAAAATATAAAAACGATATCATTATCCGCTTTAAGGCGCGTGGTATAAATATTGGTACGACAACAATAAACATGAATAATATAGGAGCAAAGCCACTCTATAAAGCCACCAGCACGGGGATAGTACCATTGACAGGTGGTGAGTTACAAATGGGTGGTATTTATGAAATAGTCTATAATGATGGCGCATCAACAAAAGGTCTTGAGGGCTGGTATCTTTTAAATCCTACCCCCATTCCACCACCAAAGGTTGAAACCTTTCCTTGTGGGTTTATTGCGACCTTTGCTATGCAAGAAGTCCCAAACGGATGGCTTTTATGTGATGGCGCTACTTATGAACGCAAGGATTATCCGCAATTATTCAAGGCGATAGGGGATAAATGGGGAAAAGACAGCGATACAACCTTTAAAGTTCCAGATTTTAGAGGAGTATTTTTGCGCGGCTTTGACAATGGTCGCGGTTTAGACAGAAGTAGAAAATTTGCTGATATACAGCAAGATTGCCTTAAATCGCACACACATGCTTGTAGCGTTGAATCGGCGGGGCAGCACGCACACAATTTTCAGTATGCTGGAGTTGGATGGAGCGCCAATGATATTGGCAGAAGGAACCCCTTTTATCACTATCAAACCCTTACAGGGATAACAGAACCTGCTGGAATGCACACGCACAAGATAACACTTTCTTCAACGGGTGAGGCAGAAACGCGCCCTGTTAATGCTACGGTTGTTTATGCCATAAAATCATAAGGTTTTCAGATGATCAATAATCCGTCTGCTATTGATGATATTGCGGACGCGGAGCAAATCCGCGTCCTTTTTTATGCAAGCAATAGAATGGTTCATGCGCCATTGAATAAGATTCTTGATCTTGTCAAAAACGATATACAGCATGATCTTTTAAGCGCTTTGGCACAGTATCAAGAAGCAACAGATAAACGCATAGAGATCATGCAAAAACTTATTGATGAATTACAGTCTCTCATCCCCCACAACCTCAAAAACAAACTTACTAAGGAATGAAACGCGATGCCATTACCCTATCATACGCATATATTTAAGCTTGAACCAGCAACAAAGAAAGAAGTTAAAGAAGGTGTTTTAGATAGTAAGGCTCTTGCACCCGTTTCAGTGGGGAGTGCAGCAGCTTATGAGGTAGAGTATTTTGCAACTGCTGCTCAAGGAAAAAAGGCTGATGATGCTGTTGCAAAGAGAGATATTGGAGCTCTTGCTTACAAAGATAAGGTCACAATCAACGATATTGAAGCAAGTGGTGAAGCGCATGAGAATGCGATTTTATCAGGCGCTGGCTGGGTAAAAATATCGCCTTTAGGGATTGGCGATATGAAGGCTGCTACATATGATCCCGACAATGTGGGGGCAAATGCATTTTCTATGGAAAATATGCACGAGGGTCCTACCAAAAAGATTTTAACCACAGAGGAAAGATCAAAGCTACGATGGTTGAGTTCTACGCAGCCAACGATGGAAAAATGGCGGAGGGGAGATGAAGGTGTTTATTATCCCATATCTCCGGTAGATCTCAAAAATACCATTCGTTATTTTGTAGGCTCAAAGTCTGTTGGTATGTCAAAATCAGTTTATGATCCAGATAAAATAGAAAAAGATGCCTTTGATATGGAGAATATGAAAGAGGGGAATACGCATCTTATTTTAACCCCTCAAGAACGTGCACAGGTTGCAAAAATTGATAAAATTGAAGATGTGGCACAGCACGCACAGGAAAGTGCACAACAAGGGCTTTATGCAGCAAGTGAGGCAAGGAGTATAGGGAGTGCTGCATTCAATACAGCGGATGTTGCACAAACAATAGCTGAGTCCGCACAAAAAACAGGAGACAGGGCACAAGCTGTGGCAAGTGTCGCACAAGAAACAGCGGATAGTGTACAGAAAAAAGTTGATCTCATTCAACCTCTTGCAAAAAAAGACTGGATTGATGGCACAAAGACAGTGGATGCACTTATCTCACCAGCCAAATTGATGGCTTCAATCAAAGCAAATAGTAGCAATAGCAGCGGCGGTGGTAGCGGCAACAATGGTGGCGGGGTTAGGAAACCTGTTGAAATTCTGATGACAGAAAGCGGAGATATTCCATTGCCTGATGGTATTACTGCTGACACCGATATTGAAGTATGGGCTTGGGGCGGTGGGGGTGGTGGCGTTAAAGATGGCGGTGGCGGCGGCGGTCAATGCGTGCATGTTAAAATGAAAGGTTCTGATTTAGATAAATTAAAAACAGCTTACATTGGTCGTGGTGGTAAAGGCAATGACAGTAACATTTTGTGCAATGGTGGTAGAACAATGATCAAAGGGCTTGTTACAGCAGAAGGAGGATATTCCGTCTCCATGGCTCTCGTTAACTTTGGAGGGAAAGGTGGCGATGGAGGAGGAAACAGGGAGGGCAGCAGTGGTGAGAGCTTTATTTTTTCTGGTGGTAATGGTGGCGGGAGTGGAAGTGACGGCAAGAGAGCTGGTACTGGTGGAAGTTCTTTTCTTGGCGGTGGCGGCGGCGGTGGCGGTAAATGTAAGGGTTCTATCATGGGGCAGGGTGGTGAGAGTTACAAAGGTGGTAACGGTGGTAGAGGTGGTAAAGAATGTGGCGGCGGCGGCGGGGGATATTTCGATGGGAAATCCGGAGGCGACAAAATTGGCGGCGACGGTGGTGACGGAGCAGTACTCATAAAGGTATATTTATAAGGTGAATTGAACAATGGCACGGAAAATAAGTAAAGACTGTTTATACTGTTTAAAAAAGTGGGAAGGTTTGCGCTTGCAGGCTTATCAAGATGCTGCTGGCATATGGACGATTGGTTATGGTCATACGAAAAAAGCCGGTCAACCAACAGTTGTTGAGGGTATGGTGATTACGGAAAAAAAAGCCGAAACCATGCTTTTAGCAGATTTGCAGCAATATGAGAGAGCGGTAGAAAAAGCAGTTTGTGTGAATTTAAGCGACGAGCAGTTCGGCGCTCTTGTTTCCTTTTGTTATAATGTAGGTATTGCAGCTTTCCAAAACTCTACATTGCTTAAAAGGCTTAATCGGGGGGATTATGAAGCAGTACCAACCGAATTGCAGAAATGGACCAAAGCAGGAGGCAAACGTTTACAAGGTCTCGTACACCGGCGTGTAGCAGAGGCAGGGCTATGGGCGAAAGGGGCTTATGTTTCCTCCAATTATCAAACAGTAGAAACGAAACAACCAACAGGGTTTCTCAAAGCAGAAGCATTGGCACCGATTATTGGTTCTTTCTCAGGTCTTGGTGGGTTTTTAGCGGGCAATGGCCCCATCCAATGGGCTTTGGCAACCATCATGGTTTTAGCCGCATGTACTGGCATTTTCTTTGTTGCTAAACGCTTTCAGGAGCACCGCCTATGATCTTATGGATGAAAAGAAATCTGATGGTAACAGGTGCGGCTTTAGCCGCTTTTTTTATTGCCTTAGCAAAAGCTTTTACTCTTGGGAAAAAAGTAGAGCAACAAAAGCAAACAGAAAAAGCTTTAAAGGCAGTAACAGCACGGCTTGAGGTAGAAAATGAAATTAACAAAAAAAGTGATGTTGATGTGCGTGCTGCTCTCTCTCACTGGTTGCGCGACAAATAAATATGTTTTTTCTTGTGTTGGTTGGTTACCAATTTATTTAAGCCGGCAAGATCTGAACACCATCAGTTCGCACTTAGCAAGAGAGATCTTAAAGCATAACAAGCAGGGTGAGTATTTGTGTGGATGGAAACATGGCCAGAAGAAAAACTGAAAAATACACCGAGCTTACAGAAACAGAAAAAGAAATGCTTCAAGAAATGATCATCACCTACCAAAGTGTGAAAATGATGTCTCGCTTTATGAAATGGATTGTATTTTTTATCTTTTTGTTGATCCTTGATTTTGCCCGTCTCATGGATGCGATAGACAGTATCTTTGTCCATTTAAAACAATGGTTCTCAAAAAATTGAAAAACTCTCATAAAAGAAAAAATTTCGTAAAATTCTTTATTACTATGAATTGGAGATCCAATTATAAACGCAGTTCAGAATGGGAACCAAGTCGTAAAAGCTCTAGTGTTTTGGCATCTGGCTTTCGATAGATCAAAACTAAATCCGGCTTTATGTGACAATCACGACAATTGCGCCACTGACCTGTTAGTGCATGATCTCTCCAATGCACCTTTAGCGGTTCATTCTCTGCTAACGCTTTGACCACAAGCAGCAAATCCTCCTCTAGTACATTAGCATATTTACCTTTGCTTTCACGTTTGAGATCACGCCGAAACGACCGAGTATAGACAATTTCCCGCATAGCAAGCTTAGATTTGCTTTTCAGATTTACGCGCTTCGGTTCTATCTTCGCGAATCATGGCTCTTAAGCCATCTAATGACGTGCGTTTAACGCGTCCCATTTCGGCATCCTCGATAGCTTGTAATGTTTCCGGATTTGGTTGGAATAGATCAAGCGGTAATGCTCGATCTCTAGCAATGCGGGTCATAAACATGCGTACTGCATCTGATACAGTTAAACCCGTAGACTTAATAACTGCACTTGCAATTTCTTGAACTTCATCAGGTATGCGGGCTTGAATTTTTCCCATTGCTAAATCTCCTATTTAATTGTACTACAATGTACTACAATTAAAGTTGATGTCAAGAGATTTATCCATCACGCCGTACAACCTTGTGTATTAAGGAGGGTAGGAAGTTAATTTTAAAAGGAGCTAACCAAAACCTAAAAATTTCTGCTAGAATCACGTAAGAGCTTCTTTTTCTAATAGGATTTTTTTTAGATGCTAACACCATTTGGTAAAACCTTACGTAAACTTCGTATTGATCATTCTGAACGCCTTTTAGATATGGCTAAGAAATTAGACATATCTATATCATTTTTATCTTCTGTAGAAATTGGCAAAAGATCTGTTCCTGTAGGACTGGAAGAAAAGGTAATTGAACTCTATGCTTTAGATCAAGAGGTAGCAGAAATTTTGAGAAGAGAATCGGATGCTTGTCGCAAAAGTTTCACTATAAAGCCTTCTGATACTTTCAGATGTGAAGCTGTTGGTATGTTTTCTAGACTGATAAACATTATTTCACAAGAAGATTTAGAACTATTAAAAAAATTATTAGAGAAAGCTGGCAAAAAGAATGCGCTTTGTAAAGGAAAGTGTGAAAATCCTATTCCAGAACCTAATTATACGGTCCCTAACCTTAAAAAAATATAAATAAAATCAATAGTTTATTGCAATTAAATTTAGATTCGAATTCAGGTACCCCAGCCAATTCTAGTGAAATTAGTTAATCAAATTTCAGCTTGAGAGTGGATCAAACCCCTTAACCATCTGTTTCTATTCATAGCAAGTCTGGTAAGCTGAAAAATACCCATTTGTAGCGGGTTAGCTCTAAATATGGTAAGGTTCTCTTGCTATAGCTATCGCTCAAGGAGCTCTTTTAAAAGATTCTTTTCTATAAGACGAGGGATAAATGATTTATGCGCACTTGCTTTAGAAAAACTATTTGACTGGATTTTGTGCTCTGTAGCAACACCAGCGCGCAATTTTTCGTATTCCACCATCTTCATTACGTCGAACAGCGTAGCAATAATGCTGATCAGGAAATATATTTCGTTGCATATCGTGTACAATATGAGCAGTATGTCCATAAGGTGCTACACAATCAATAAACCATACGTATTTTCCATTCTGCCAATTGGCATCGGGTAAAAATTCTCCCTTTTCAAGCATAGATTGATGATTTTTTTCATCTAAAAAAGCCCAAGTGATAAAGGCGCAAAATTCTCCACGTTCATTTTTATAGAGCTTATATTGCCCAGTCTGTAAAGCTGGTCCTAAGTTTCGGTCTATATCCCAGATTCGCCAGCGGCGGTATAAGGGAGATGTAAGCATTAAAACAACCATGGCACCCAAAGCCGTAAGAGGATCTATGAGTGATGGTGATGGATTTTCATTTACAGACATTATCTTTCCTTTAGAGATTGTTCTAAAACTTTGGTAATAGGTTCAAAGAAATAAGAAATGAGACGCCGTTTTGAGGTAATGACATCAGTTGTCACAGTCATGCCAGGGATAAATTTAAGTTGTTTGTTATTCAAAGTGATGTGATCTTGGTCAATTTTGATTAAAACAGCGTAGACACCATTAATTTCTTTATTATAGCGCGCTGTAGCACCTACATTAACGACTGTACCGTGGATAACACCGAAACGTTCAGGCGGAAAGGCAGAAAACTTGATGTAAGCACGTTGGCCCTTTTCTAAAAAACCAATATCTCGATTATCAAAAAATGCTTCAATAATGAGACCACCCGCACCAGGGACAATACGCATAAGAGTTTTTCCAGTCTCTACAAAGCCGCCCAAAGTATGGATACTTAAATCATCGATACGTCCATCAACAGGTGCATAAAGTGATAAGTGGTCAAGATGGTATTGAGTGCTATCAAGCTTTGCTTTTAATCCTTGAAGATTCAGTTCTGTTTCACGCGAAAGTTGCCGATAGCGGGCAATTTCATCGGAAATGAGACTTTTCCGTTGTTGGCGGAGGGTGTTTATTTCGGCGGCATTTTCTTCCAAACGTCTTTGATTGGTTAAAATTTCATGCTCGACATTTTTAAAGTCATGTAAACGCTCTAAATAAACGGCTTGGCTAATGACTTTTGTTTCCATCAGGCTTTTTGCAGCTTTTAATTTTCCTTGGCTTAATTGACGATCATCTTCCAACCTATCTAATTGCGCATGTTGTGTTGCACCGCTGCGCTCGACGCGGTCCGCCTGTGCTTTTAGCGCTCTTAATTTATCTTGGAGAGATTGAAGGGTAGCGCTAATGAGTTTTTCCCCTTCTATTCTTGCAGTTTTATTGCCAGAAGGAGGAGCTGGAAGATAGGCAAGCCCTTTGGTTACAAAATCTTTATCTAAAGGATCACTTTCATGCAAAGCTGTTAAAATAGCTGTTGCAATTTGTGCTTGAAGGGTTTGTTGCGCGATATCGGCTTGAACACGTGCGCACTCATTGAGGGCTTCACGGGGATCTAATTGAATAAGGAGATCGCCTTGATGAACAAATTGCCCTTCTTTTACAAGAATTTTCTCAATGCGTCCTGTATTTTGCGCTTGGACCAGCTGAACGTAAGCGGTGGGAATAACACTTCCTTGCCCCCGTGCAACAATCTCTGTTTTTGCGATAAAGCTGCCGATCACAATAAAGAGAAATAAAGCAATTAAAACAGCAACAACCATATGAAGCGTTGGTGACAAAGGGTGCAAATAGGGAGCTTTATCTGCCATTTTTTGCCTCCAAATCAGTAAAGTTTAAGACGGTTGCATGCTGAGGAAAGAGGTCGCTTTTGTGGGTAATAACAAGAACAATACGTTCTTGCGAAAGTTTATATAAATGCTCAACAATTTGCGCACTGACAGTGTCATCCAATGCGGAAGTAGGTTCATCCAAAATAAGAAGGCTTGGGTTTATCAGAAAGAAACAAGCTAAAGCCAAGCGTTGACGCTGACCACCTGATAAAAAACCACCTTGCTCTCCTACTTGAGTATTAAGTCCTAGAGGCAACTGAGCAATCAAATCATAGCAAGCACTAACATATAGTGCAGCGTCGATTTCATCTTTAGTGGCATCTGGTTTGGCAAGAAGCATATTCTCAAGAATGGTTCCGGAAAAAAGGCAAGGATTTTGAGGAAAATACGCAATTGTTTCACGCACGCTACGGACATCAAAATTCTGTAAAGGTTGTGCGTTAATCAATATCTTTCCGCTTGTTTGGGGGGTAGAGTCCACAAAGAAGCTTCGCCAAGGTTGTTTTTCCGCACCCTGAAGGACCAAGTAACATAATCGGTTGCCCAGGTTGTAAACAGACATCAAGATGATTGATAATGGACTTATCTCCATAAGAAAAACAGAGATCGTGGGCTTCAAGATGAGGAGGAGCGCTGAGTTGAAGAGGCGGTTTTCCCTTTTCCCATTCTGAAGGGGAGTTAAGAATATCGCCCAAACGAAGACGAGAGATTTTCAAATGCTGCCATTCTTCCCATAGGGATGCAAGGCTTAAGATAGGACCAGAAACATTTCCAGGAGGAGATGAAAGGCAATAAGTTGCCCTAGCGTAATCTGGTTTTGAAGAACTGCCTGAGCACCAAAAAAGATAATAAAAATAGTGAAAAGATCACCAAAAATATGGCTCATGGCTCCATTGAGAAGATGTAATTTACTGGTTGTAAGGCTTTGATCTAAACTGCGAGCTAAAGTTTCTTGCATGCGTATCGTATGAGCAGATTCTTTTACGTGTGCTTTAATGGCTTCAAGATTGGTAAAACTTTCAATGAGGCGCGATTTATGGACAGCTTGCAGAATGAAAGCACGGCGTAATTGGCGGCGCAAGAAGGGACCGACCAACGCTAAAGACCCCATTTGTAAAGGTAAAATGATAAGGACAATAAAGGTCAGTTTTGGACTAATGGAAAAGAGTGCAGCAATATAAATAATGGCAAAGAGAACATTTAGAACAGTTGTGGCGATGGTTCCTGTTAGAAACCCGCGAATTGTATCAACCTCTCCAATACGTGAAAACAGTTCCCCCACTTGCCAAGTGCGTAAAGTGGGCAAAGAAAGACTTAAAAGATGGGTGTAAATACGCCGTCCAAATTCTAGCGTAAGCCGATTGGCTAAATAAGCGCCTAGGTAACCTGATAAAGTGCTAAGAGCAGTGCTAAACAGCATGATAGCAACCATCAAGACAACGATAGCATAGAGACTTTCAATACGCTGAAAAGAGAGAATACGGTCAATAATCGATTGAAAAATAAAAGGATTCACCAAGCCCAGCAAACGCAAAACAACAGCAACGCAACTGAGTTCGATGACATAATAAATATATTTCTTTGTTGTTCTTGTAAACCAAGAGAATGATACTGGTTTTTCTTGTGAATGACTCATTTGAATTTATGATTTTGTTTAAGAGAAAGAGCGATTGATGTCGCATATTTAAACAGTATTGTAAATAGTATTATATTTATAAAAAATATACATTTTGTGTTAATATAATATAAATACAATGTATTTATTGTTTATACAGTATTTTTATTATAATTTTTACAATTATATTTGACATTTTTTAAAAAGCACAATAATGAAATTCCCACTGTATCGTTATGATGCAGTTATTTTTAACAATAATTAAAGAGGTTTTATATGTTTCGTCCATTTGGTTCTAGTTTTTCTAATGGTTGGTCTCATGTTTCTAATACGTGGTCAAATATTTCATCAATGAATTTTTCAAGCAGTGGATCACGACCTGGGTGTACTGTTGGAGATTATCTCTCTGCAGGATTTTCAATGGGACATAGGGGACATGATATGGGAGTGGTAGTTGGTGGACTTATGGGGTGGTCAGTTGGAGGACCAATAGGCGCTTTGGAAGGTCTATCATTAGGAGGAGGAGTTGGCTCTACAGTAGGATTTGCCACAGGTATAGGAAATACAGCCTATGGATGTTATCGCTAATATAAAAATCAGCAGATATTTCTAAAATGAACAAGCTTGTAGGCATAATTATGTGTCTACAAACTTGACAGGAAGGTTTAGGTACATAATTTTACAAAATTATATATTTAATTTGGATTTTTTTATGAATGATCTTATTCGTATTATTATAGAATTATTATTTTCTATAGGTGCTTTATTTATATTTTTCTATACATTGTTTTCATATTATAAATCTAAAGGTTATAGTAAAAAAGAAATTTGGAAAAAAATTTTTTTAAGAATATTTTTGTTCGTTATATTATTTTCTATGACATTTTTTATTTATATACGTTATTTCTATGAACAATGATTATTAATTTATAATTATAGGTTAATTTGGAAATTTTATTTGTTATCTATATTTTTAATTTGGATTTTTTATGAGTGATATTATTCGTATTATTGCAGAATTATTATCTTCTACATGTGCTTTCTTTATATTTTTCTATGCCATGTTTTTACAGTATAAATTTAAAGGTTATAGTAACAAAGAAATTGTGAAAAAAATTTTTTTAAGAACATTTTTTTTCATTATATTTGTTATATTACTTTCTATAACAGTTTTTATTTGTATACGTTATTTATATGAAAAATGATTATTTATTATATTTATATAATAATGTTTTTGATATTTTATTTTCAATATTTATTTTTATATTTTCATTTTCATTAATTTATAGATACAGTGGTGACAGTTGGAAAAATAGTATAAAGGAAGCGATTAAGACATTTAGTGGTTTATTTTTGTTATTTTTGGCGTTTTGTTTTATTTATGTTGCGTTTAAATATATTAGATATTAGTATTTATATTTAAATTATGTTTTATAAAAATGATTTTCATTTAAATAAGTTTATATTATTTGTAATTATATATAATTTTTATTTTATTATTATAAAATTTCTTTATGAAATTGCAATAATCATTTATTATAAAATACAGATGAATTTATGTGTATTTTATTGTTGATTTTTCTGTAACTATATTACATATGCGTCATATTTTATGATAAATGTATTTCATCTTTCTTGATGAAGATATATTTTTCTATTTTCATTGGAAAAATAAGCCTGTAAGAAATGCTTAATTTCCTTATTAGAGAAGTCTTCTTTCTTACTTTTATGATGAGATTTCTGAGCATAAAAAATATATGTAAAATCAATTATAGTATTTAAGTTTAGAATTTGAATTCAAATATTTTATCTATATGTCACGCGCTAAAAAGAGGCTATAAGTTGCTTTTGGGTGTTCAAAGAACTTGTCAGTAATGCTTATGGCCGTCGAGAGACGATAACTGATTTGTTCGTTTCCGCACGTCTCAAAATTTATTTTTGAAATAAGCTAATTTAGTAAATGTAACTTACTATACTTCTAGCCTCTACTCATTATCTTCAGAAAGAGGAAATGAGGCGATTTCTGTATCAAGTGCATCCATAAAATTGATAATAAAAGCAGCATTCGTTCCCAAATCTCTTAGCAAATAACGAGAAGCAGAACGCATATCAACAAAAGTGGTATCCCCTTCATCAGTTAAACGAATGACAATGTCTGAAATGAAACCAAGGTAAAAAGTTTTAGCTCTCGTTTCAATATAAATTTCATTTTCTTCGCCTTTGAATTCTCGTTGCGCTACAATAGGCCAATCATAGGCTGCTAAAACATTGAGAACAGATTCGCGAATACGATCAGGTGAACCATCATAACGGCGCCCCGATAGTTCTGTCCATTGTGAGATCTGTATTGCTGCTTGTTCAGTCAATACACTCTTGAGCGGTAAAGCATCGCTGGGACGTATTGTGCGAAAAAAAGCTGGCGGGTTTTGTGTGTCGGTAGAAATATCGTAAAGAGCCGGTAAGGTAAACCAAAGTCCAAAAAATAACATCAATGGTGTAGCAGTTATGAGTGAATAAATGATTCCTTTTAAAGCTTTCATTCCTCCTAGGGCTCCATAGACCCATAAGCTGTAAAGTGCTTTTACAGCAAGAAAAAGAGAAATAATCACACAGCCAGTAGAGATACCTATCAAAATTATGAAATCAGTTACGTTAATGACGGAAAAACGTTGTAAAATGACTGAAAATAATAAAATAAAGAACGCCAATCCACCAAATCGAGGGGACCATACTGCTGCTCTTGCAACGAACCGAACATATCTCTTCTTCATGAAGTTTTTTCCCCTCAATTGTAAACTATAAGCCAAGTTTTTTCAGAGTGCATATCTTGCAAAAAGCTTCTGCTTATAAGAGAAAAATAAAGCACTTATTTTTGAGGTCAAGGATGCGTAATGTCTTATAAGTTTCCAGCGATTATTTTCGCACTTTATTGAAGGTAATCAGTATTTCTTCTATAGTTTATCATGTCATTGATGCGAACTTTATGGAAACGTTTGTAAATAAAAAGAAAAAACTCAAATAACAAGTTTTACGGTTGTTAGTAGCATATTTATTTAGAATTTTGATTTTTCTCTTCTGATTGCGGGGAGTTTTTTCTGTCAGATAATGCGTATCAAATAGGATATGATGATGTGCAATAGAGATTTCATTCTATCTCAATAAAAAATTTAGGGATCTACAATCAGACAAACCTGAATTCGAATATTCGATTAATAGAGGAAAAAGACAATCATTTTGATAGGCTTCATTTATTTTGTATAGAAAGTAAGATGTTGTACAAATGAGAGGTTAGTCCGTTTTTATTCATAAAATATGCGGCAGGTCGCAGATGAAAGGAAAGATTCACTTTCCTTTTTTGCAAGTGAAGAAGGAGCAAAAATACGTAAAATGACAAAACCTTCATTCAAATTTTTAGCAACCAAAACTGAATTAGCATTTTTTTTAGGTTTTGATTTTTTGAGTTCTATTATTTGTATTGGTTTTCCAATAATAAGATCGAGTGTATTATCAGGGGCTGTTCGGTCATTAAGGCTATAGAAAATAATTCCGTTGTGTGTGTAAGCAGCGAGTGACCAAAATTGTCGTGTTTTCAAAGCTTTTAAATGAACAGGTCCATTTTCAAGATTAAATCTGCAGACTTTAAGAAGAAAGAGTGGATCAGCAGATTGTTGAATAGGATTATCGGGAGTAAAAGCAACAAATTGATAAGGGGCTCCGGATTTTTTAAGTGCTGTCCATATATTATTTTGTGCCCAATAGGGGATGAGAAAGAGAACGCAAATATGAACGATAATAGCGCCAATGATTGCAAGAAGTGCGATATAAATGAATCTAGTCACAATTTATTTGTCCTGATGGAATTTGTTCTATTGATGGCATTGTAAGCTTTTGTAATGCCGTTGCAGAGATGATTGAGGTATCGTATAAGGTAAGAATAAGCCCGAATTCTTTTTGACTAACTGTTGCAAGCCAATTGCCGGCTTGCGGTGTAGGTGAAATATTGATGTGCAATGAGCCATCATGCTCATAAGTAACAGCGTTCGTATGGAGTTCAAAAGGTATTTCTTTGGATGAAGTATAGGGCTTTAGGGATTTGTCAGCTGTATAAAGGGTAAAAAGACGGGTTTCAGGGATGGTTCCTTTGAGCAAATAATGACAGCGAGAGTGGAGTGGACGCCCTTGGTTATCTTGCCAAATCTGGAATTGAATACCTTCAGTACGTCCGAGTGAAACAATGCCTTGTTTAGCGGTGCGGGCGCGGGTATAGGGATCCATATTGGCGGTTCCCATTTTTGGATAAGCACTCCATTTTCCAATTCTAAAGCGTTCAAAATGAGAAAAGGAATTGAGCACATAATCGACACTTAGTTTTCCACATAAAATGGAAAAAGCGAAGATAAAAAAGAAAATGGTGATATTAAAAAACATTAGTGAATATCTTGAATTCAAAATGTTGAATCTCCAGTTGTTTTCATTTTCAAAGAAATTGCAGATGTTTTTTTCAGATCTTTGTTAATCAATCGCACGATATTTAATGTTTCAGGAGAAAGCGTAGAGGGTATCGGGGGAAAAAATTCAGAATCTGCATGGGAAGAAAGTACTGGGGGCTGATAAGGAAGGAGAGAATCTTTAACACCATAGAGCTGTTTGAGCATGATATTTTGATGTGCAGCAAGCATGATGCGATGCCATATCATGGCAGGAACGCCACCCCCAAAAGCACGATTCATCGGTGAAAAGTTATCATTTCCCATCCATACCGCTCCAGTATAATTGCCTGTAAAGCCAACAAACCAAGCATCACGATAGGATTGTGATGTTCCAGTTTTCCCAGCGACAAGAGTCATGGGCAGAGCAGCACGCTTACCAGACCCTCGTGTTGTGACACCCACCATCATTTGGTTCATATAGGCAGCTGATTGTCTGCTGAGAACTCGGTGTAACTTATTTCCGTTATGCTCGAAATCCCATACCACATGCCCATCGATTGTTCTGATTTGCATGAACCCATGCCGATTACCAGCTATCCCGCCATTCGCAAAGACATTAAAGCCAGTTGCTTGATCCATGGGGGTCATGTTGGAAGTGCCAAGAACCATCGTTTTGTGTGATAAAATATGCGCGTTAATCCCCATATTCTTGATGAGATCTATAATGGGTTGGGTATCGCGGTGAAGATATTGATAGGTGAGATACACAGGGACTGTATTAATGGAAAAAGCTAAAGCTGTTGCTAAATCAATTTTCCCCAAATAACGACCAGAATTATTTTTGGGTGTCCAACCTCCCCAATTAATAGGAGAATCTAAAACGATTGTTGAGGGAGAAAGTCCGTGTTCCAGTGCGGTTGCGTAAACATAAGGTTTGAATGAAGAACCAGTTTGCCGTCCGCCTTGTGTCGCTCTGTTAAATTGGCTCTTTTTATAATCTAGTCCTCCAACAATTGCGCATACGGCACCGTTATTATCGAGTATAACAGTGGCAGCTTGTGTTACGCGATATTGTTGACCATATTGATGTAAATGATATGCAATTGATTCTTCTGCTGCTTTTTGAATATTCGGATCAAGGGTCGTTTGAATAATTAAACTATGGCTTGGAAGTTGATTACGCATTTTTTTGACTTCCTCGAATGCCCAATCAAGAAAATAATCAGCCTGATTATTTTCTATTTGGGGAAGTGCCCTAGCAGGGTGGCGATGCGCATTGATAATCTGGCTCTTCGTCATAAAGCCACTATTAACAAGATTAGAAAGGACTACATTGGCACGTGTTTGAGCTGCAAAGAGATGACTATGAGGAGCATATTTTGTTGGAGCTTTAAAGAGTCCTGCTAACATAGCAGATTCACTTAAAGATACATGACGTATGTTTTTTCCAAAATAAAATTTTGCAGCTGCTGCAATACCAAAATTGTTTCCTCCCATATAGGCGCGGTCAAGATAAAGTTGCAAAATCTGTTTTTTGCTAAAATTTGCTTCTAGCCAAAGAGCAAGATAAGCTTCTTTGATTTTACGTGTTATGGTTCTCTCGTTTGTTAAGAATAAATTTTTAGCCAATTGTTGTGTGAGAGTTGAACCACCTTGCACTACACCTTTAGCTTGCATATTTTGTGAAATTGCCCGTGTAAGTCCTTGAAAATCAATACCCCAATGATCGAAAAAACGACGGTCTTCTGTAGCAAGAACCGCTTTAATGACAGTGTCAGGCATTTCTTCAACGGGGACAGAGATTGCCGGCAGTGCACCACGGTGCCCAATGGAATTTCCATAGCGATCTAGAAAAAGAATGGAAAAGTTTTTAGGAGAAGACCAATCTGTTTTGGTCAGTTCAAAAACAGAAATGCCCAAAATAGTGAAAAGAGTAAATCCCATCAACCCTAATGTCAGTATTTCATCGAGAACTTCAACGATAAAACGTTTCCATCCTTGAAGATGAAAATTTTGTGAGATGATTTTTGCCTTTTTCCAGAAAAAACTGTTAGCAGAACGAATGTGATAAAGCGCTGTATCTAATCGTGCGTCTAATTCAATGAGAGCAGGACTGTGAAATGGCTTACGGTGTTGCCTTTTCTTTTTTTTAAAAAAATCAAACATTTAAAGAGAGCCTATGGCAAAGAAATACAACCAAACAAATCTACGATAATTATATGGAGTAGAAGTATTTTTTTGCTATAGTGCTAACAGAGAAAGAGTTTATTTTAGAATTATTCATTTTTCGTAAGATAGTGTATTAAGATTTTATTATTTTATCTAATAAATTTTATTCTCATTATTAAAAATATTTTATTTTGAGTTTTTAAAAATTTAAAGTAATGTTAATGCATTCTTCTGTAAGATAGAGGATAAATTATTTCCATTTGTGATTTTTAAATCGACCCAAAAAAGCCATTATTTCTTTTATCCTTTATCAAGGAAGAGAAGAGGTGGGTTAGTGAAATATTTATGATGAAAAAAAAATTCTTGTTCGTAATAATAGCAGCTTTTTTAGGAGCAGATTCTGTTCTAGCTTCTGGGTGTGCTGAAGTAGGTAAGAAGGTTGCTGCGCAAGAGAGCGGGGTTCTCGTCCGTTCAAACCCAGTTGTTCAGGATGGAAAGGGCATGTGTGCAATTGTGATTGTTGTACCAGCCCGTAATGGGGAAAAGTTACGTCGTGTTGAGTTTTTTGTTCCTGCTGATTAGTCTTTGGCAGATGGTGTTGTGATGCGTATCTTAATCGTTGAAGATGATCGGAATCTTCATCATCAATTAGCAGAAGCTGTAAGACGTGCAGGATATGTTTCCGATAGTGCTTTCGATGGTGAAGAGGCTTATTTTTTAGGGAGCACAGAGTCTTACGACGCGGTGATACTTGATATAGGTTTACCGTATATTGATGGTATTCGTGTTGTTGAAAAATGGCGTCAAGAAGGGCACTCCATGCCTGTTTTAATGCTAACGGCGCGAGACCGTTGGTCTGATAAGGTGCACGGTATTGATGCTGGGGCTGACGATTATGTTGTGAAGCCATTTCATTTGGAGGAAGTGATGGCGCGTTTACGAGCATTAATTCGTCGCGCTACGGGACATGCGACAAGTGCATTATGTTGCGGAAATGTTTTGTTGGATACGAAGACGTCCCGTGTTTTTGTGGATGGTCAGTTGATTAAACTAACATCTTATGAATTCAGACTGCTTTCGTATCTCATGCATCATTGTGACAGGGTCATTTCAAGAACAGAACTTACTGAACATCTTTATGATCAGGATTTTGATAAGGATTCGAATACGGTGGAAGTCTTTGTAGGTCGGTTACGGAAAAAGCTTGGAGTGGATTTGATTGAAACTATTCGAGGAATGGGGTATCGCGTGAGAACGCTAGGTGATTAATGAATACTTTCGAAAAGAATAATTGGTCTAGGAGGTTCTTTTTTGTAATTACTCGATCTCTCAGTTTACGTGTTATGGTCTTATCAACATTATGGGTTGTTATTTCTCTTTTATCGATTTCTGCAGTAAGTATTTTATTTTATAAACGTTCAACTGAACAAAGCCTAGAGCGTATTCTTTCTGCTCAACTCTACAGTCTTATTGCAACAGTGACGGTGTCATCGGAAGGTACTTTGAGAGGAGGGGCTGGGATTGATGATATTCGTTATTCTGATCCAACAACAGGATGGTATTGGGAAGTTGTTGCGATATCTCATAATTTAAAAGGAAGATTGACATCCCCCTCATTGGGAACAGGCGAGATATTTACACCAAGTGATGTTGATATACCTTTTGACAATAAGTTCTTTCGCTCTTATCGGATAAAGGGGAACAATGGTCAAAAGCTACAAGTGATTGAGAGTGATGTTGTTCTTGATAATGAAAATCATATTGCACGTTTTCGGCTTGTTGGGAATATCGATGAAGCTCATGCCCAAGTAAAGGAATTTAAGCGAACTTTGCAAATTTTTCTTTGGAGTTTTGGTATCGGGAGTGTTCTTATTAATATTGCTATTATTTTCTTTAGTTTTCAACCGTTGAAGCTTATTCGACGCGCATTGAATGATATTCGCGAAGGAAGAGTTCACTATGTGAATACGAATTTAGTAAGCGAAGTGATGCCGCTTGTACAAGAGATGAATGCTCTCATTAATAATAATCAGCGTATTATTGAGCGATTTCGCACACAGGTTGGTAATCTTGCGCATTCATTGAAAACGCCTCTATCCGTGATTATGAATGAGACAGATAAGATGCGCGGAGAAAAGGCTTGTTTGTTGAGAGAGCAAACGCAAATAATGCAAGCTCAAATCAATCATTATCTTCAGCGTGCGCGGATTGCAGCACAATGCGATAGTATTGTCTATCATACGTCTGTTCGCAGTGTGCTTGAACGTTTGGTGCGGGTTATGAAAAAGCTTAATCCTGAAAAACAAATTCAATTTATTATGGATGTTGATGATATTGTTTTTTCTGGAGAGAAGGAAGATTTAGAAGAAATTATAGGGAATTTGATTGAAAATGCTACTCAGTGGTCTCGAGCAAAGGTTTTGATCTCTTGTTGTTTAGAAGAAAATGTTGAAGAAACAGAATATTTTAGTATCTTTGTAGAAGATGATGGCCCTGGTTTAACAGAAGACAAAATGGAGGAAGCATTAAAAAGAGGGCGGCGGTTTAATGAAAGTAAACTAGGGGCAGGCTTAGGGCTAGCAATTGTTTCAGATATGGTCAGTGAATATGGTGGCAAGCTCTTTTTATCACGTTCTGATTTGGGTGGGTTGTATGCAAAAGTTTTATTACCTAAGATGGGAGAATAACATATTTTCTCCTTAAGCAAGAAATGTCTATAAAGTTTGTAAAGCAGTATTTTCAGATAATACATAAAGAGTAGGGAAACATTGTTTTTAGTTTCTTTGTTTAGTTGATATATACAAGAAAAATGGACAATAGATTTTATAATATTTTCCATGAAAAAATGAATTTTTATCAATTCACATCACTCTTCTCATGAAGAGGGTAAAATGTAAGCGAGACATTCTCTGTTCGTATTGGAAAAAAGTGATATGCTCTTATTAATTTTTGCAGCATTTTTTCTGACTTTTCTGGCAAGTATTCTTTTTCGTTCACTACGTTTTGACGATGAGATAAAGAAAGAATGGAAAGTTCAAACCGTGGATGGTTATAGAAGTCATAAGCATACGATTGAGTTTAACAAGCTTTATATGCATTATAAAAAAAGAAATATTCTTAAGGCTTTAAGTATTTTATTTGTTCTTCTTATGACATGGAATATTTATGGGCTGACAGGCAGTCCAGAAGTGAAAAGTTATTTTTTTAGCGAATTAATGGATAAGGATCCTAAAACTCTTAGTAAGCAAGAAAAGCTTATTCGTTTACAAGTGCTTTTTTTCCGTGCACCTCATGATGGCAAGCTAGCAGATGCGTTAGCGGTAGGGTATCTCGAAGAAAGCCTTTTTCAAGAGGCTGTGAATACTTATTTAGACGCACTTCGTTTGAATGGAGAAACAGCTCCAAGGCTTGTAGGATATGGTTTAGCATTGGTTGGTTATGAAGGGGGAGTGATAACACAAGAAGCACAAAATGCTTTTCAAAAAGCAGCAGATTTAGCGCCAACAGATTTTTATCCACGTTTATTGTTGGCCGATGCATTGCATCAAGCAGGAAAAACTGCGCAGGCAGTGCAATTTTTACAAAGCTTTCTTGATACAATGCCTGAAAATTTTTCAGGACAATCACGTGTTAAAAAAATGATGATTCAGTTACATGATTTATCGAGTGAGCATACAAAGAAAAGCAATCATCGCCAATTGAGATGATGAAATATAAAGAGAAATGCTGTTTAGAAAGACAAGAGAAGTAATCTCTTAGAAGTAGGTGTTTGTGAAGAAGATTGAAGAACAGAAATGAAGAATGTAAAGAGCGTGATATAAGTGGTTATAGGTTAAATAAAAATTGGTTGTAAAACTAAAAAAGGAAGAAAGATATTGATAAGCTTGTTAGCAAAGGTGAGGTATTGGATAAAAAGTTGCACCTATGTAGAAGATGTGCAAAGCTCTTAAAAAATGAAATATCGATACTCATTATAACATATTTAATTTTTTCGTAGAGTGTCTATGAAAAGTCAATCTTTAAAGAATTCTTCTTCGTTGAAGGTTATTTTAGAGCAGCGAAAAAAAAAGCGCTTGCTGATCATATTATTATGTTGTTTGGTTATGACAGTTGCAGCAAGTCTTATAGTGTATGCAATGCGTCATGCGGTCAGTTTTTTTAGAATGCCCTCTGAAATTACAAGAGAAGATATTTTAACGGGGCGCCCTTTGCGTTTGGGTGGCTTTGTTGAAAAGGAGACTGTTCAATATGTTGGAGAGAGAGGCGTTATTTTTTTTGTAACGGATAACAAAAAACATGAAAAAGTGGTTTTCAACGGTGCCTTACCGGATCTTTTTCGTGAAGGTCAGGGGGTGATTGTAGAAGGGCATTTCGATAAACAGGGTTTTTTTGTAGGGACGCGTATTTTAGCAAAACATGATGAAACTTATATGCCTAAAGAAACAGCTGATCGTTTAAAAAAACATTACATTATGGAGAAATAATTCGAGTGTGCTTGTCGAACTGGGTCATATTTTTTTAGCTGCAGCATTTTCAGTAAGCTTATTAGGGGCGTTCTTACCTGCTTTAGGTTTTTGGTGGAGAGAGCGTTTGTTAATGCAAACAGCTGTTCCTCTAACATATATCACTTTTACATTACTGCTTTTATCTTTTTTAGTGATAATTTATGCTTATGTTGTATCTGATTTTTCTGTTTTGAACGTTGTTGAGAATTCTCATTCAGAAAAACCGATGCTCTATAAAATTACCGGTGTTTGGAGCAACCACGAAGGCTCTATGTTGTTATGGGTTTTAAGTCTTGCTTTTTTTAGTGCATTGATGGCCTTTTTTAGCCAACATTTGCCAGAAGATTTTAAGACGCTTGTTTTAATTTGCCAAAGTTGGATTACAAGTGCTTTTCTTTTATTTATTCTTTTTGTATCCAATCCATTTTTACGTGTGAATCCACCAGCATTGCAGGGAAATGGTCTCAATCCTCTTTTACAAGATATCGCATTAGCAATTCATCCACCGCTACTTTATTTAGGTTATGTTGGTTTTTCACTCTGTTTTTCTTTTGCCGTTGCGGCATTGATTATGGGACATGTTGATAGAGTTTGGGCGCGTGGGATTCGTCCGTGGCTTTTACTTTCTTGGTGTTTTTTAACATTGGGTATTATGGTTGGCTCCTATTGGGCTTATTATGAGCTAGGATGGGGGGGCTATTGGTTTTGGGATCCTGTTGAAAATGTTTCGTTTATGCCTTGGCTTTCAGGAACGGCTCTTTTACATTCTGCTCTTGTTCTCGAAAAACGAGAAATATTGAAAAGTTGGACTTTGTTTTTAGCGCTGCTTACTTTTTCTCTTTCTCTGATGGGAACTTTTCTTGTGCGTTCGGGGCTTTTAGTTTCTGTTCATAGTTTTGCTGTTGATCCAGCACGGGGGCAAGCAATTCTTGCGCTTTTATTTTTTTTTACGGGAGCGGCTTTTCTTCTTTTTGCTTTGCGCACCCCTATTTTAAAAACAGAAAGATTTTTTCAACCAATTTCACGTGAAGGGTTTATTGTTTTAAATAACTTGTTACTTACAACAATAACAGCAACAGTATTGATTGGTACGCTTTATCCTTATTTTATTGAGATATTAACAGGACAAAAAATTTCTGTAGGGGCTGCTTTTTTTAACCTTACCTGTGGACCGCTAATGATTTTGCTGTTGTTGTTTGTTCCGTTTGGAACAATGACGGCATGGAAACGCGGTGATTTTCTTGCAGTTTTTGAACGGTTATGGTTTGTTTTTGTATTGGCTGCTATCGTCTGTTTTATAATATTTTATGCGACATCTTTGCGTGATATCTTTGCAGTTTTAGGGATTGGGCTTTCAGCGTTTGTTTTTCTAGGCAGTTTAGCGGATCTATGGGGAAAGAGTGGATATGGCAAGAGAGCTTTTTCAATACGCGTTAAGAGATTTCTTGGATTGCCATGGTCTACTTTTGGTGCAGCAATAGCACATATGGGATTAGGTGTTACATTATTTGGTATTGTTTGTGTGGCAAGTTTTGGGCAAGAACGTATTTTAATCATGAACGTAGGGGATAGGGTGACGATAGCGGATAAAACGCTTCATTTTGATGCAGTGTATGAAGGTGTTGGTTCGAATTATTCGGCAATGGAGTTTTATTTTAAAATATATGAAAATAAAAACATTGTGGGTCATGTAACAGCCTCAAAGCGATTTTATTCAAGCCAAAATACATCAACAACAGAAGTTGGTCTTCAAAATCATGGCTTATCGCAGCTATATATTGTACCAGGGCATACCGATAATCGGGGTCTTGTTGTACACATATGGTGGAAGCCTTATGTAATATGTATTTGGTTAGGGGCATTCATGATGGCTGTAGGCGGATGTCTTTCTCTTCTGGGGTATTGGTTTCGCATTGGCATGTACAATAGGGTACTGCTTGCTTTAAATTTTTGGAAAAGACATTGAGATGAAAAAAAATCTTTGGATTTTATTTTTTTTAATTGCAACGTTTCCTTTTCGATTAGCAATAGCAGTAGAGCCGGATGAGATTTTAAAGGATAAGGTTCTTGAAGCGCGAGCACGCCATATTTCATCACATTTACGTTGTCCGGTTTGTCAAAATCAATCAATTGATGATTCAGATGCTGCTCTAGCACGTGATTTACGGCTTTTAATTCGGGAAAGGCTAAAAATGGGCTATAGTAACCAGCAAGTCACTGACTTTCTTGTTGAACGATATGGTGAATTTATTCTCTTGAAACCACCATTGAATAAAATAACTTGGTTTTTATGGTTTTCGCCTTTGATCATCATCATCATTGGCACAAATATCATATTTTTCCACTTAAAACGGAATAATCATGAGAAAATAATGAGTTATCTGAATGAAAAAGACAGTCAAAAATGCCATTGCATTAAAAAAGATGTTACATAAAAGAAAAAATCGGCTCATCTGCAATGAGCATACAATCTTATTATAATTATATTAGGGGATACTGAAACCTTACAAAACTTTAATAATTTAGACAGAAAACGGTAAGGTCTAGTATTTTATAAGTGATCGCAATTGGAATAAAGGTATAATTGAATAGGAGCATAGAGTAAATGATTAAAAAGGCTTTCTTTAAAACGTTTGTCGCAGTGAGTTTTTCTGCGATATTGGAAAGTGCACTGTTTTTTAGTGGATGTACATCAAGCTTGTTGATGACAAAGGCTCATGCAAGTTCTGTATTTACTTCGTTAATGCAACAACAGGGATTTGCCGATATTGTTGCTCAAGTGAAACCAGCAGTTGTAGCAGTACAAGTAAAGAGCAATAAAAAGAAAGAAGATAGGTTCTTTAGCAACTTTTTTAGTGGTCCAGGATTTGATCAATTACCAGACCAACATCCTTTGAAAAGATTTTTTAAAGAGTTTTATGATTTTGATAAACCTAAAAATAAATTTCCCCACCAATCACGGAGACTCCGTCCTATTGCTTTTGGATCGGGTTTTTTTATTTCGTCTGATGGTTACATTGTAACCAATGATCATGTGATTTCTGACGGAACAAGTTATACTGTTGTTCTTGATGATGGTACAGAATTGAACGCAAAGCTTATTGGGAAAGACCCCAAAACCGACCTTGCCGTATTAAAAGTAAGTGATAAAAGAAAATTTTCCTATGTTGATTTTGGTGATGATTCAAAGCTTCGTGTTGGGGATTGGGTTGTTGCCATTGGGAATCCATTTGGTCTTGGTGGAACTGTGACAGCAGGTATTGTTTCTGCACGTGGACGTGATATTGGCACTGGTGTGTATGATGATTTTATTCAGATTGATGCTGCTGTTAATAGAGGAAACTCTGGTGGCCCAACATTTGATCTTAATGGAAAGGTTGTTGGGGTTAATACAGCAATTTTTTCTCCTTCTGGAGGAAATGTTGGGATTGCTTTTGCTATTCCGGCAGCGACTGTAAAACAGGTTGTACAACAACTTATTGAAAAAGGTTCAGTTCAACGTGGTTGGTTAGGTGTTCAGATTCAGCCGGTAACAAAGGAGATTTCCGATTCAATAGGTTTGAAAGAAGCCAAAGGTGCTTTGGTCACTGATCCGTTAAAAGGGCCGGCAGAAAAGGCTGGTATTAAAGCGGGTGATGTAATTATTTCCGTGAATAATGAAAAGGTTGCTGATGCGCGTGATCTGGCGAAACGTATTGCAAATATTAAACCAGGAGAAACGGTAACCATAGGGATTTGGAGATCAGGTAAGGAGGAAAGTATCAAGGTTAAACTCGCTTCAATGTCTGAAGATGAAAGTAAGAAAGAGGCTTCAAAACATTCAAATGAACGGGGTGATTTAGATGAAACATTGGAAGATTATGGTCTGATTGTTATACCTTCTGATGATGGTGTAGGGGTTGTGGTAACGGATGTCGATACCGATTCAGATGCTGCAGATAAAGGGATACGCCCTGGAGATATCATTGTGACAGTAAATAATAAACCGGTTAAAAAAGTCTCTGATATTGTTAGCACAATCAAAAATGCTCAGCAGTTAGGACGAAAGGCTATACTCTTACAAGTGCGAACAAATGATCAAAATCGTTTTGTTGCTCTTCCAATTTTGAAAAAATAAGGCTTTAGTTGTAGGACAAATGTTTATTAAATGTTTGTCCTACAACATAATAAAATAATGGAGATACGTTTTATGAAGATACTCGTTATTGAAGATGATCATGAGACGGGGCATTATCTCGAAAAGGCTTTTTTGGAAGTAGGGCATTCTGTTGATGTTGCTTATGATGGGGATACGGGATACGCTTTAGCGACCACGGAAAATTATGACGTTATGGTTGTTGACCGAATGCTTTTGCATCGTGATGGCCTTTCTATTATTGCTGAATTGCGCGCTAAAGGCAATGAAACACCGGTTCTTATCCTTTCGGCTTTAGGGCAAGTTAATGATCGTGTAACGGGGTTGCGTGCAGGGGGAGATGATTATTTGACAAAGCCTTATGCTTTTTCTGAACTTCTTGCGCGTGTTGAAGTTTTACAACGGCGGAAAAATCCTAAAGAAGCAGAAACTGTTTATTGTGTAGGTAATCTTGAACTTGATCGGCTAGCACATACGGTAAAACGGGGTGATAGAAACATCCTATTGCAACCACGAGAGTTTCGTTTACTTGAATATTTGATGCGCTATGCGGGGCAGGTTGTTACACGCACTATGCTTTTGGAAAATGTTTGGGATTACCATTTTGATCCACAAACGAATGTCATTGATGTCCATATCTCCCGTTTGAGAGCCAAAATTGAAAAAGATTTTGATGTTCCCCTTCTCCATACCGTGCGTGGAGCTGGATATATGCTGAAAGCACCAGATAACAAAGCATGAATCGTTTGATTAATATAATGCGCACGACGGCGCTAAGGCTTTCAGCACTTTATATTTTATTGTTTGGCTTGGTGGCAACAGGGCTTTCTATTTATATGACGGCATTTTCTGCTTCATTGTTAACAGAGCAAACTGAACAGGCTTTACATGAAGAATTAAAGTATATTGAAAATGCTTATAATTATGGGGGATTATCCTTATTAATGCGCACTATTGATTATCGTTCAAGACAACCAGGAGCATTTCTTTATCTTGTCACGGATTCTATGGGGCGTATTTTAGCAGGAAATGTAGCACGTATTGAATTAGGTCTTTTGAATCAGAGTGGTTTTATTTCTACCTCTTTTTTGTATTCTCGTTTTGGAGAACATGGCAAAACAAGTGAACATCGCGCTTTGGCGGTTATTGTTGATTTACCTAATGCTATGAAGATTCTTATAGGACGCGATTTGGATGAGCCAGAACGTTTTGCAGTGGTTATTCGTAAAGCTGTGATCATTGCACTTGCTGCAATGGTTGGAGGCGCTTTACTCATATGGTTTTTTGTTGGCAGGAGAGCTTTACAAAGGATTGATCATGTAACGGCTGCATCACAGCGCCTGATGGATGGTGATTTCAGTGGGCGTTTACCTGTTTCTGGAGTAGGGGATGAGTTTGATCGATTGTCAACTAATCTTAATGTTATGTTAGACCGCATTGAAGAGTTAAATATTGGTTTACGTCAAGTATCAGATAATATTGCTCATGATCTGAAAACGCCGTTAACGCGTCTTAGAAATCGCGCTGAAGAAGCGCTTTCAGGAAATAAGACAAAGCTTGAATATCGTCAGGTCCTTGATAGGGTTATTGCAGAATCAGATCAACTTATTTGTACGTTCAATGCGATTTTAATGATTTCACGTATTGAGGCCAGCAGTGCAATTGAGCATCTTGAAATGATGAATATGAAACTGATCCTTGAAGATGCTGTTGAGATTTACGAACCTTTTGCTGAAGAGTCAGGTGTTTTACTTCGGTTGGGGAATATATTTGATAAAGAGCTTAAGTTGAATCGTGAGCTTGTTGCACAATCAATTTTTAACCTTATAGATAATGCCATTAAATATGCTTCTAAAGGTAAAAGGAAAGCGGAGGTTTGCTTATCAATGGAATATCGTGATGAACATTTGTTAGTTGTTGTGAGTGATAATGGACCAGGAATAGCAGAGGATAAACTTGAAAAAGTGACAGAACGATTTGTTCGTCTTGAAGAAAGCCGTACACAACCTGGGTTTGGGATTGGTTTAAGTATAGCAAAAGCAGTTATGAAGCTTCACGGGGGTGAATTGTTACTTGAAAATGCAAATCCAGGGCTTAGGGCTGTTTTGTTATTTCCTTAAAGACATTTTTCTTCACTTTTCTCTTTTCATACGTAACAACTATTTTAAAAGTATAAAGCAATAGAAAGGAAGGCAAAATGCTTTTCAAGGGAGCGCAGACGAAACAAGCTTTTTTAAAAACACAGCTTCTCCCTTTATGCCCTCTCGATAAAAGTGGTTCCCAATGGTTAAAAGACATGGAAGAACAAGCACGGAAAGAAGGTTTAGAATCGCTTGTTTCCCTTATTTCAGAGAGTGGAACGCAGATAGTTTTTATCAGTTCGGTTATGACCTTATCTCCTTTTTTGCGTGAGGTTTTAATTGCCAATCCATCATATCTTAGTGCTTTATTAAATGTTGATATAGAAACAAGGCTGAGCGAAATTATAGATGATATTACGGCTATTGATAAGGATGAATCTATAAATGAAACTTCATTGATGGCTGCTTTAAGGCGCAAAAAACGAGAAGCGCATGTTCTCATTGCTTTAGCTGATTTGAGTGGTGTTTTTACTTACGAAGTTTCATGTGTTTGGTTGACACGTTTGGGCGAAGCAGCATTAAGTGTAGCGCTGCGTTTTCTATTAAGAGAAGCGCATGATCATGGTAAGATCAATTTATTAAGCCGTGAAAATCCAGAAAAAGACTGTGGTTTAATTATTTTAGGGATGGGAAAATTAGGAGCAGGGGAACTTAATTATTCTTCTGATATTGATCTTATTGTTTTCATTGATGAAACATCACCTCATATTGGTAATCTTTCTGAAAGTGTTGACGTATTTTCTAAAATGGTACGCCGATTAATCCGTATCATTCAAGAACGCACTGCGGAAGGATATGTTTTTCGTCTTGATTTTCGGCTTCGTCCAGATCCAGGATCAACTCCTTTGGCTCTACCAGTAAGGACTGCCTTGCGGTATTACGAAGGGCGTGGGCAAAATTGGGAACGAGCAGCCATGATTAAAGCACGTCCAGTTGCTGGCGATAAGAGGGCAGGTTTTAACTTTCTTAAAGAGCTTTTTCCCTATGTGTGGCGGAAATATTTAGATTACGCTGCTATTGCTGATATTCATTCGATCAAACGTCAAATTCATGCGCATAAAAATTACGGTCAAATTGCAGCTTATGGGCATAATATAAAGTTAGGTCGTGGTGGTATTCGTGAGATTGAGTTTTTTGTTCAGACACAACAGCTCATTGCTGGTGGGCGTTTTCCTCAATTACGTGGACGCCAGACAGTTGCAATGTTAGCAGAACTTCACACGCTTGGTTGGATCAGTGAGAAAACCAGAAATAGCCTTATAAAAAGTTATGCTTTTCTTCGAAATGTGGAACATCGTATTCAGATGCTTTTCGATGAACAAACACACCTTCTTCCAAATGATATTGCTCAATTCACAAGTGTTGCCTATTTAATGGGTTATCAAGACAGCAGCAGTTTTATCCGTGATTTATTAAAAACACTTCAGGTTGTTGAAAAACATTATGCAGCACTGTTTGAGAATGAGCAAGAACTTGGTTTAGAAATTGGTAATTTAGTTTTTACAGGTGAAGAAGATGATCCGGAGACATTAATAACGTTAAGCCGTTTAGGCTTTGAAAGAGCAAGTGATATTTGTCGTATTATGCGTACTCTCCATTGTGGTCGTTATAAAGCAACGCAATCAGCCGAAGCACGCGAGAGATTAACGGAATTAACACCAGCTCTTTTGAAAGCTTTTGGTGGGACAAAACGAGCTGATGAGGCGATGTTGCGTTTTGATAGTTTTTTACAGGGCTTACCTTCAGGAATTCAGCTTTTTAGTCTTTTGCAGTCTAATCCCTCTCTTTTGGATATGCTTGTCCTTATTATGGGCGCTGCTCCACGTCTTGCAGAAATTATTACACGCAGATCCCATGTTTTTGATGGAATGTTAGATCCGAATATTCTTTCAGAATTACCAACAAAAACGTATTTAGAAAAACGGCTTGAATATTTTCTTGAAAATATCTTTCCTTATGAGGAAATTCTCGATCATTTAAGAATTTTTGCAGATGAACAACGTTTTTTGATTGGTATTCGAATTTTGAATGGTGCAATTACAGGAGAAAGAGCGGGTTTTGCTTTTACTGCGCTTGCTGATCTTATGATTACAAAAACATTTGCTGCCGTTCAAGAGGAATTTTCTCGTCTTCATGGTAGTGTTAAAGGGGGGCGTGTTGGCATATTGGGTATGGGGAAGCTTGGAAGTCGCGAATTGACGGCAGATTCCGATGTTGACCTCGTTTTGCTTTATGAACACGATGATGATGCAGAAATATCTGATGGAGAAAAGCCTCTTTATATCTCTCAATATTATACGCGTTTAGCACAGCGCCTCATTTCTGCTTTATCCACTCTTACAAGCCAAGGTGTTCTTTATGTCGTTGATTTAAGGTTACGGCCGTTAGGCAATAAAGGACCTGTTGCTGTTTCTTTTCCATTTTTTAAAAAGTATTATCGCCAAGAAGCATGGATATGGGAATATCTTGCTTTAACAAGGGCTCGAGGCATTGCAGGAGATCCTGATTTTTTACAAAAGCTAGAAAATGAAGTGTGTGCAATTATTGCTATTTCTCGTGATAAGAAGGAAGTTGCAAAAGAAGTATGTGAAATGCGTTCCTTGATTGCAAAAGAAAAGCCGCCAAAAAATCAATGGGATTTAAAAACGATGTCTGGTGGCATTATGGATTTGGAGTTTATTGCTCAATTTTCTCTTATTACGCATGTCATTGAGTTTCAAATTGGAGCAACAACAGCTGATATTTTAGATCACTTACCAAACAGTTTTCTTAATCAGTCATGTATTGCTGATTTACATTATGCCTATCGTCTTTATACAAATTTGAGTCAAATTATACGGCTTTGCTTAAATGATTCTCTTGATCCCAATAATATGCCACCTGGATTAAGTGACCTTTTGTTAAATAGTGTTGGGGAACCTGATTTGCTTCGTGTTGAAAAGTTAATTGCAGAAACTGGGCAATTGGTCTGTTCAGTTTTTACAAAAATCATGAAACATTAAAATAATTCTATAAGAATAATAAAAATTATTAATTCCATTTTTATATATTAATTTTTGTCTTTTATTTCATTACACGCTTGAGAGGGTTAGAGTGAAGTTCTCTACTGATTTCTCAAGTGTGATGAAAAAAATTCTCTGTTAAATGTGCCATTCTAGGTGTCATTCTTTATACAAAAAGCGATTAGTGACGAGATTAGTGAATGATATTCTTTATGAATCTTATCTCCTGTATATGAAAAAGCATATGGGTCATTTATTAAGCAGCAGTATATCAGATACATTTATGAATTAAGAGATATTCAACACAAGAATATATGCAAGAGTATTTTGATCGTACAGATTTATATAAAAACTTATAGAGATTATGTCTCATTACACTAATAATACCAACATATTGAAATCAATATGATAAAAATCTTTATTGATTACATACCTCATTTTTTCAAAAAAATGACATTATAATTATTTGTATAATTATGGATAATAATGATTAATATGAAGCTATAAAAGATAATATGTAATAATTAATGGAAATACAAAGCATATTTAAAGTTTTTTATAATATTATTTATTAAAACTACTTTTATTTTTTGTAACTGTGTCATTTTTGCTATAGATTTTTTAAAAAAAATGTGAAACGATTTACTATTATTTATGTATCACATTAGCTTTTAGGGGAGCAATTATGATTACAAAGTATTTAGTCTCAACATCTATCTTTTCTTTAATTTCAATTTCTGTAGTACAAGCGGCGGATGTCATTACTCCTGAACAGCCTGTTCCTGTTATTGCAGTTCCTGCTTTTTCTTGGACAGGATTTTATCTTGGAGGACAGATTGGTAGCTTTTCAGGTAAAACAACTGCAAGTTATTTAAAAGATGAGACGGGGATATGGAATCCAATTGGAAAGGAGGATTTACCTAAACTTTCTGGTTTTATAGGGGGAGTTTATGCAGGTTCCAATATTGATATCGATAATGGTTTTATTATAGGTATTGATACGGATATTATGTGGTCTGATAAAAAGAGTACAAAAGATATTAATCGACCAAAAAAAAGTCAAACTGAAGAAGCTTCTTCAGAAGAAACAAATCTAACAAGAGATTCTCATGAGGAGGATTCGGCAATACCTATTGAAGCTGTACGCCATACTTTAAAACAAAAATGGGCTGGTGCTACGCGGGTGAAAGTTGGTTTTGCGATTGAGCGTGTGATGCCTTATGTTTCTGGAGGGGTTGCTTATACGCAGCTTCAGAATATTTTTGGGTTAGTTGCTGATAGCAACAACAGAGCAGTTAATTTTTCTGATTGGTTGCATGACGAAAAAAAGACCATGATTGGTTATACCCTCGGGGGTGGTGTTGATTTTGCAATGACTGATAATGTTATTGTGCGTGCAGAATACCGTTATTCAGATTTTGGTAAAAAGAAGTTCGTGCATGATAAATTTGAAATGGGCTACAAGACAAACGATTTCCGCGTAGGTGTAGCTTATAAATTTTAAATTTTTGCAGAATTAAAAATTCAAAAGTCTCATTTTCGAATGAGGCTTTTATTTTTTAGATATGTGCTGGAAAATATCCTTCACTCAAAAGAGCTACTATTTTATTCGAACAATACTTTGATTTGTAAATATAATTTACCTTTTTATGTTGAGTGAGAGCCCCAAGTATCATAAGATTTTCTCATTTTTAACCTATACCATGTTGAACCAATCAAAACCATGTTTTTTGTACGTCAAAGGAGGGAGAGCCGTGAGATAAAAAACATTAAAGAAAGAATAAAAATGCCTCTTATGAACCATCTCAAGTGCCAAAGGCTGTCGCTAGATTGGGGGTGGCAAAGTGTGAGATTTGATACTAGTTTGCTTTTTCATATTGATACTAGTTTGCTTTTTCATAAATGTAAAGATGGTGCTACTAAATGGACTTATCATCACATTATTCATAGGTGCCATGGGGAAATGGATTTGGGTGCTTTAAAAGATGCTTTTTTAACAAACACATGAATTGGCAACTTAATGGCGTTTTGTTTTATTTGAAATACCTTTCATACAATCGACTTTTCTGTTTTTCGTTATCGTAAAATATTTTATTTAATATTATAAATAATAATTTATAGTAATAAAATAATTATAAAGAGTATTATAAAGTGATTTATAGGAAAAATAGATAGAAAATTAGAAATTTATCGAGACATAAAAAACATTGTTACCTATGCCTGTTATCGAAATAGAATCTATAATTTTTTATAAATCTTTTAAATGTACGATAATAAATGTCGAGTGAAATAAGAGAGAATAATTTCAAATCTATTTACGATAAATCAATCAGCATCGTTTGTTTATCAATTACAAATAGGTTGGGTTATTGAAATTATATACTTTAGTTATTATTGGGATTTTTTAGTCATTGATTTTCAGGTATAGAAGCTGAATAAGCTTCTCTATTATTCTATAAAATATCATCACTGTAGTGATATAAGGATTTTATGCATTAGATGCTTTTGGAGGAGTGTATGATGAAATTCAAGGCGGGATTTGTGTGTAGAGCTTTGTGAAGCAAATCACATGCACAATTAGCAGGTGGAATCCGTGCGACAAGAATCTGGATTATTTATAGATCAGGTGTGGTAGAAATTTTCGTCCTTTAGGACGGGAAGGAAGTAAACCAATGAGTTTGTAAAGCCAGTCATATAAGAGGGGTAGCAGATGGAATTCTCTGAGAGAAATTGATTTATCGACAGAGAAAGTGGAACTTTGTCGTTTAAAGAGAAATAAGAATTATGATTTCCAAAGGGATATGAAATAAAAATACTTTCGTTTTTGGTTGTTTTGGCAACTATGAAGGTGTTTAAAGATTAATTGTTTCAGTACATGCAATCTCGTTTTGGGGGGTTATAATGCTATAACGTTGCAATTGGCAGTGCCATTGATTTTGTAAGCGTTCAATGGAAAATAAATTAAAGCCTGCGGGTGGTTTTTTATCACCAAAAGCTTGTGATGCGGAAGGAACACCAACAATAGGAATTTTTTTTATAGGTCCTTCAATGTAATTCAATGTAGGTAAATGAGTATGTCCGTGAAGAATAAGTTCGCAACCGTGATATTTGATAACGTCTAGAAAACGTTTTATATCTCGTAGTTTTTTATGCCAAGATGTTGCCTTGGGAAAGGGGGGATGGTGAATCATGACGACACGAAAAAGGTTACGCTGTGCTGCTTCCTTTAAAAAGAGTGGTAAAGTTTGCGCTTGTATTTTACCAAAATAACCAGAAGCTTGAAAAGGTGGTGTCGCGATGGCTGAAGAAGTTGCTATAATGGCGACATTTTTGCGAATGCGCATATAAGGAAAAAGAAAGGCGCTTTTTTGAGGGACGTCACCTGTGATCCAAGGTTTAAAAAGAGTACATGCTTTTTGGAAAGCACCGCGGACATAGGCGTCATGATTTCCAAATGTCAAGGAAATATCTTGAGGTTGTCCTAAGTTAAGTAGCCAACGATGTGCTTGTTCAAATTCCTTATCTAGAGCAAGATTCACAAGATCACCAGAGATCACAAGATGATCAGGTTTTTTTTTGTTTAAGGCATCTATTAAAGTTTCTAGGACATTTGTTACCATTTGACTCTTACGTTTTCTTTGCCAATTCAGATAACCGGTAAGACGCTTTCCAGAAAGTTCAAAAAGGGAAGGTTGCGGGAGAGGGGAAAGATGTACATCCGATATATGGGCAAGATAAAACATAAAAGCTCGTAGAGTATTAAAAATGATTTAGAGCATAAGCATAAGATAAGTTGATACTTAAAGGCAAGAAGGATTGTAAAATGAAAAATAGCTTGTTGAAAATATGAGAAAATTCTTTGAAGAATTAACGCTGTATTGTATTTTTTATGAAAAGAGCAACATAATACAACATATCATTCTTGGCAATTGATATGTCTTTTGTATGATGGGATAGACTTTAAAATGATGATCATAAAGTTTTAAGACTTTTAAATAGCTTTTATACGACTACACATTATCATAAAAAATCTAATTATTCAGTATAAAATGCAAAAGAATGTATTGTATTTATCAGGAATTTTTACGGTTTTGGGCTGCCATGTATTGCTTTTAATGGGAGATTTTTTCACGCAAAACAGAACGATTCAAGAGGAATATCCCAAATAAAATATCATTGTGCTGTACATTCATATATTTGTTTTGAAGAGATATTTCCCAGTGCGCTTGATTCCATTTCACGAAAGTTCTCAATACTATGAAAAGCCCCGTTTATAAGGCTTATTATGCGCCACCATTTTACATTTATACAAGGTGCAAAGTAAAACCATTATACTATTCCCCTCCCAATTTTGTGAAAATCCTTGCTTTAAGAGGATTCATAAGAGGTACTTTACTCTTTTCTTCAATGGTTTTTATTCATACAGACCTCTTTTAATGATGTGCAAGCGAGTGATTTTAATTAATTTAATATAGAAAGTATTACAAAAAAGAAAAATCCTACAGGGAATAATGACTCAATATGACTATAATGATAAATTATCATTATAGATCAATGTTTTTATCTAATTGTAAAAGACAAGAAAATACACAAAAAAATAAGCTAAATTTTAAGACTATTATACGAAATTTCAGATTTTTCAACGGCTTTCACGATACCACATGCTGCTCAACAGTAAAAGGCAAGCAAGCAGCGCCAAGAAACCAGAAAATATCGAAAAATAAAAGGTATTAATTAAACGGGTTTCTGTCGCTTCTTTCAGAATAATTGAATGTGCTGGGGAAGAAGACGGGTTTATTTTTGATTGAATCAGCTTGAATGGAGGAAGATGAATGTTTTCTTTTCCCTCAGGATGTAACCGTCCGATATAACCACCGGTGTGTTTAATAATGGGGGCTAGTTTTTCTTGTGTTGAAATTAAGTCAAACAATTCAAGATTATCGAGCATCCCTACAGAAGAAAGTATTGTTAAATCGCCATTTTTAATGGTAAAAATTCCTGTTTCATTAGTGGTCCCAGTTGCGCTGAAGAGACCTTCTTGCTCTTTGGTGAGAGTGATATGTTCTTTTTTTCCAGAAGGAAAGGTTATTTCAGCGGGTTCTGGATGGTCTTTTAGAGTTTGGCGGTGAATTGTTAAATGATGATGGCTGCTAGTTGCACTTAATTTTTCTTCCTCAAGCTCTGGTTCTTTCATGAGCCAATGGGCAATACGACGATAAAGAGCTGCATAAGGACCGCCGCCTTCGAAACCTCGTGCCCAAAGCCAACTTTCATCGGAGAGCAACATGCCTACACGTCCTTTATCAACATGCGCGAGAAGTAAAAGTGGTTGTTCATCGGCTCCTTTCATGAGGGCGATTCCGTTATTTATGTTTTGAATAGCAATTTGTCGCAACCATTGCCCCCATTGAGAAGCTGGAAGGTTAAGTGTTGCAAGGCCCCTTGTGACAGGATGGCGTTCACCTTCTTTGGTTAATGTGGGGCGAAAAGGCTTTTCAATAATAGTTCCATTGGGCAATGCCGGTAGAATGCTTATTAAAGGTGTTTTCGCAAGTGAGTTGTTTTTTGTAAATTCAGGTCCTGTTACCATCAGCAATGCACCCCCCTTTTGTACATATTGGGCGATATAATCATAATAGATTAAGGGTAGGGCAGCAGAGTGCTGGTAGCCATCAAGGATAATGAGATCAAAGTTATTAATCTCTTCAACAAAGAGTTTTCTTGTCGGAAAGACCACCAAGGATAATTGGCTTAAGGGCGTATTATCTGCTTTGGTGGGAGGACGTAAAATAGTAAAGTGAACAAGATCAATATTGGAGTCACCTTTCAAAAGGTCTCGCCATGTCCGTTCTCCATTATAAGGAGCACCTGAAATAAGAAGAACGCGTAAATTTTCTCTGATTCCTTCAATGATTGTTATGGCGCGGTTGTTTTCGAAGCTTAGTTCACCTTTGTGTGGATCGGTTATCACTTGGATAATATTTTTTTCAGCATGAGGAAGGGTAATTTCAGTTTGAAAAATCACGCCAGGAGTTACAGAATAATGGCCAATGTCTTGTCCATTGACGCTTAGTGTAATATTTGCTTTCTGTGGTATTGTTTTTTTGGCGGGGCCTTTATCTTCTACCAAAATGGAGAGCGTTTGTGGTTTGTTGACAAGGGCAAAGCGTGGAGGAGAAATAAACTTGATTTGGCGATCAAATTCATCTGAGTGTCCTGTAATCAGAGCATTGAGAGGTGCTTTATGATGAAGGTCTGAAATGGAAGGGATGTCATGTACTTGTCCATCGGTGATAAAAATGGTTCCTGCATAACGAGAGGACGGCACATCAGATACTGCTTGTGTTAAAGCATCAAACAAATTCGTTGAGGGCGCATACTGATTATCAGCAAGTTTTCCAGCTTCAATAAAGCGTGGTTCAAATTGTGGATAATGCGCCAATGCTTGCGTTAATTGCGCGCGCGCTTCATCACTATCGTTTGTACGTGTTCCAAATGTTTGGCTTTTGCTGCGGTCAATGACAATACCTACTGTGCTTTTCAGTGGTTCGCGCTGTTCTTTTATGATCATTGGATTGAGCAAAGCAAGGATGAGGGCGCTTAATGCCATCAGACGAAATAAAGAACCTTGACGTTGCGTAACAAGACCAACAACGACAAAAAGCATCGATATTCCACTTAAGAACAGAATCCAAATGAGTGGTAAAAAAGGCTGAAAAGTGAAAAATGATATCATTGCCTTCTTTCTCTTTTAAAGCGTTCCAAGAGTGCTGGAACATGAACTTGGTCCGCTTTATAGTTTCCTGTAAGAACATAAAGGACAATATTTAAACCTGCACGAAATGCCCATAGACGTTGCATTGGATCATTGGGAACAAGGGGATATTTCCATGTCCCTTTTTCATCCAGTGCCCAAGCACCGGCAAAGTTATTGGCGGTGATGAGAAGAGAACTTACATTATCACCGCTAGCAAGAGAATTTTTATTTTTTTTGTTTGTTGATGAGGATTCAATCCATAAAGGTGAACCACGGTAGAGACCAGGAAAATCTGGCATAATATAAAAAGAACGTGCAACAACATGATCCGTTGATGCTGGCTCAATGGATGGAATATTTAACTCTTTTAAGATATCTCGTAATCGTTGCGTTTCTGGAGTGGCATCTCCTTCAAGATTAAGATTGCTCTTTATCTGATCGCGTGTGTCAAATAAAATTGTTCCCCCATGTTTCATAAAGTTATTTATTTTTTCAAGACTTTTGGGAGTAGGTATAGGACTCTTAACATCAATTGGCCAGTAAATAAGAGGATAAAAAGAGAGTTCATCTTTATCGAGATCAAGTGCTGTAACAGAGCCTAGGGTAAGCATTGTACGTTCTGCGATAAATTGACTTAACGCTTCTAGACCACTTTTACTCGTTGTATCAATTTCATGATTATTGGTTATAACATAGGCAAGATGTGTTGCACCAGCAGCTTGTACACTATCATGATGATTTTCTTTCGTTTGTGCATAAAGAGTTGGATCATATGAAAACAAGGCAATAAGACTTATAAAAGGGAGGAGAAACATATTACGCCGTTTCATGAAAGAAAAAATATCTCCCATCCATAAAATGAGAAAATTGTCAAAGGCGAATAATAAGATGGCTAATCCTAAAAGTGGACCGATAAGATTTTTTTCTTTTGTATCGTAAGATAAAGGGCTTTTATTAAGAGAAGTTGGCAATGATGATTGTTTCATCAAGTGCGACGAACGAGTTAAGAGATTGAGTGCATAAAAATCGCTTTTGACACCATAAAGTCCTGGGGGGGTATTATAGGAAGGATGGGGTGGATTTTGAGAGTCAAAGACCAGTGGAACAACATGAGAGGGCGGTACTTGTAATTGTCCGTCAGCGGTTATGGTTCGCCACGGGTTTTGTACCATTGTTCTTTTTTCTCTGTGTGTTAGGTTTGTGTTTTCGTTAGACCCTAATGTGATTAGTTTTTGCAACATTTGTGCAAAAAAGCCAGAAAGAGGAAGATTAGACCATGTGGGGTCAGGAGCAACATGAATGAGAATGAGGGTTCCTTTACCACGTTTTGCTGCGGTAATAAGAGGGGTTCCATCCGAAAGGCTAAGCCACGTTTTTTCAAAAAGATCTGGGGTTGGTTCTGCGAGGATTTGGCGCGAGACAGTGACATCTTCTGGAAAAGGAAGATCAAAGAAAAAGCTATTTTTTGCAAAAGGGGCAAGCTTTTGTGGTTTCGTCCAAGACATAATACTTCCAAGGAAACGTTGCCCCTGACGTAGCGGTATCGGAAGGAGACTATCATAATGTTCTGCACTACTGAGTTTTTCTCCTGCAAAGCGGATGAGTGTTCCCCCTTTATTCACAAAATCAGAAAGTTTTTTTTCTGCTTTTTCAGGCATGTTAACCATGTCGCTCATAATGAAAACAGATGGATTTTGTTTAAGCAAATAATCAATATCCGTTGAAAGCTCTCTTCCACCGGCGGTTATAAGCTGTGTATATTTCTGTAATGCTTTGATAATGTAATAAAATGGAGAAAGTAAAGGCTGTGCCATTTCATTGGTATCGGGTGATAGAAGAGCAACACGGCTTATCTTGTTATGGCTGTCTACCAAGAAAGTTGCAGCAGCATGGTTTTGATTATTCATTTTTATCCAAGCGATATCATTACGTAGTTCAAGTGGTACATCAAAAGGAACAAGAGCTGTTGTTTCTCCTTCAGAGAAATTTTTCGTAAATTGACCGAGAAGTTGATTGTTTGAATCGTAGAGGTTGAGTGTAGCGGAAGTTTTGCCGTGTGTTGTTGAGCGGATAATACGCGCGACCATGCTTCCATCGTTATTTTCTACGGATGTTATGCCGATTAAATCGGAAATATCAGCCAAATACCATAAGAATTTTTCAGGTTTTAATTCTTCAAGCAAAGCAAAAGCTTGCTCATCTTCATTTGTTTGTAATCCATCACTTAAATAAGCAACATCAAGAGGTTTTCCTTTGGTTATTTTTCTGAGTTTTTTCAGTGCGTGCACACGGTTGACAGGCCAAGGACGCGGTTGCAAATGCATTAAATGCTGTTTTATAATCTTGGCGGGTTGCGGCTCTATATTGGAGATATCATTTTCAGCCGTTGCAATAAGATAAATATTTTTTTGCTGTTTTTCTGCCTGAGCAAGGAGCATTTCAGCGATAGAGATGCGCTTTTTCCATTCTTTTACAGAAGCCCAACCATTATCAATAATGAGTGCAAGGGGTTGAGATCCGGAAAAGCTGATTGGTTTTTGATCCCACGTGGGGCGTGCTAACGCTATGATAACAAGTGCCGCTATGGTTAAACGCAACAAGAGCAACCACCAAGGTGTATGTTTTGCTGTTTCCTGCTGATGAGTTGGTTTGGGTAAGAAGCGTAACGGAGGAAAAAGCTCTTTACGCGGAGATGGAGGAGTTATCCGCAACAGCCACCAAATGACCGGTAGGAACAAAAGCCCTAGTAACAGAAAGGGAGCAGCAAAACTCAAAGGGCCCTCCTTTTTTGCAATGGAGAGTCGCCCATTGTATTTGCAAGATGAAAAATGGTCTCTGTTAAAGGTTGATCCGTTTTACTAACGTGATAAGACCATCCTTGACGTGCGCAAAAATTTGCCAACTCTTGTCGCCTTGCGTGATATAGTTTACAATAGCTCTTACGAAGATCTTCTGCTTTTGTGGAAACATGTTTCTCTTTCGTTTCAGGATCAAAAAATTCTGTGTGACCTGCGTAGGGAAAGCTTTCTTCTGCGGGATCAGAAATTTCAATTAAATGAGCTGTCACCTGTTTTGTAGTTAAAACGGTTAAATGTTGGATGATTTTTTCAGGATAGTCGAGAAAATCACTCATTATAACGACATGTGAAAAGCGTGTAATCGTTGAAAAATCCGGAAATGAATTTTCATCTGAATGATTTTCTAAAGCAAAGGCTATTCGCTCTACGACATTGGATGTCATTGTGGGGGACATTAAGTTTGGAATAGCAATATGTTCGCCACTGCGAGCAAGAAGTGATGCTAGGGTAAGGGTAAGAATAATGGCATGATTACCTTTAGAGATTTTAGAAAAGCGCGAACAGTAATGCATTGATGCGCTCTGATCAGGACAGAGCCAAACGGTTTGTGTCATTTGCCATTCGTGTTCGCGGAGATATGTATTTTCATCACGCGCTGAGCGCCGCCAATCAATGCGGGTAATGGATTCTCCTTCAACATAGGGACGAAATTGCCAAAAGTTTTCCCCATTACCGCGTTTGCGTTGTCCATGCCATCCGGTTATCAGTGTATTAGCGATATGACGTGCTTGTAAAAGGAAATATGGCATTTTGCCAGTATCCTTATGCAGTTCATTTGCCAGCGACAATGGAGGCTTTTGTAAAACTTTTTTGCCAATAGCCATTCAAAGAACATCTTTCACAAGGTTATTGATAATATCTTTTACAGTTACATCTTCAGCACGGGCAGAAAAATTAAGAGCCATGCGGTGTTGTAATACGGGATAGGCTAATGCTTCAACATCATCAAGTGAGGGGGCTAAGCGTCCATAATAAAGAGCACGGGCGCGAACACAAAGTGAAAGGGCTTGTGATGCCCGTGGACCAGGTCCCCAAGAAACATAAGTATTAGCAAGGCTATTGTCTTTATGAGGGCGAGTTGAGCGGACAATTTTTAAAATAGCTTCGATCACATTTTCTGAAAGAGGCATTTTGCGAACGATATTTTGAATTTTTTGCAATTTTTTGGCGGATAAAATTGGTTTTGCATTTGATTTTTTTTCTTTTGTTGTTTCTAAAATGATCCGTCGCTCTGTTGTGAGGTCAGGATAGTCAATATCGATTTGCATCAAAAAGCGATCCAGTTGTGCTTCAGGAAGTGGATAGGTCCCTTCTTGTTCGAGAGGATTTTGCGTTGCAAGAACATGAAAAGGTTGTGGCAAATCATAACGGATACCTGCAACAGTAACATGATATTCTTGCATAGCTTGTAAAAGGGCTGACTGTGTCCGTGGGGAAGCACGATTGATTTCATCGGCCATGAGAAGTTGCGTGAAAATAGGACCTTGAATGTACCGAAAAGAACGTTTACCGTCTTTATCGGAATCCATAATTTCAGAACCAATAATATCCGATGGCATTAAGTCAGGAGTAAATTGGATGCGTTTTTCATCAAGCCCTAAGACTGTTCCCAATGTTTCAACAAGACGTGTTTTTGCAAGTCCTGGAGCACCGACAAGAAGGGCGTGACCACCAGCAAAAATAGAGATTAAAGCATATTCGATTACCTGACTTTGCCCAAAAATAACTTTGTCAATTTCTTGTTGTAAAATATCCAATTCTTTGTGTGCCATATCAATATCATCAATAATGACTTGAGCCTCATGATTGATATTGACCTTTTTTACAGAATTGGATGATAGATCATGTTGACTCATATTTCTTCCTTAAGGCGTTTGTCGCAAAAATGGTAATTTTCTCTGCATGATAATGGATATTTTATTGTTTGTAACAGAAAATGAGAAGAAATGAAGTATCATATGCCATTTTTTTCATATTCGTATACAAGAAGAGAAAAGTTTTTTTTGGAAGGAATAGACGTGTTTTATAAGGGATGTCTTAAAAATTTTGTTTTATGAAGAGAGTTCTTTAAAGCAATGAAGACAACTTTTTTGAAAGGTTAAAGGGTGAATATAAGACAGGACTTCAAACAGGTTGCGTGGTTACAACAAAAGGATATCCAAACACTTCTTCGTGTTTTGTCTTTGGAGGGAGAAGAGGCGCGTATTGTAGGGGGAGCAGTGCGCAATCAACTGCTAGGGCAGCCTATTAGTGATATTGATATTGCAACAACTTGTTTGCCGCAACAGGTTATTACACGTGTAGAAGAAGCAGGATTTAAAGCTATTCCTACAGGGATTGCTTTTGGTACAATAACAGTAGTTGCTCATTCATGTTCTTATGAGGTTACAACGCTTCGCTGCGATATTGAAACAGATGGTCGTCATGCAAAAGTGGCATTTGGTCGTGATTGGAAAAAAGATGCTGAACGGCGTGATTTTACGATAAATGCGCTTTATTGTGATGCTGCTGGCAATCTTTATGATGATGTGGGAGGTTTGAGTGATATTGCTAGCCGAACAGTTCGTTTTATTGGGATTGCAGAAGATCGTATTTGCGAAGATTATTTGCGTATTTTACGTTTTTTTCGCTTTTTTGCATGGTATGGAGCAGGGCGACCTGATGTACAAGGATTGAAGGCATGTGTTAGTTTAAAACACGGTTTAAAAAAACTTTCTTCTGAACGTATTTGGGCAGAAATGAAAAAGCTTCTTGCGGCGTTTGATCCAACGCGTGCTCTTTTATGGATGCGACAAAGCAGAATTTTGGCACTTATTTTTCCTGAAACAGAACGATGGGGTATTGATGCAATTCACGCATTGGTGAAGACAGAACACGCTTTTGGTTGGAAAGTTGATCCATTGTTACGGCTAGAAAGCCTTCTTCCTCCTGACCCCATACGTCTTCATGAAATGGCACAGCGCTTGCATTTTTCCCATAAAGAAACAACACGATTAAAAGAATGGGCAGAGTTAGAAATAATAAACCAAAACTGTTCTGATCATTTTGTGCAAAAACTGATTTATTTTCATGGACGACAGCCAGTTTTAGATCAATTATCGTTGTCTGTCGCTGCATCACATCTCGATAATCTGGAAAAAAGTGATGCTTTGCAAAGAGCAGAGGATTATGTCAAGCTTCATCAGCTTGCCAAAAAATGGCAGATTCCAACTTTTCCCATTAATGGTAACGATTTAATAAAGAAAGGTTTTGCTAAAGGTGTGCTTTTAGGAAAAAAGCTTAAAGAGTTAGAAATGATATGGGTCGAAAGCGGATTTTTAATGGATCGTCATGCATTATTAGAAAAAATTGATTTATAATAATAATTCATTATTCGTCATGTGAAACAAGAGCTCCGAATATTGTGAGGTTATTTCAAACCTGTTCATATTACATAAATCCAAATTATAGCCTTACACGTTACAAGTGGGGGAAGCCGTGTGAGGAAAAATGATTACAGAGAGAAAAAATGTCTCTTATGAACCATCTCAAAGATAAGGATTCTCGAAAGTGAAAACGGATAAAGAGAATAATGATAGCAGTTTGCACTTTGTATGAGCATAAAGAGGGGGATGTCCAATGGATTTTTACTATGAGGAGTATTTAATCATTCATAAGTGGTGATATGAAATGGATGTGATGGGCACTAAGAAATGTTATTTTATCAGCACTTGATTGTTGGAAAATGATAAGCGTTATACGCTCTAACTATTCTTGATATGTTGTATATTGTTTTTCGTGATAATTTATGAGTTTTTATAGGCATTCTATAAGTTATTCCAAAAGTATTATTGAACTTTATGCGCTTTTAATTACTATCTATATTCTATAAAAAAGATTTTTTTAATTATTTAAAACCATATTTCATGTATTTTTATTGTTCTATTAAAGATTTTAATGGAATTGTTGTGTTTTTATAGATTACAGTTTCTTTCATGATAACCAATTTGGCGTAATGCTTCTCCCGTTGTTATGGCTACGCACATGGCGAGATTTAGAGAGCGTGCCTGTGGTTGCATGGGAATTTTCAATGTGTAATCGGCCGTTTCATGAACATAATCGGGAACGCCAGCTGTTTCACGACCAAAAAGTAAAACATCATTTTTTTGATAGCATATCTGCGTATAGCATGTTTTTGCTTTTGTACTTAAAAGCAACAGACGGCGGTTAAAGTGTTTCATGGAGCTTATAAAATGTTGCCAATCAATGTGTCGTTCTAAGGAAGCATATTCGAGATAATCCAATCCTGCGCGTTTGAGATTACGATCCGACAGATTAAAGCCTGCGGGTTCAATAATGTGCACATGTAAACCAAAACAAGCGCTAAGACGTAAAATCGTTCCGGTATTACCAGCGATATCAGGTTGGAAAAGAGCTATATGAAGTGTCATGTTCTCTGTAATATGATTTTTCTTTCAACTTTGTAAAGAAGCGTTACAATTTATTCGAAAAATATGCTTTGAGAAATACATGTTTTTTTATGTTTTATTTTTATTCACTTTAAATTTCAGGGAAAAAGTTATGTACACAGGTTTGTTTGGGATAAGAGAGAATCTCCCTATTAGGGACTTCCTTTTATTGAGCGATACATGAAATGGATTGGCTCATTATGTTGAAAAGTGGGATATTTAATGAGGTTAGATCATCCATTTTAATGAAAATCAACAAAATATGCTTTTTATGCAAAAGCAGAAGCGGAAAAAATACTCATTCAACCAGTTGGAATTGAGGGAGGGAGAGATGCTGTAAATGTGTTAAAGAAATAACCGATAAGCTCAACTTATTTACTGAGATCTGGTCATAATAAGACTATGTTTCTTTCTTTAGGAGTGTTTATTTACACGCTATCTCCGTTTTTCACAGGCGGGGGAGTAATTTTGATTGATTAATATGAATAGGTTTGAAATGAAAGAAACTTACGGTGTTTCAGGATTTCATTCACTCTGTAAAACGATGAATTATCATTATAAAACAGTTTTTTGTATAGACCATACAAATGGCAGAAGTTTTTTACGGGGATGTTTTTATGGTTGATGCAACTGAGTGATCAAGCATTGTACAATGGGAGAGGGTATGGTAGAAGAATGTTTTAGCAAATAGTCTCTTTAAGTTAAGTCCATGGGTGAGCAAACGAGGCGGGATTTTCTGTTTTTGGTAACAGCTGTTGCAGGAGCAGTTGGAATGGGAGCGATTGCGTGGCCTTTTATCCGTCAGTTGCGTCCAGATCAAGCTGTTTTGGCATCTTCCTCTGTTGAGGTTGATCTTTCTGGTATTGAAGAGGGGATGTCGGTGACGGTAAAGTGGCGAGGACAGCCTGTTGTTATTCGAAACCGTACAACAAAAGAAATTGCTGATGCGCGCGCTACTGAATTGAGTCTTCTAAAAGATCGTCAAGCGCGCAATCCTAATCTTGAAGGTGAAAAAGAAGCAACAGATTTTGCGCGTTCAGCAGGTAAAGGACGTGAAAATTGGCTTATTGTTATTAATCTTTGTACGCATCTAGGCTGTGTAACACTTGGGCAATCGGGTAAATTTGGAGGATGGTTGTGTCCCTGTCATGGATCTGTTTACGATACCGCTGGAAGAGTGCGGTCAGGTCCAGCTAACTATAATTTGGCTATTCCACCTTACCAATTTCTTTCTGATACTTTGCTCAAAATAGGATAAGGTTATGACAAGGTTTCCTCCTTATTGTCCTAAAAATGCTCTTGCTCGTTGGTTTGATAAGCGTTTTCCTCTTCCTCGTTTTTTTTATAATACATTTGTGATTTTTCCTGTTCCGCGTAATCTTAATTACTTTTACACATTTGGCGGTATTTTGACCATTATGCTTTTATCACAGCTCTTGACTGGTATTGTCTTGGCTATGCATTATGTTCCAGATATTCATTTGGCTTTTGAAACTAGTGAACGATTTCGGCGTGAAGGGCAGTTTGGTTGGCTTTTTCGTCCATGGCATTCTGTAGGCTCTTCGTTTTTTTTTATTGCTGTTTATATCCATTTGGCACGTGGACTTTATTATGGTTCTTATAAAAATATGCGAGAAATGGTGTGGGTTACAGGTATTTTTATTTATATCATCATGATGGCAATAGCATTTTTTGGTTATGTGCTTGTTTGGGGGATGATGTCTATTTCAGCGGCTTCAGTGATTGCAGGGCTTTTAAAAACGATACCTTTTGTGGGGACATGGTTGCATGAGACACTTCTGGGTGGTTATGGCGTAGGACAACCAACGTTGAATCGTTTTTATGTTTTCCATTATGTTTTATCATTTGTTTTGCTTCTTTTTGTGGGGCTGCATATTTGGGCAATCCATTGTGTTGGGCAAGGCAATCCAACGGGTCTTGCTATACAATCAGATAAGGAAACGGTTCCATTTTCACCTTATGCGCTTATCAAAGATATTTTTGCTATTACTGTTTTTCTGATCTTCTTTGCCTGGTTTTTGTTTTATATGCCTGATTATATGGGGCAGGCTGAAAATTATAGTGTGGCAGATCCTTTAAAGGCACCTCTTCGTGTGGTTCCAGAATGGTATTTTTTGCCTTTTTATGCGATACTTCGTGCTATAACTTTTGATATTGGTATTTTCCCTTCAACTTTTGTGGGCTTTGTTTTATTTGTCAGTTCGATTTGCATTTTAATTTTTGTGCCATGGTTAGACCGCTCTAAAATATGTTCAGCAAGATATCGACCTGTTTATAAAATTTTCTTTTGGGCGTTGGTTATTGATGTCGTTTTCCTTGGTTGGTTGGGGTCAAGAGAAATAAATGACAAAATCCTTTTATGGACGCAATTAGCTACGGTTTATTATTTTATATTTTTTTTGGTTATTTTGCCGACTTTGCCAGCGTTTGAAAAAAATTGTTCTCTTCCTTCTTCAATTATGCAAGATTTAAAACAGAAAAAAAAGAGACTATGGTAAATGTTTTTGTCGGACTGATTGTTATCGTTGCTATGAGCTTTTCTGCTCAGAGTTTAGCGGGGGATGCCTCTGATCAGGAGGAGGAATTTATTTCTTTTCCTTTAAGGATTCCTAAAAAACAAGAATGGAGTTTTTCAGGTCCATTTGGGCTTTATGATAAGGCGCAATTGAGGCGTGGATTAAAGGTTTATAAACAAGTTTGTTCCACCTGCCATGGGCTAAAATATGTGGCTTTTCGCAATTTAAAAGCTCTTGGGTATGATCAAGAACAGATTAAAGCTTTGGCGCGGCAATATGAAGTGCGCGATGGTCCTAATCGAGAAGGAAAATTTTTTAAACGTGCTGGGGTTGCAACGGATTATTTTCCTTCTCCCTTTGCACATGAAGAAGAAGCAAGATTTATTTTAAATAGTGCTTATCCTCCAGATTTGTCATTGATGGCACGTGCACGTGGTGTATCTTTGCCGTTTCCTGCTTTAATTACTGATGCATTGGCTCATTATGATACAGCTGGTCCAGATTATATTACAGCTCTTTTAACAGGATATCAGAAGGCACCGAAGGAGATAAAAATTGCGGATGGTTATTGGTATAATCCTTATTTTATTGCCGGTAATTCTTTAACTATGGCTCCTCCTTTGAGTGATGGTATGGTTGCTTATGAAGATGGAACCCCAGAAATCATTGAACATTACGCGCGCGATGTTTCTGCTTTTTTGATGTGGGCTGCCGATCCTCATATGGAAATTCGTAAAAAAACCGGTTTTCGTGTTATTTTATTTTTAATCATTTTTGCAGGGCTTGTTTATATTTTAAAAAATCGTATTTGGTGTGGTTTAGAAGAAGAGTTAGAGAAAGAAACAAAAGACGAAATAAAGAGAAAATGATAAAGCGACAAGGCTTGAAAGAGTATAGAGTATAAAGAGCATAAGGAACAAATCTGTTTATGATGCATTGAGGTTTTATAAAGTAAAAACGGAGATGTTAAAATGAAAAAAATTGCATGTACTACTCTTATGTCAATTTTGATGGTTTCTAGTACTTACGCTCAGTCTTTTGAAGTGCCTTCAAAACCTGAAATGATCTCTTCGACGGGTATTGTACAGGTGGGGGTAGATAAGTCTGTGCGTTATGTGACACCTTTAGCAACGGATTTTGTTGCTTCCAGCCTTATAGGCGCCAATGTATATAATATAGAAGATGAAAATATTGGTGAAGTAAAAGATATTATTTTACGTGAAAATAATATTGCAGGGTTTGTTGTTGCTGTTGGTGGTTTTCTTGGCATAGGCGAGAGTTATGTGGTCGTTTCTCCAGAAACAATCCAGATGACAAATGATTATGGTAAATGGAAACTCATTACAAATGCGACAAAGGATTCTTTAAAGGACGCTCCAACATTTAAATACGAAGGGCGTTGGACGCGCTAATTTTATATTCCCATTCTTTAATGGATAAAACTGTTGCTATCATAATAATATGCTAGCAACGTTTTTTTTGTTCAAAAAATTCTTGGGAGCTTTTGCGACAAGATTCCAAGGACCTATTACAAAGTTTTCAAGATAAACTATTAAGACAGAGTGAAGATTTAAGTATTATGTTTAAATAACATGACATCGCCATCTTGCACAATGTATTCTTTTCCTTCATCGCGGGCTTTTCCTGCTTCTTTTGCACCGCTTTCTCCACCCAGAGCAATATAGTCATTGTAGCTGATGGTTTGGGCACGAATGAAACCGCGCTCAAAATCTGAGTGAATAACGCCAGCTGCTTGGGGAGCTTTTGTACCACGCGTAATTGTCCATGCTCGTGTTTCCTTAGGCCCACAGGTGAAGTAAGTAATGAGATCAAGTAAATGGTAACCAGCACGAATAAGGCGATTTAAACTTGGTTCAAAGAGTCCTAGAGCATTGAGATATTCTGATGCTTCAGCATCACTCAGTTGTGTGATTTCCGCTTCGATAGAAGCAGAAATGATAATGCTTTGCGCATTTTGCTCTGTTGCCATTTTTTCAACTGTTTGGGTAAAGCTATTTCCATGAGCGGCGTCATTTTCGCTTACGTTACAAACATAAAGTACAGGCTTGGAGGTTAAAAGATTCAAACTCTTAAGAATGTGGTGTTCATCGGAAGAGATATCTTTGAGTAATAACCGGACAGGGTTTCCCTGTTGCAGTATGTTTAATGCTTTTTCCATAATGGGTAAAATTGTGAGAGCTTCTTTGTCTTTTCCGGTCGCACGTTTACGGATTTGTACGATTCGTCGCTCAAGGCTCTCAAGATCGGCAAGCATGAGTTCGGTTTCAACGGTTGTGGCATCAGAAACAGGATCAATACGTCCTTCTACATGGGTAATATCTTCATTTTGAAAACAGCGTAAAACGTGGACAATGGCATCGACTTCGCGAATATTGGCTAAAAATTTGTTTCCTAAACCTTCGCCTTTTGAAGCTCCTCGTACAAGCCCCGCAATATCGACGAAGTTAATGCGTGTAGGAATTATTTCTTTTGAACCAGCGATTGATGCAATTTTTTCCATTCGTAAATCTGGAACAGCAACTTCACCGGTATTGGGTTCAATGGTACAAAAAGGATAATTGGCAGCCTGTGCAGTGGCTGTTTTTGTTAATGCATTAAAAAGAGTTGATTTCCCAACATTAGGTAATCCGACAATACCGCATTTAAAGCCCATGAGAATTTTTCTTTTCTTTTGATTTTATAGTCAAGATAAAGCTTCTTTTTTATAGCATATTTTCAGAAGAGTTATAGTCTTTGTGTTGCGATAAGTGAGAAAAAAGTCTAAAGTAACAGATAATCTGCTTTTTTTACCTTAGTTCTTCTTATCTTAATGCTCTCCTTAGTCTCAAGGATAAGAAAACTTCGAATTAATGTTAATAATGTGCTAAGTTTTTCATGGTATGCAAATCTGCATAAATAATTAATCGGAGAAAATAGAAGAGTGTTATCTCGTTGTGTCTTTTTAATTGCAGCACTTTTGGCTTTAGCTGGATGTGCTACACATCAGTCAGATATGTCATCAGTTCCTTTTCAACAAGTTCGATACATTCCACCAGAAATACAGGCTTTGTACGGTCCTGTAACGAATGAGACCTATTTGTTACCTGCTGTTGATCTTGCGACAATTGATCCAAAGTTTTGGCGACAAGAAGTGATTTATTATACATCTTATCCACCTGGAACATTGGTTGTAGATACGCAAGAGTGTTTTCTTTACCTTATTGGTGAAAATGGAAAGGCTTTACGTTATGGGATTGGGGTCGGTAAGGAAGGTTTAGCATTTGAAGGTGAAGGGGTTGTACAGCGCAAGCGTCGGTGGCCAAATTGGGCTCCTACTGCAGCTATGATGGCTCGAGAACCAGAACGTTATGGTCATCTTGGGAAAGGAATGCCACCAGGACCCGATAATCCATTAGGTGCGCGGGCACTTTATTTGTTCAAAAATGGGAAAGATACACTTTTCCGTATTCATGGCTCACACGAATCGTGGTCAATTGGGCGTGCTATTTCAAGTGGGTGTATTCGTTTGCTTAATCAAGATATTATTGATCTTTATGATCGTGTTCCCGTTGGTTCGCGTGTTGTGGTCTTACAAAACAATAGGAGTATTCCTACAGTTTATAGTCAACAATCAAATGGCTATGATCCGCTACAGTCGACCATTCAGCCAAATGAATTTTTTTAATTTGGGGGAGAAAATTGAAGAGAACTGTTTGAGTATTTTGGTTTGCTGTTCAATCTTCTCTTTCTCTCAAAAGAGAATATAAGCCTTTCTTTTTCAAAAGTGTGTATAAGCTTGTATTCTTATTTTATTTTCTAGCTTCTCAGGTTGCCAACAGATTTTGCCTTTGAGAAAGTGTATAAGAGACATTTTTTTCAAGAGTTCTTATCCATATGCTTCACGCGACTGTGACACGCAAGTCAATGGTTTTGATTGTTTTTTATCGTTTGTGAAATTTCATTCATAAAGAGGGATTTGTCATCTTTTATAAGGAGAGCGATATTTTTTGCAATTGTCTCTAAGAGAGGGGATAACCATTCTTGATCAGATTTGGTAAAATTTCCCAGAACATGCTGATGAACAAGTTCTTTGCTTCCAGGATGACCAATTCCTATGCGTATACGACAATAGTCAGTGCCACAATGGGCATCAATAGACTTAATACCATTATGCCCATTATTTCCTCCACCAATTTTTATACGAACTTTTCCCGGTGACAGGTCTAACTCATCATAAATGATGATCAAATTCTTCAGATCTAATTTATAAAATCGCAAAGCTTCACCGATAGCTTGACCAGAGAGATTCATGAAAGTTTGCGGTTTTATAAGAAAAATTTTCTCATTATTTATGAAACCATTAGAGATTTCTGCTTGAAACTTCTTCGACCATGGAGAAAAAGAGAAGGACTGATAGATGGCATCAACAGCCATAAAACCGATATTATGGCGGTTATTTTGATATTGTAAACCAGGATTGCCAAGACCAGCAATAAGCCACATGTGTATCTTCAGTCAAAGTATGAGTAAGGGTAATGTCTCATAAATTAAGGCGGAAAAATTTCCGCCTTTTGAGTTTTATGAAGTTTGCGTGTCTTCTTCTTCATCTTCTTGTTCAGAAGTTTCATCACTGACATCCATGCCAGCAGGAGCTGCAATGGTTGCAATGGTAAAATCTCGATCTTGGATGATGGGAGTCACATCTTTTGGCAGTTGCACTGCTGAAATGTGAATAGAGTCACCAATAGAGTAGCTGGAGAGATCAATTTCAATAGCTTCAGGAATAGCACTTGCTGGAGCCGTACATTCAATTTCGTGCCGAACAATATTGAGGACACCACCCTTTTTAAGTCCAGGTGCTGTATCTTCATTGAGGAAGTGGACAGGAATATTCACTTCTACAACGGATTTTGCTGAAATGCGTAAGAAATCTACATGGAGGGGAAAGTCACGCACGGGATCTAATTGATAATCTTTTGGCAAAACCATAATTTTTTGCTTGTCAAGAATAATCGTTGCAATGGTGGTACGAAAGCCACCGGCATGAATTTTGTAGAAAATTTCTTTATAGGGAACTGTTATTGCCAAGGGAGGTTGTTTTTCACCATAAATGACAGCAGGAATAAGACCGTTGCGGCGAAGTTCACGGGAGGACCCCTTACCAACCCGTTCGCGTTTTTCGGCCTTAAGAGTGTAGCTTTTGCTCATAATTTAAGTCCTTTTTACATGATTGGAGATCCTTCAAAAACAGTAATAGTTTTTGCATGGATATGAAGATATGCGCTAACTAACAGCGATCGCTCCATTCTGCGTTGCCTCCAAGGGTGTCTACACAGAAGTTTGTTCTATAATTCAAACTATTCATAGATGCAAGAGTTGTGGGAAAAATCGATGATTTCTACCCTTAAAAAGGAGGAAATGTTACAAATTACGGCGTGGATGGAGAATCAGCCAATATGCGCTGGCACTGATATGTTCAAAATCAAACACTGGAGATGTTATGAAGGTTGAGATTGCCTTGGGTGAGATGTCAGAGAGTCGTGCTTTGCATAAATCGATGCCAGCACTTCTTGATCTGGAAGAGTTATTGGCGACACGTCTTCTTGTACAAGGTAATTCCGGTTCAGGGAAATCACATCTTTTACGCCGTCTTTTGGAGCAAAGTGCTAAGTGGGTTCAGCATTGTGTAATTGATCCAGAAGGCGATTTTGTAACTTTGGCAGATAAATTTGGTCATGTTATTGTAGAGGCTCAACGTAGTGAATTAGAATTGACTCGTATTGCCCATCGCATTCGACAACATCGGGTTTCAGTGGTATTTAATCTTGAAGGTTTGGATACTGAACAACAGATGCGTGCTGTAGGGGCTTTCCTTGGAGCACTGTTTGATGTGGAACGTGATTATTGGTATCCTATGCTTGTCGTTGTCGATGAAGCACAATTGTTTGCTCCAACTGCGGCAGGAGAAGTTTCTGATGAAGCACGTAAGATTTCTCTTAGTGCTATGACCAATCTTATGTGTCGAGGGCGTAAACGTGGTCTTGCTGGTGTTATTGCGACACAACGATTGGCTAAGTTGGCCAAAAATGTTGCTGCTGAAGCTTCAAACTTTTTAATAGGGCGGACTTTTTTAGATATTGATATGGTACGCGCTGCTGATCTTTTAGGAATGGAGCGCCGCCAAGCGGAAATGTTTAGAGATCTTGAGCGGGGGAATTTTATAGCTTTAGGCCCCGCTTTATCACGACGTCCTTTACCAATCATTATCGGTTCTGTTGAAACTTTGGCACGCTCTTCTAGCCCTAAATTAATGCCACTTCCAACAGAGCGGGATGATGTGCAAGAGCTCGTTTTTACTGCTTCACCAGAGGAAATTTTAAAGCCATTTAAACAAACACGAGAGCCGATGAGGGAAAAATCAATGCACGAGATGTTAGAGGAGGTAGTGCATAAAAAACAAGAGTTGTTGGAAGAAACCCCGAGTTTATTTCCTGAACTTTCTGATGTTGAGCGTGACGGCCAAGCAGAACATATTATTCGGGAAATTCTTGAGGATTCTGAGGCTTTTTATCGTTCAACAGCGGTGCTTTATCAAGATTTTTCAGTTCGTTGTCGTATCCATGGTATGTCAAAGGTTCCTTTTAATCTTTCACAATTTCGGCGTAAATTGGCTATTGCTCAGGCTTTTGTTGATGAACAAACGGCTGTCAGTGAACATTGGAAACATATTTTGCAGATATCAGAAAGTTTAGAAGAAGATGTCCAAGGAGTCTTCTTGAATGTAGCACAGGCTGCATTAGGGGGAAAGCCATGTCCATCCGATGCATTTTTAGCACGTCTTTATGGGACTCATTCTTTAAGCCGTGCACGCCGACTTTTAACCTACTTTGAAGAGCGTGGTCTTATTGTTATTCATACGCATTTTAGTGGCCAACGTATTGTTGCATTTCCTGATCTTGGTGTTGAAACAGCACCAGGAGACCCCAAGGAACCCCTTTAACCAAATAAGCTGGAAACCGATTGTTCTGCTGCTGTCCTTGCAATTGCTTCCCCAATAAGGTCGGCAATGGGCAAAACACGAATATTATGGGCTTTCTCAATAGTTTGTGTTGGCATAATTGAATCTGTAATAACCAATTCTTTCATCTCTGAATTGGTAATTCGTTCGATTGCATTACCAGAAAGAACGCCGTGCGTGATATAAGCCGTGACACTATTGGCACCATGTTTAAGCAGAGCACTTGCTGCATTGCATAAAGTTCCACCTGAATCAACAATATCATCAAGCAAAAGGCAATCTTTTCCCGATACATCTCCAATGATATTCATAACCTCTGATTCACCGGGACGTTCACGACGTTTATCTACAATAGCAAGCAAACTATTCAAACGCTTGGCGAGCGAGCGTGCGCGTACAACACCACCCACATCAGGTGAAACAACAATAACATTTTCAAGAGAATAATGTACTTTGACATCGCGAGAAATAACAGGAACAGCATAGAGATTATCCGTAGGGATATCAAAAAAACCTTGAATTTGTCCTGCATGAAGGTCCAATGTTAAAACACGATGGGCCCCTGCTTCAGTAATCAGGTTGGCAACAAGTTTTGCGGAAATGGGAGTACGCGGACCAGGTTTACGGTCTTGGCGGGCATAGCCAAAATAAGGGATAACAGCTGTGATGCGACGTGCCGAAGAACGACGAAGCGCATCGATCATGATGAGTAATTCCATCAAGTGATCATTGGCTGGATAGGATGTAGATTGCAAAACAAACACGTCCTGTCCACGCACATTTTCATGCAATTCTACGAAAATCTCTTGATCAGCGAAACGTTTTACGGTGGCTTTTCCTAAGGGGATGTTCAAATAATTTGCAACATCTTCAGCTAGGCGTGGATTAGAATTTCCGCAGAAAAGTTTCATAGTAGAACCTCTGAATTATCATGGTGGGAATGCGACACGGTTTTTAATTTCTTTTTATTAAATTGCAAGAGAACAATTACAAAAGCCTTACAATTTTATTGATTATTGTTAAAGAGCTATGCGGTATGTTTTCTCTTTTTCCAAAAGTTTGTTTCTTTTAGAGCAAAGTTTTTTCTCCATGTGACAAAGAAATACGTATTGATTAAGCTTTTTGGTTATTACTTTATAAAAAAATGCTTTCAATATGGGGAATGTTTCATATTTAAGATGAATGAAGAGGAGTAAAAAAGAGGAGTATCATCTTGCCTTCAATCATTATAACCAAACATTGAAAATGATTCAGAGCAAAAGCTATCATATTTTATGGGCTGGTAAATAATTTTGTAAAAAAAGCAAAGCAAAATACAATGGGATTTATTTTTACATTTGAGTAAAAAGTTTAGTTTTGCAGTTTTGGTATTGTTTTAAAGCATAAAAGAGGATCATTTTTTATTTTTTAGCATAATAGCAGAAATTTGCCGTCCGTAATCAGGTTCGCTGCGGTGGATTGCACGGCGATAGGAGAAAAAACGCTTTTCATCTTTGTAGGTACAAAGCTCCACACAAGAAGCATTAACGCCTGCTTTGATGAGTTGATTCATAATGAATGCCCACAGATTAAAGTAAAAGTGATTTATTTTGTCTGTTTTTATAAAATATTTTTGGTATTTGCAGTGGCAATCAATAAATTGGTCGTAAAATTCACTTGTTACTTCGTAGTGACAAGGACCAATACAAGGTCCAAGGACTGCTGTTATTGATTGTCTTTTGGCACCTTGTTTTTCCATAACAGCAATTGTTTTCTCGATAATTCCATTTAAGCTTCCGCGCCAGCCAGCATGAGTTGCAGCGATGACACCTGCTTGTGGATCAGCAAACAGAATGGGTCCACAATCTGCTGTAAGAATGCCGATTACGAGTTCTTGTGTGGTGGTAACGAGAGCATCGGCTCTAGGAGGGGAGCCGATAAAAGCTTTATCAACGACAATGACTTCACAAGAGTGTATTTGATTGACAGTGACTAAATTTTGTATCTCAACATCAAAATAATGAGCGACCAAAGTGCGGTTTTGTGTAATATGTTCAGGGTGATCATTTGAGCTTTGTCCAACATTAAGGCTTTGGTAAAGGCTTTTTGAAACACCACCTTGACGAGTAAAAAAACCATGTTCTATCCCATGGGTGTGTAAAGTAGAAAGATTTTTTGCAAGAATGGGATGAGGGATAGATTTCATAAAAGTTCCTTATGGAGATTATTTGAAGTGAGGGTGGAGATGTTCATATTTATCAATGAATATTTCAGATAATGATGTGCTTATTGACAAAAGCGCCGATCATCAAAATTGGGGAGGTATGGAGATGTTTTTATCACTGAAATGTAAAACTTTAAATAATTTTCCCATTTGATCTTGACCAGCGAGCCGTTCGATGTCTTGGCGGATTTTGTCTTGCAAAGGAGCACTTTTGCCAACTCCAAGCTGTTTTGCGCGCTCCAGTAGCCCCATTTTTAAAAGAAAATCTCCTTGCTCGAAGATTTCAGCAAAACAACCTTGTTCAAGGGCTATGTTTTTTAAAAAAGAAAAACCAACATGGGATGTTAAATCATGTTCACCAGGGGCATCAAAAATATCACGAAATCTATGTTTTGACAGTGCTTGCAAGGTATCGCCAAATGCAAGATCAGCAGCACCATAATCAATGAGCAAAGCAGAACCTGTCACTTGCACTAAATGGTGGCTGATTTGTTGCATGAATTGATGCCGTAAGGGGGCATATTCAAAAATTGTTCCGTCAGGCACTTTAGAACAATAGGTTTGTAGATAAGAAGAGGGAAGTTTATGCGGGGCAGCAATAAAGATGAGATCTCCATCTTGATTGACTGTAATGCAGCGCTCTTTCCATTCTCCATTGACTTTAATATATTGGTTGATAGGGAGTGTATCGAGAAATTCATTAGCTATGAGGAAGAGAGGTTTTGAAGGAATTTGATTAAAATTTTCAATGCTATGGATTTGTTTTTGATAAGGGCAAAGGCGCTTTTTTTGTTCTTTTGCAAGCTTTTTACTTATTTCAAGGAGAAAAACTTCAGCAGATTCAAATGCTGTCGTGGATAATTTTTGAATGGTACGCAAAACATCATCCATGAGAGTTCCACGTCCTGGACCTATTTCAGCGAGGATAAAAGGGCGAGGAGAACCATGAGCGTTCCAGCTTGCGAGAGCCCAAATCCCGATCATTTCTCCAAATAATTGGCTTATTTCAGGTGCTGTAATGAAATCACCGGTACGTCCAAAAGGTGTTTGTGTTTGATAATAACCAAATTGAGGATCGGTAAGTGCCAACGTCATATATTGGCTAACAGTGATTGGTCCATTAAGGGCAATAATTTCTTTAATTTTTTCTTTTAGATTGGCCATTTTCTGTCGATTTATATTTAAAGGCATGGAGAAGAAGATAAAACCCTAAAAGAAGCATGGGAAGAGATAAAGCCATGCCATAGGTAAAACCAGTAGAATGGAAAAGAGTCGAAAACCATTCTGGATCTTCTTGAGGCGCACGGTAAACTTCAGAAATGCTGCGCGCTACTGCGTAGCCTATAATAAATGTTCCTGCAACAGCTCCAGGGCGCTTTAATGCTTTGAAGGCAAAAATGATAAGGCATAAGATGATGAAGAGAAGAAATCCTTCCATGAAAGCTTCGTAAAGTTGGCTTGGATGGCGCGGTAGATAGTGAGGATCGAGAGGAAAACAAACAGCCCAAGGACGTGTAGTAATATTGCCCCATAACTCTTGGTTAATGAAGTTGCAAATTCGTACAATGCCGATACCAATAGGAGCACCTGCAGCAATGATATCAAACATGGCTCGTATGTTAATATGATTTTTACGGGCAAACCAGATCATAGCAATGATAATACCAATAAGTCCGCCATGAAAGGACATTCCCCCATCCCATACGGCAATGATAGCACTTGGATGGTTAAAATAGTAAATGGGATCCCATACAAGAACTTGTCCTAAACGCCCTCCGACAACAACACTTATGGCAGACCAGACAACAAAATCTCCGATCTTTTCTTTATCCATAGGAGGGTGGTCTCTATACCATAGAGATGTTTTTTTTAATAATTTTTGCGCATACCACCAAGCAAAAAGAATACCCACCACGTAACCAAGTCCATACCAATGAAGTGCTATGGGACCTAGCTGGATAATGACAGGATCAAGAAAAGACGGAAAAGCAATGGCTGGACAAGACAGATTATTCATGAATTAAGCATCTTATATTATACGAGATGAATATGAAGTGACTCTAATGGTCAGAAATGACAGATGAATGCGCAATGGTCAAGTCAGTAGGGAGGCTAGTCAGAAAGGGGGATAGATTTCCACTGGTTTATCGCGGTAAAAAAATATGGTGATAAAAGAAATATTAAAAAATCTTAAAAAGATCGTCATGAAAAATCTGCACAGTATGTAAAATATAGGGTAAAAGGAACAAATTACAGTATCTAAATGTTATGAGAATACGCTATAATGCGTGCGTCAATAATTAAAATTTAAGGAAAAATGTTATGCGTAATGGATCAAATCGTATTCTTGATGAATTAGCAAAATTAGCAACAGATGCTGCTGACGTCGCGCAAGGTATACGACGTGAAGCTGGAACAGCTTTTCGTGTGCAGGCTGAAAAGATAGCAAACAAACTTGATCTTGTTTCTCGCGAAGAGTTTGAGACTTTTAAGGAGATGGTGCTGAAAATCCATGCTGATAATGCTGATTTGAAAAGGCGCCTTGATGATTTAAAAAAAGATGATTTAAAAAACGCAGACACAAAAAAGTAAGATAGTTTCTTAAAAAAAGAATCTTCAAAAAAATATCCCCAATTTTTCAATATGATGCGTGAAACTAAAAAATGCTTAATCTTGAGTCTGTTAGAGCGGAGCATTTGTTTATTTTTGATTTTTTTTTGGGTAAAATACATTTTTTTGAATCAGGGGGGCTGGCGCTATGAAATTGTATCAATACACTGAAAAGACTTGATGATTCGTTTTATGACTATCAGGTTGCCCTAAACAGCGCGATTGTGTTCTGGGTGTTTGTGTACTGTCGATGTTTTTATGTGTATTTGTTTGGTGTAAAGGTTCTGATTGTAGCAAAATATTGTTACAGTTTAGGCGGTTTATATTCTGTTGACAATGTTTTTAAGATGATTGAGGATTGTGATGAGGCTTGCATTTTGCGCCACAGAGAGAAAAGAGCACCCTGTTGACTTTATCGAACAGATTGCCTGTGAATATGATTGGTCGTTTGAGCGGGATGCGCAAGATGAAATTAGCGTTTGTGTGGAAGGAAAGCGCGCAAATTATCGTCTTGCTTTTTCATGGATGGAAGAGCATGAAGCACTTCATTTGGCTTGTTCGTTTGATCTCTCTATTAAAAATGCTCGAACAGCTGAAATACAGCGCTTATTGCTAGCAATTAATGAAAAGTTGTTGTTGGGACATTTTGATTACTGGCAAAGGAATAATTCAGTTATTTATCGGCAAGGTCTTCTTTTGGCTGGTGGGATGCATCCATCTCATATACAGGTTGAAACATTGTTGATACATGCACTTAAAGTCTGTGAAAGCCATTATGTTGCATTTCAGATGGTTGCTTTGTCGGGAGAAAGTGCTTACAAGGCACTGCAGTACACTTTGTTTGAAACTGTAGGGAATGCCTAAAATACACAGTCTGTTATTTTTACAGATGGTTTGCTGAAATATTGCTCATAGGGGGATATCAAGAATAGCGCGTAATCCCCCAAGTGGGCTTTCATCTAATTGTATATTGCCACCATGGCTGCGTGCTATGTCTTGAGCAATAGAAAGACCAAGTCCTGTTCCACTTGCATCTTGATTTCGTGCTTTATCAAGTCGAAAGAATGGCTTAAAAACTTCTGTACGCATATTTTCATGAATTCCAGGTCCATTATCATCGATTATCAATATAAAAGATTCTTGTTGAGAGTTAGCTGTTAGTTTAACGGTTGTGCCGTAACAAAATGCATTTGATACAAGATTGCTGACCAAGCGTGTGAAAGCACGGGGACGTACTTGTATTTCTGTAGGACCTTCAATGGTGTAAGAAAATTGACGTTTGTGAAGATGAGCATCGGCGGAGAATTTTTGCATAAGAGCATTTAAATCAAAAGTCTTGACACTTTCACTTCCTTCACCACGAGCAAAAGCAAGATAATCTTCTAATATATTTTGCATGTCACTTACATCTTGCTCAAGCGGTTTAGTATCAAAGTCAGTATTTACTAATGCTAGCTGAAGTTTAAAGCGTGTAAGAATGGTTCTTAAATCATGGCTTACTCCTGAGAGCATCATGGTGCGTTGTTCGATTTGGCGTTCAATACGTTCTCGCATACGTAAAAAAGCAATGCCAGCACGACGGACTTCATCAGCTCCTTGTGGTTGAAATCCTTTTGGTAAAGGACGACCGCGTCCAAAGCTTTCTGCTGCTTCAGCCAATTGTTGAATAGGTTTAATTTGATTGCGCAAAAAGTAAATTGCTATCAGTAATAAAACAAGAGCTGTTCCTACCATCCAGCTTAAAAAAATAGCAGTATTGGAAGCGTAGGCTTGGCTGCGTGGAGCAAAGACGCGTAAGATATTGTGACCAAGGTGGATACGGATTTCAACAAGATCAGAATCTCCTACGGTATCGATCCAGAAGGGACGGTTAATTTGGCGGGTGATTTCTTCACTTAAAAAATAGTCAAGAATTGCAAAAAATGGCTTAGGTCCTGGAGGGGGTAAGGAGGTAGGAGATAGAATAGAAATGTTTAATCCCATGCGTTGTTGTGCAATACGCTTGATATCTCCATAGTTATCTTGTTGTGGATATGTTTCAAGAATATCAATAATGGCTGAAATGTCATGCACGACAGCCATTGAAAGACGCTCGGTTACCATTTGCCAATGGCGTTCCATAAAGACATAAGCAATGACTGTTTGCAGCAGTACCATTGGAGCGATAATAATGATCAAAGAGCGAGCATAAAGCCGTTTAGGCATTTTTTTCGTTAACCATCGAAGAAAAAATCTTAAAGGTTTGATCATTCTTGTGCCTATTCAATAGAGAGTTTGTACCCTATTCCTCGCACGGTTTGGAGCCATATAGGCAGTGCTGGGTTTTTTTCGATTTTACGACGAAGGCGGTTGATCTGTACATCAATGGCACGTTCACTTATATTGCTGTCATCGGCCGCGAATTTATGGCGCGGAATTGTATCGCCTGCATTTTCGGCAAAAATGACCATCATTTCTTGTTCTTTATCTGTTAATTTAATAATTTCTCCTCCTTTTTTGAGTTCGCGTCGTGAAATTGAAAATATATAAGGTCCAAAAACGATCTGCTCAATTTTTGGTTGGCTAAGGGGAAAGCCACGCCGTAAAATGGCATTGATACGAAGGAGAAGTTCACGAGGATCAAACGGCTTAGCAAGATAATCATCTGCACCCGCTTCTAAGCCATGGATACGATTGTCTATTTCTGATAAAGCTGTTAGCATGAGAATGGGAACATCTTTTGTTTGGCGGAGTGAATGAGTAAGATCAATACCGTTTTCACCAGGCATCATGACATCAACAATAAGAAGATCAAAATCTAAACTTGCCAACAGTCGTCTTGCTTCATTAGCATTGGCTGAAACTGAAACACGAAATCCATTTTTAATGAGAAATTGAAATAAAAGATTGCGAATGCGAGTATCATCATCAATCACAAGAAGGTGAGGGGCATCGTCACACAAAACTTGAACGTGATTGGTCATTCTTAAAAACCTTGATAAAAATTTAGTTTACACAAGATGCAAGTTTACATAAGTTGTATAAAGCTGTCGAGCAGACTATTTTTTGTAGAGGGAGAGGAATGCTCCTTATAAACTTAGTAAAATTTTACTTTTGAAAAGGACGTCATGGGGAATCTTAGTGCACATATTATTCCAGTTACGACATTCCAACAAAATTGCACTTTGCTTTTTGATAGTGAATGTAAAACGGGGGTTCTCGTTGATCCCGGTGGTGATTGGCCGCGGATTCAAGACGTAATCGAAAAGAATGGCGTTATCGTTGAGGCTATTTGGATAACACATGGTCATTTTGATCATGTGGGAGCAGCAATGCAAGCGAAAGAGGCGCTTAATGTAAAAATTATCGGTTCACATCGCGATGATAAGCCTGTGATGGATGCCGTGAGCGAAAGCGCAAGAAATTACGGCATCACTGATGCGTGCATCTGTATTCCTGACCAATGGTTAGAAGATGGTGAGTGCGTTCATTTTGCTGGACATGTGTTTAAGGTTTTTCACACCCCAGGACATTCTCCTGGTCATGTTATTTATTTCAATGAAAAAGAACGCTTAGCTCTCTTGGGTGATGTGCTCTTTCGTGGTTCTATTGGACGCACTGATTTCCCCTTCTGTTCTCATGAAAAATTGATGCACTCTCTTCGAGAAAAAGTTTTACCCTTAGGCGATGATGTTTGTTTTATCTGTGGGCATGGTCCTAAAAGTAGCATAGGCTATGAGCGCCAAAATAATTCTTTTCTTCAAGATTTTAATATATGAGCAAACAAAAAAACGCTTTGAAGCGTTTTTTTGTGCCATTTAAGACTTTTTTAGTAGAACAGAAGTTAATTTATTGGGGCATAACAAATGTGTTCCAAACCATTACGGTCTCGAAAAGTCCCTGTTTTAGGGTTGAAGGAACGGTATTTTTTCTTGCAATAGTTAAGCCAATCAGATTCTAATGATTGCTGGAGTGGCTCATATTCCACCGTTTGCTGCACCTGATAAACTCTTTGATTTTGCGGAACTTTTTGATAAATTACCTGATTTTGTGGTACTATTTGATAAACCACTTGTGGCTGTTCTGGTTTTTTTAAAATTGTACCAAGAATACCCACCGCTAAAGCATCTCCTGAGTTGTCTATATGAATATTACTGTGTTTTGTCTTTTTACGCTCAATGTGATGATATGTTTTGTTTTCAACATGATGATAATAATGATGATAATGATGATGATGATGTTGATGATGATGTTGATGTTGATGTTGTTGTTGTTCCGTCCTATTATGTTTGGCTTTAAATCTTCTAGAGTTTTCTTCAGAAAGCTTGCGGAAATCATCAACAAACTTTTGGAAATCATCAGAATGACAGACATTTTTGCTATCAGAACAATGGGAGCTAGAAAAACGGGAACGCCAGATATCATCAATTTTCTTATCAATTTCCCTTGTCGCATCATCTCTTTCTTTACGCATCTTCCTCTTCATATCATCTATTTCTCTCGTGAGAGGGTGAGTAAAGTCCCATGCCATATCCGCAAGCGTTGCATTTAGCGGCATGAAAACGGTTGCAGTTGACATTGCTGATAATACCGCTAACCTGATCACCTTTTTCATAATGATGCTCCTTGTGTAAATTCGTATTTTTCACATCCTACACGTTTCAAACTGAATAGAGCCTGAATAATTTTGGACTTTATTGTGGCAAAACAAATGAAAATTCATTTAGTTAAACCTATCGAAGATACAGTAAAATAAAATCATGACAGAATTTTGATTTCAATTAATGTACTCTGCTTGAGGTTAATTAATAAGTTTGTATTAAGAGTCCACGATTTTTTACTATGGAATATAAACTCTTTATTTAGGGATACTTTTTGTATCACTTGATACAATATAAATTGAATAATAGGTGTATGAATAAAAGTTATATCATTTTTTATCATAAGCTTATGGTGCTATGATAAATTCTTGTTTTACTTTATTTGTGTTATAGAACAGTATCCTGTTTGAATATTCTCTTGTAAGGCTAAATAATATTTGAGTTCTATATCATAGTATAACTTTATAAAGATAATACATTTTATGATTTTTTTGATATATATATAAAATATTTTCTTTAAATTTGTCTTCTTTTTTAAAGTTTAGAAGTTTTTTACATTTTTAGGGATTTTTTATAACGCGGTTTAACAAGAAAAAATGTTCTCTCTCATGGTGTTTTAGATAAATTGGAGCACCCTTGATGTTTGAGGTTATCTATTTTGCGGATAATGCTGTTTGCTTTTGAGCTTTAGTCGTTTTTTTAGAAGAGCTGAAGATTATTTTAGGCGGTTTGAAATTTTTTGCTCCTTTATTGATTGCGTTTTTTTCGTTTTATTGTTGCTTGATTAGGGGTGTTTTTACCAGATTTTCCTTTTCGATTTTCCAAAATACCAGTGTCTATGGTTGGTCCCATATGTGCAAGGTCTGGTTTGGAGAAAAGGCTTGGTTGTAACACGGGCTCATGGGTGGATTGTTCGCTATGATGTGTTAAGGGGCTCTCAGCGATTTCTAGTTCTATCTTTTGTAATTGTTTGATTTCATCGCGAAGTCGCGCTGCTTCTTCAAAGTTGAGATCAGCAGCCGCTTCATGCATTAATTTTTCAAGGTGTTTAATATGAGATGTCAAATTGTTGCCAACCATATTTTTTTTCTCGATGACATCAGGGATATTTGTGCGAATATGGTTGTTTTCATAGCCTGAATTGAGAATATCTCCGATATTTTTTTTGATACTTTTCGGTGTGATATGGTGTTCTTCATTATAGGCTATTTGTTTTTGTCGACGTCTTTGTGTCTCCTGTAAGGCTCGTTCTATGGAGCCTGTGATTATATCTGCATAGAGGATAACGTGGCCATCTACATTACGTGCAGCACGTCCGATTGTTTGTATGAGGGAAGTTTCAGAGCGCAAAAAGCCCTCTTTATCGGCATCTAGAATGGCAACAAAACCACATTCTGGAATATCTAAGCCTTCTCGGAGCAAGTTGATACCGATGAGGACATCAAAGGTGCCAAGCCGCAGATCGCGTAGAATTTCAATGCGTTCTAATGTATCAATGTCAGAATGCATATAGCGTACGCGAATATCTTGTTCGTGGAGATATTCAGTTAAGTCCTCGGCCATACGCTTTGTGAGAACTGTCACCAATGTACGGTAGCCTTTTTGAATTGTTTTACGAATTTCATTCACAACATCATCGACTTGATTGCTGGCTGGACGAACCTCTGTTGGTGGATCAATGAGCCCTGTTGGACGAATAATTTGTTCTGCAAAAGTGCCATGAGATTGTTCTATTTCCCAGCTTCCTGGTGTTGCAGAGACGGCAATAGTTTGTGGGCGCATGGCATCCCATTCTTCAAAGCGTAAAGGGCGATTGTCCATACAGGAAGGTAGGCGAAACCCATATTCTGCTAGGGTTGCTTTTCTTCGAAAGTCACCTCGGTACATGCCTCCAATTTGGGGAATGGTTACGTGGCTTTCATCGATAAAAACAAGAGCATTGTTTGGAATGTATTCGAACAAGGTTGGTGGTGGTTCTCCGGGTTTTCGTCCTGTTAAATAGCGTGAATAATTTTCGATTCCAGAGCATGAGCCGGTGGTTTCCAACATTTCCAAATCAAAAATTGTACGTTGTTCTAAACGTTGTGCTTCTAAAAGACGTCCAGCTGCGTTCAACTCATCGAGGCGTTGAACGAGTTCCATTTTAATCGATTTCATCGCTTGGTTAAGTGTTGGGCGTGGTGTTACGTAGTGTGAGTTGGCATAAATTTTAATCGATTGAAGGTCGCCTGTTTTTTGTCCTGTGAGAGGATCAAATTCCGTAATTGTTTCCACTTCATCGCCAAAGAGCGAAATACGCCAAGCACGATCTTCGAGGTGGGCAGGGAAAATTTCAATTGTATCCCCTCGAACACGAAAGGAACCACGAATGAAATTAATATCTTGTCGATGATAGTGTTGGGCAACTAAATCGGCCAGTAATTGCCGTTGATTGAGTTTATCACCTTTTTCTATTTTGAAGGTCATAGCAGTATAAGTTTCTACTGAACCAATCCCGTAGATACAGGATACAGATGCGACAATAATGACGTCATCACGTTCAAGAACAGCACGTGTTGCAGCATGGCGCATACGGTCGATTTGTTCATTAATTGAGGATTCTTTTTCAATATAGGTATCAGAGCGTGCAACGTAGGCTTCTGGCTGATAATAGTCATAATAGGAAACAAAATATTCGACGGCATTGTGGGGAAAAAAACTTTTAAACTCTCCGTAAAGCTGTGCTGCTAGAGTTTTATTTGGTGCTAAGATTAAAGCTGGACGCTGTGTTTCTTCAATGATTTTGGCCATTGTATAGGTTTTTCCTGAGCCGGTAACACCCAAAAGCACTTGTGTACGTTCATCTTTTTGAATTCCATCAACCAGAGTTTTAATGGCTTGAGGTTGATCTCCCGCAGGTTCAAAGGGGGTTTCGAGTTGAAATGGAATACCACCTTCAGACTTTTCAGGACGAATAGGGCGGTGAGGTGTCCATAATGCACCATTCTTAAAAAGAGGATTACCTGAAGCAATCAGAGCAGAAAGAGCCTCAACTGTTGCTGTAACACCATTTTTCATTGTTGTATCCTTTGATAGAAAAGTGCTGGTGATTTTAAAGAAAATACTAATTTTTACAATTTCATCACGACAACAGCAAAACGTTATTGAACAGATTTATTTTGGTTTATTGGAGCTTTCATTAGGATATTGATCAAGTTTTTTCTATGAGACGAATTCTTCGAAGTGTTTCTTTGGAGGAGCATATTTGTGGTTGTTCGTGGACACTATTGCATTTTTGCCATGATGATATTTAAGATGGCATAAGTTATTATGGCTGTTATGGAGAATAATCGGTACGTTTGGGTACTAAAGACATCGTGTATGTGTGATAAAGATCATTTCCATCTTTAAATGAAAGATAACGAGATGACACCCAACCGATTTGAGTGTTATATCGGATATGGCACCAATTTCCTTCACAGTTTTTAACAAAAACCAATTCTCCAGCAGAGATTAAGCCGCAAAGTGCATACTGAGTGCTGGGACCTGTTCTAAAATTAAGATTCCTCGTAACAAAAGCATCCGCAGCTTCAGATACTGTTGTGGCGAAAAAGAAAAAGCCAAACATAAAAAAAATGACGATTTTTTTCATTCTTCTGTAAAGAATTTCTTTAGAGATTTTCTATCCTTCTCTCTTTGTATCCCATATGATTTCTTTTCCTAGATTATGATAAAACAGAAAAAAATACAATTCTTTCTTCTTTAGGAGACTTTAAAGAGAAGAGTGAAGTTTAACGGTTTAAACACCAAAATGAGATGTTTTAATCACTATTTGTGCATGTTTTGTTTCCTTTATTTATTTTTGTATGGAAAATAGCGATACTGTACTATATAATAAAAAAGATCGTAGTTTTCGGATTCCAAAAGTAATTTTGGAAGCCGTTTTTTGTATTTTTATTAAACCTTCCGTGTAATAGAAAGGGACGGATTATGGAAAAAGTTCCGATGACTACAGCTGGTTTTGAGAGTCTTAAAGAAGAGTTGCGTTGGCGTCAACAACAGGAGCGTCCGCGAATTATTGAAGCAATTTCTGAGGCGCGTGCACATGGTGATTTATCAGAAAATGCTGAGTATCATGCAGCTAAAGAAGCGCAAAGCCATAATGAGGGGCGTATAAATGAGCTTGAAGATTATATCGCACGAGCAGAAGTTATAGATGTCACGCGTCTTTCAGGCGACAAAATAAAATTTGGAGCAACCATTAAACTCTTGGATGAGGATACTGAAGAAAAAAAAGTGTATCAGATCGTAGGAGATCAAGAAGCTGATGTAAAGGTTGGTAAAATCTCTATTTCTTCGCCTATTGCACGTGCACTCATTGGCAAGCAAGAAGGTGATGTGATTGAGGTGAATGCACCCGGTGGTGCGCATAATTACGAGATCATTAAGGTTCAGTACATCTAAATAACATATGGATTATTATGCGTGTATCTTTGGATGAAACTGAGATTATTGCGCCTCACTTTAAAAGGCGTTTATCGGGAGTAACATCTACGATTATTCAGCTTATTCCACTGCAACGCGAACAGGGTGTGCGTATATCCACTTTGGGGTTTGGTTTACCACAAACTTTGCCGGCTCTTGCTTTTAAGGACCTTTTCGGACTTTGGAAAAGTCCGAAAGGGAAGCCATTTCGTATTTGGCATGCACGACGCAATATTGAGATGCTTTTTGGGATCTTTTTGCGCGATATCTTGAAAATGAAGCTGAAACTTATCTTTACATCGGCTTCACAACGCCATCATAAGCCTTTTACCAAATGGTTGATTCGCTGTATGGATAGGGTTATCGCTACCAGTACACATACGGGCGCTTATCTAGAAGTGCCTCATAAGGTTATTATGCATGGGGTGGATGTGAAGCGTTTTACTCCACCACAGACTCTTGATGATTGCTTTTTTTCGACAGGATTTCCAGGAAAATACGCGGTAGGGTGTTTTGGGCGTCTGCGTTACTCAAAGGGAACAGATTTATTTGTTGATGCCATGATAGCGTTATTGCCTGACTATCCTGAATGGACAGCACTTATCGCTGGTCGTACGACAGAGCAATATTATCATTTTGAAAAAGAATTACACCAAAAGATTGCTAAGGCTGGTCTGGATGATCGCATTATTTTTCTTGGTGAGATTCTGGATATCCCTTTGTGGTATCGTCGTTTATCGCTTTATGTTGCACCTTCTCGTACAGAAGGTTTCGGTTTAACACCATTAGAAGCAATGGCATCACAGGTTGCGGTTGTAACGAGTGATGCAGGAGCTTATAAAGAATTGGTGGTCGAGGGAACAGGAACAGTTGTAAAAGCAGGAGATGGAGCGGCTTTAACAGCAGCAATTGAACCTTATTTTGCTGATGTAGAAAAAACATTGGTAGCCGGAAAGAAAGCTTTAACCCATGTTCGTACACACTTTCCTTTGGAAAAGGAGACAACCGAGATTGAGCGTGTTTACAAAGAACTGTTTGCGGAAAAAACACTTTGATTATTATATCAAAAATCTTTTTGAGGAGTGATAAAAAGTGTCTTCCTTAAAGGTTTTTCATAGTCATCAAGAAAACAGCTCAATGATATAAATGTTATTTTACAAAATTTATATTGTCTTTAGTAGAACGCTATAAGAAGTTCTCAAAATTTTGGATAAAAGATTAAAAATGTATACGCTTGAGAGCAATATGTGCTTTATGATGAAGCATACTAGGAGAGAGGAAAATTATTTTTATTCAGTGATATTTTAGAATAAGAAAATAATGCTTTAACTCAAGTTTAGATATACGGTGTCGTACTGATATTGTTCGTTTTGGAAGACTTAAATAGATAGAAAAAACGTTTTCTTGTCTTTAAAAAGATATTTATGGTGTCTCCATGGGTAAAATAGTCGTACATATTTTCAATAAATTCATAATAAGATGGATCTAAGATCAATATATATATGATTTCTATAGATAATTTACCTTTTTAATTTGAATAAGAGCTATCCTCTTGCACATCACAATTGGAAGAAAGCATGTGGTGGATAAAAACTATTGAAGACAGGGTATAAAGAAATTTCTTATAAATTGTCTGAAATGCAGGCTGTTACGACATTAACAGAAAGAAAATAGTATGGTGGTACTAATTTATATCTTATTTTGTGGTACCGCCTTGCACCTTATTATTATTTAAGTAAAAATGATGGTGCCCATTTTATATCTTTCATGAGAGCTGTCGTGAAATGGGGGTGATGAGTATTGTGAGATGTTTTTTACAAACAAGCTTGTGAATTCGTAATATAATAGCATTTTATTTTCTATAAGGATGTAACTCTATTAAAGAGAAAACGCACTTTTATCAGCAAATATTCATATTTTTTGCATGAGAGATTATTCGTAAAAAAAGGATGTTCTATGTGCCCACTTTATTTGATAAAGAAGATCAATAAAGTGAAGTTTTATATGTTCTGGATTTGAAGGCTCTTGGTATTTGATTGCTCTTGTCGAATTATTTTTATATCAACATTTATATCATTGATATGATGATTTGTATGAAATTTTAGGAAATCTTCAGTGGATTGAGTGAGGGGTGAATATTATGACTCATACTGTTCACGCTTTTTTATCTTGTAAATTTTTTATCATGGTAGAATAAAATGCTCTATGCATTAGAATTGTTCACGCCAGAAAGCGGGAATAAAAAGGACGAATATTGTTATGATTTCAAGGCGTCCAGCTAACATTAGAAAACTTAAAATCCATAAAGCATTATCGTTGATTGTAGAGAAATTACCAGCGGGGCCAATAATATCTCCAAAGCCTGGACCAACATTTGAAAGTGCGGTTAAGACCCCTGTAAAGGCAGAAGTAAAGTCAAGACCGGTTGTAAGCAAAAGTGCAGTGCCGATAATAAGGCAAAACATATAAAGACAGACAAAAAACAAAACGGCTTGTGCAACATCGTTTGATATATTTGAGTGATCGTAGCGCGCCTTTACAATGACATTAGGAGAAAGAAGTTTTTCTATATTTGTTTGTGTAATACGCCAAAGAATAATGAGGCGATTGATTTTCATGCCACCAGAAGTAGAACCAGCACATCCGCCTGTAAAAGAAACAATGAAGAAAATTCCAAGCGCAAACGGTCCCCAAAGTTGATAATCTTCAGCGCTGTAACCTGTGGTGCTAATAATGGATGAAAGGTGAAAAATGACATCAAGGAAAATCAAGTGGAACGCGCGATGATCATAAAACCGTAGCCATGCCGCTAAAGCAAAGCTGAAAAGGAGAACGATATGGAGAAAAACAATCACTTGTGGGTCAAGGAAGCGTTTGGAGTGTCCAGGAAGGACTAATTTAACATAAAGTACGAAGGGCAAAGCAGAAAGCAACATGAAGATTGTTGAAATAATTAAGATGGCTGGTTTATCTGAAAAATAACCAAAAGAAGCATCATGCGTTGAAAAACCAGCTGTTGCGACTGTACTCATTGCATGGTTAATGGCATCAAATAAATTCATGCCTGCAGCAAAATAAGAAAGCATACAAGCCAATGTGAGACCAACATAAGCGATGATAATTCCGTTAGCAATTTGGTTGATGCGAGGCAATATTTTTTCAGATTTATCAGATGATTCCATATGAAAAAGTCGTACGCCACCCACACGCAGTGAAGGCAAAAGTAAGAGGGCTAAACCGATAAAACCAATGCCCCCAATCCAGCATATAAGAGAACGCCATAACAAAATACTTCGCGATAAATTATCAAGATCAGAAAGGACTGTGGAGCCTGTTGTTGTAATTCCAGAAACAGATTCAAAAATGGCTCCTGCTAGAGAAATGGGAAGAGGAGAAAGATAAAGAGGTAAGGCACCTACGATGCTTCCTGTTAGCCAAAGACAAACAGTGAGCATAAAGCCAAGCCGTGCTGAAAAACGACAAGTAGCTCCCTTAGTTGCTAAAAGAATCAGCGTTGCTAACATGGTGGTTATGGCACAAGAATAGAGAAAGGTTATCCAATTACGATTGTTGTCGTGCAGATCCACAAAAATTGGCAAAAGCATTGCTCCTGCCATGATTAACGCAAAACGTGCACAGACATTGATAATAAACTGAAAAATGACCGTTCCCTATCTTTGTATCTCTTTTTATTATGGTTTTGTGCTCATAAGAATTTACGTTTTTCTCTTTATAGGATAAAGATTAATCCTTAACATTAGCATGCCTTGATGAATTGGTAATCAGACCTTTTCATAAAACTTGAAAATGAAGTACATATAACATAATCGAGGCTCTTGAAAAATATTTTTTTAAAAGGCTGCATTCCGTTATCATTTATAGAATAATTAAGTTATAATAAAGTGAAGGGGATTTAATGATACAATCGCATATTCGTCTGCTGATTATTGGCTCAGGTCCGGCTGGTTATACAGCGGCGATCTATGCAGCAAGAGCAATGCTTAAGCCGGTTTTGGTGACGGGCTTGCAGCAGGGTGGACAATTGACAATTACAACTGATGTTGAGAATTATCCAGGTTTTGCAGATCCCATTCAAGGACCGTGGTTGATGGAACAAATGGCGAAACAAGCTGAGAATATGGGGACAAAAATTGTCTATGATACAATTATAAAGGCTGATTTGTTGAAGTATCCTTTTGTCTTATATGGGGATTCAGGAACACAATATTCTTGTGATGCACTGATTATTGCAACAGGAGCTCAAGCGCGCTGGCTTGGTTTAGAAAGTGAACAAACCTTTATGGGCGGTGGTGTGTCCGCTTGTGCTACATGTGATGGCTTTTTTTACCGTGATAAGGACGTTATTGTCGTGGGAGGAGGAAATACCGCTGTTGAAGAAGCACTTTATTTATCGCATTTGGCTAAAAGTGTAAGCGTGGTTCATCGCCGAGATCATTTTCGGGCAGAAAAAATTTTGCAAGATAGGTTGCTTGCTTGCAAGAACGTACGTATCATTTGGGATCATGTGGTGGAAGAAATTGTGGGGCTGCCAGCACAGGGGCCAGTGGGCGCTGTTGTAACAGGGGCACGTCTGAAAAATGTTAAGACAGGTCACGAGATGACCGTGAATGCAGAGGGAATATTTATTGCTATAGGGCATGATCCTGCTGTTTCTCTGTTTGAAGGACAGCTGAAACAAAAACGAGGCGGCTATTTATGGACAGCACCGGACTCAACAGCAACAAGCATTGCTGGTGTTTTTGCTGCTGGGGATGTAACAGATGAAATATTCCGCCAAGCTGTAACAGCTGCGGGAAGAGGATGTATGGCAGCGTTGGAGGCAGAACGGTTTTTAGATATATCTAAGCGTTAGTAACTCATTGAGAACATAAAGAATCTAGAGGTAGAATTAATTGTGGCGCCACCGTTGGATTGGGATAAGTTAAGGGTTTTTCACGCTGCAGCAGAAGCGGGATCTTTTACGCATGCTGCTCAAAAGCTTCATTTATCTCAGTCAGCAGTTTCACGACAGGTTTCGGCTTTAGAACAAGAGGTTGGGGTATCCTTATTTCAACGTCATGCGCGTGGTTTGATTCTTACAGAACAGGGAGAAACTCTTTATCGTACAGCTCATGATGTTTTGATGAAGCTTGAAAGTGTACGTTTGCAACTAAGTGAAAGCTATGCAAAACCAACGGGGCACTTGCGTGTAACCTCGACCTTTGGAATGGGGGCAGGGTGGATTGCAGAGCGTATGCCAGAATTTCTTAGTCTTTATCCTGATATGCAGGTTCAGCTTTTGCTTTCCGATGAAGAGCTTGATTTGACAATGTGTCATGCGGATTGTGCTGTTCGCTTACATCAACCCCAACAACCTGATCTTATACAAAGAAAACTCTTTACAATTCATATGCATGTTTATGCTTCGGAAAAGTATATTGCAAATTATGGAAAGCCGGAAAAATTGTCTGATCTCGATGAGCATCGTATTATTTCGTTCGGTGAACCTGTCCCACCTTATTTGTCTGGTTTAAATTGGTTGGAAAAGGCTGGTAGAAGTGATGGATCATTGCGCGTTTCAGTTCTACAAATCAACAATATCATCTCAATAAAGAATGCGCTTATGCGTGATCTTGGGATTGCTGTGCTGCCTGATTATATCGTCAATAATGATGAGCATTTGGTGCGTCTTTTTCCTGATATGGTTGATATTCCTTCTTTTGATACTTTTTTTTGTTATCCTTATAATTTAAAGAATTTGGCAAGGTTAAATGCTTTTCGAGATTATATTTTTTTAAAAGCCCGTCAGTGGTCTTTTTAATGTTAATGCCTTAATTTATAAGGAATAATTAACTGTTTTACAATTTGAGAATCCCCTAATATTCTTTCGTTTTAAATTTGCCCATATTGAATCAATTAAAACTATTCGTTGCACATTAAAAGTGGATGGAGTCCGTGTGGAAAAATACTTTTGAAAAAAGGGATAAATGTTTTTTATGAATGCTAGCAAATGTGAGGGGTATTATATATTGAAAACTGGACAATCGTGTGATGGTGTAGCTTACATTTTTATATTTAATTAAAAAGAGTGGTACATGATGGAGACAAATTTAAAGCTATGTGTTTATTGCATAGCAGATACGCTTAAGTCTTTATTGTACTTTTTCTTATAAAATGACATAGAATGCTATCTCTTGATTATGTTGCCTCCCAGTGCATTTTCTTGAGTGTTCCCTTACGAAGATCTATCAGATTGATTTTATCTCTGAGGATTTTCCAAATTTGCCGGACGTATGTCCGGCTTTTTTTTATTTTTGAAAGAGCTCCTAGAAATTGCAATATATGGGAGGATGATAAGGAAAAAATTTCGAAACTTGTGGATATCCAACAATTTTTTAAGAATACTAAAATTCAATAAGGAGTTTGAGAGAGATTTATTCTGTTGTAGCATAAAAGTCTGTCTTTTAGGGGCGTGATATAAAATATTTAAAACTTTATACATTGAGGTGCTTTTTATTAGAGTGAGAGGTGAATATTTAAGGCAGGTCTTGTTCATAAAGCCTATGAAGTAAATCAAGTCGTTATTAGATAGAACTTAAAGGAAACTGGATTGTTTACATAACGACGGGAAGTGGCTTCTTCTTCATTTTAGGACGAAGAAGAAGCCGAGAAATAGAAAAGATTTGATTGTAAGGGCAATTGGGTTTAAAAGCGCTCGATCTTTTTTAGAGTTATAAATTGAATAGAGAAAGCAGAATAGTTTTTTTATCATCTCATGATAATAAACCGATTCATTTATTTGATCGCTAGATTTTTTTGATCTTTATCTACAGCCTCTATTGTTGTGTTTATTCATGGATATTTTTACTGAATCGATTGATTCAGACCATGATACAGTTTCCGATATTTTCTCGGATATACTGACATTCGGCAAAAAAAAACGATCACAAGAGATGATATTAAAAATTTTAAACTAAACTGTTGCAAAAGCGCTGTATACGTATACAAGCTTCTTCAAGTAATTCTTCTGATGTTGCATAAGAAATACGAAAAGCTGATCCAAGTCCAAAAGCAGATCCTTGGACGACAGCAACAGCTTCTGTTTCTAGAAGCGCTATGGCAAAGTCTTCATCATTCGTAATACATTGACCGTTGGGTGTTTTCTTTCCAATAAGTCCTGTGCAAGAGGGATAAACATAAAAAGCACCTTCGGGCGTTGGACAGTGAATGCCAGGAGCTTGGTTTAGCATGGAAACAACGAGATCACGGCGTGCTTGAAAAATACTTTTATTTTTAGCGATAAAGTCTTGTGGCCCATTGAGTGCTTCAACAGCAGCCCATTGTGAAATGACACTTGTTCCAGATGTTTGCTGACCTTGAATGGTATCCATAGCTTTAATTAATTCTTGTGGTCCCCCTGCATAGCCGATTCTCCATCCCGTCATCGCATATGCTTTGGAAACACCATTCATTGTGAGTGTACGCTCATAAAGCGCTGGTTCTACTTGAGCTGGAGTAACAAAGGTAAAACCCTCATATGTGAGATGTTCATATATATCATCGGAAAGAATATAAACATGAGGATATTTTACTAAAACATCTGTGAGTTTTTTCAATTCATTATGTGTATAAGCGGCACCTGATGGATTTGAAGGAGAGTTAAAGATGAACCATTTGGTTTTGGGGGTAATGGCAGCTTCTAGCTCTTGTGGTTGGAGTTTATAAGAAAATTCGGCTTTTGTTTCTAAAAAGACAGGCGTACCATCGTTGAGTGCAACCATTTCTGGATAACTTACCCAATAAGGAGATGGAATGATGACTTCATCCCCTTTATTCAAAGTTGCCATCAATGCATTAAAGAGAATTTGTTTTCCACCGGTACCAACAATAATTTGCTCTGGTTCATAATTGAGATTATTTTCCCTTTTAAACTTTGCAGAAATTGCTTGGCGCAATTCTGGAATTCCAGATATGGGAGGGTATTTTGTTTCTCCTCTTCGAATAGCTTCAATGGCCGCGTTTTTGATGTTGTCTGGGGTATCAAAGTCTGGCTCTCCAGCGCTTAAAGCAATAACGTTGCGCCCTAATGTTTTTAAATGACGGGCTTTTTGGGAAGCAGCAATTGTTGCAGAAGGTTTGATACGAGACAGTTTGTCGGCAATAAAAGCCATAATTTTAAATCCTTATATTATATCAACAAATAGTTATTGCTTTAAGGATATTCTATAAGAGATTATATTGTATGCAATAAAAAACTTCCAAAATACTCTTACACGGGCTTTACATTCTTCTTTTTTGAGATTTTTACAAGATAATTTCTTCTTAGATTTTATGAAAGTTTTAGAGGAAGTATAAGGGAGGTTTGATAAATTGTGCAAAGGAGGTAAGCAGTCTTTTATTTTAACAAGGTAAAATGATGCTTTATACAAAATAAAAAATCTTCGTCGTTACAGACGAAGATTTTTAAATAAAATACTGCAGAATTTAAACTTTAAAGGGCAGCAAGGTTGCCAGCGGCAAATTTTCCTGAACGACGATCTTGAAGAACATCATAAGAAATTTTTTGCCCTTCATTAAGACTGTTTAGACCAGAACGCTCAACGGCAGAAATGTGTACAAATACATCTGCACTACCATCACTAGGCTGAATGAATCCGAAACCTTTTGTTGTATTAAACCACTTAACTGTTCCTGTAGACATAGGAAACTCCTTAGAATATATAATTATATTGAGTATTGAAGCTTTCATTCCTTCAATACGGTTGTAGATCGAAATTAGGTGGGAGAAGTTTCGTCAAAAGTGCAGATCGCACAGGAAAGAAAGTCACGTAACCGAAAATTCGATGAAACCTCTATAAAAGTCTTTAGAACAAAAAGCAAGTCTTAATCAATTTTTATATAAAAAAAATAAGAAAGCAGTGTACCTTTTGCTGAGTAGAAAAAATTCAACTGAAATAACTTTGTAGTGAACGTACTTCAAGGCGCCTTTTTTTGAGTGCTTTGATCGCTTCTACGACGGCTTCGGCTCCAGCTATTGTTGTATAATAGGGAACATTTTGCATGAGTGCTGCATAACGTAATGATTTTGAGTCTGAGATGGCACTGGCAGTGCTAGTTGTATTAAAAATCAATTGAATTTGGCGATTACGAATGGAATCTTCAATATGAGGATGCCCTTCTAGGACTTTGTTGATTTTTGTTGCTTCAACGTGGTGTTCGGTAAGAAATTTATGTGTTCCACTTGTGGCAACAACAGAAAAGCCAAGCTCAGTTAAACGTTTTACAGGATTTAAGATGCGTTTTTTATCTTCATCTCTTACAGAAACGAACAAAGTTCCCTCTTTAGGGAGTTTTACACCAGCTCCAAGTTGTGCTTTAGCAAAAGCAAGCGAAAATTCATAGTCAAGTCCCATAACTTCACCGGTTGAGCGCATTTCTGGACCAAGAAGTGTATCAACACCTGAAAAACGAGCAAAAGGAAACACTGCTTCCTTGACGGCAATATGTTGTTTTTTCTGCAAGGAAGGTAATCCACCATAAGCTTGAAGAGCATCATGAAGTGTTTCTCCTGCCATAATACGTGCAGCCATTTTAGCAATAGGGCGACCAATCGTTTTTGCAACAAATGGGACAGTACGTGAAGCACGGGGATTGACTTCTAAGACATAAATGGTGTCATCTTTTATAGCATATTGTACATTCATTAAGCCGCGAACATGAAGTGCTTGTGCTAATGCTTTGGTTTGGCGCTCTAATTCAGTAACTATTTTATTTGAGAGCGTACGGACTGGTAAAGAACATGCTGAATCACCAGAGTGGATACCAGCTTCTTCAATGTGTTCCATAATACCAACAATCAGTGTTTCGTTGCCATCACATAGACAATCAACGTCTACTTCAATTGCTTCTGTTAAATAGGTATCAAAGAGAAGCGGATTTTTACCAAGCAATATATTGATTTGTCCTGTTGTGTCGTTAGGATAACGGACTTTGATATCTTCTGAAATTAATTCTGGGACACTCTCAAGTAAATAATTTTGTAAGCTACGTTCATCACGGATAATTTGCATAGCACGTCCTCCTAAAACATAAGAGGGACGTACAACCAATGGGAAGCCTAGTTCGTGGGCAATGAGGCGTGCTTGTTCGATGGAGTGAGCAATACCATTTTGAGGTTGTGTTAAGTTAAGTTTAAATAACAGTTTTTGAAAGCGATCTCTATCTTCTGCTAAGTCGATAGCGTCAGGTGAAGTACCCAAGATGGGAATGTTGTGTTTTTCTAGAGCGCTTGCCAATTTCAAGGGTGTTTGTCCGCCAAATTGGACGATGACTCCAACCAAATCTCCTTTTTCCTGTTCTGCTTCTAAAATAGCGATAACATCTTCTGTTGTTAAAGATTCAAAGTAAAGGCGATCAGAGGTATCATAGTCGGTTGAAACTGTTTCAGGATTACAGTTAATCATAATCGCTTCAAAGCCTGCATCACGCAGTGCAAAAGCAGCGTGGCAGCAACAGTAATCAAATTCAATACCTTGCCCAATGCGGTTTGGTCCACCGCCTAAAATAGCAATTTTTTTGCGTTCAGAAATGTGTGCTTCCGAGTGCTCTATACCTGCAAAGGGAACTTCATATGTTGAATACATATAGGCTGTAGGAGAAGAAAATTCAGCAGCACAAGTGTCAATCCGTTTGAAGACGTGTCTAACATTCAGTGATTTGCGTAAAGCTGCGATATCATCGGGTTCTTTTCCAGTAAGGGAGGCTAATCGCGCATCTGAAAATCCCATAGCTTTTAACATGCGTAAGTTATCTGCGTCTTGGGGTAATCCATGAACGCGGATACGCTGCTCCATTTCAATGATGGAGGCTATTTGTTCTAAAAACCACGGATCAATTTTGCTAATTTGGTGAATCTCATCTAAGGGTAAGCCTGTGCGCATGGCTTGAGCAATATAGCGTAGACGATCAGGGCTTGGTATTGCAATGGCGGAGCGTATAGAACTTTTTTCATCACCTTCAGCATGCTCTGGAATAACAATTTCATCAAGACCCGTAAGTCCTGTTTCAAGTCCACGGAGTGCTTTTTGTAACGATTCTTGAAAAGTGCGTCCAATTGCCATGACTTCTCCTACAGATTTCATCGCAGTTGTGAGGACAGGTGATGAACCGGGAAATTTTTCGAAAGCAAAACGAGGAATTTTTGTCACAATATAGTCAATAGAAGGTTCAAATGATGCTGGTGTTGCACCACCCGTTATATCATTTTTTAATTCATCAAGAGTATAACCAATAGCCAGTTTAGCGGCTACTTTGGCAATGGGAAACCCCGTTGCTTTTGAGGCAAGCGCTGAAGAGCGAGAAACACGTGGATTCATTTCAATAACAATGAGGCGCCCATTTTCAGGATTGACAGCAAACTGTACATTGGATCCCCCCGTTTCAACACCAATTTCACGCAAAACAGCAATCGAAGCATTACGCATACATTGATATTCTTTATCTGTTAAGGTGAGAGCAGGCGCTACAGTGATCGAATCACCGGTATGAATCCCCATTGGATCAATGTTTTCAATAGAACAAACAATGATACAGTTGTCGTTCTTATCACGAACAACTTCCATCTCATATTCTTTCCACCCTAAAACACTTTCTTCAATTAAAACTTCAGTTGTAGGCGAAGCTTCAAGACCGCGTTCGATAATTTCATAAAATTCAGAACGATTGTAAGCGATTCCACCACCGGTTCCACCAAGGGTAAATGAAGGACGAATAATAGCTGGAAGTCCAACAACATCAAGAGCTTGAACTGCTTTTGCTGTTGCATGGGCGATATAATGTTGTTTGCGATCAGTTTCGGTATGTCGCCAGTTGCGCTCAAGTTCTTCGAGTGCTTTGTCAAGTGCAGCACCAGAAAGTTTTGCTTTAAGTTCAGCACGCGTTTTTGCGTGCTGTCGGCGATTTTCTTCTTTTAGTTCTGTTGCATTGGCTAACATAGAGCGTGGCGTTTCCAAACCGATTTTTGCCATCGCTTGGCGGAATAAAGCACGATCTTCAGCTTTATCAATAGCATCAGCATTGGCCCCTATCATTTCAACATGATAGCGGTCTAAAATACCCATACGCTTTAATGATAAAGCAGTGTTGAGGGCTGTTTGTCCTCCCATAGTGGGCAAAAGGGCATCGGGACGTTCGTGGGCAATAATTTTGGCAACTATTTCAGGAGTAATGGGCTCTATATAAGTTGCATCAGCTAGATCTGGATCTGTCATAATCGTGGCAGGATTAGAATTTACCAAAATAATTCGATAACCTTCTTCTTTTAATGCTTTACAGGCTTGTGTGCCTGAATAATCAAATTCACATGCCTGACCAATGATAATAGGTCCTGCTCCGATGATAAGAATAGATTTTATATCTGTGCGTTTGGGCATGGCTTTTTCCTATGACAAATATCTGTGCGCGATTGTTGCGGGTAAAATATTTCAGTTCTGAGGCTACAGTCATTTTATAAGTTAAGTGACAAAGAAAGTAAGCACTAAAATACCTTTTCCATGCTTTTTTTCATAAAATTGAAGATAAATTTCTTTTTTGAGCTGAGTCATCTCGTCAGTATATCAAAAGTATGATCTTTGATAAAAAAATAATAGTAGTACTCCAACAAATTAGAATATTTAAGCATACTGTGGAGAATAAAAGCCGGAACATCTTTTCAATCCATTGCCGGCACATTTTGTGTTTTATGACGTTGTTTTCCTAAAGAGGGAGCGCACTTTTTCTGTTGCTTGTACAACATAAGCCACTATTGATGGTTCGATGGGATTTCGTAAAATGAAATGGGAAGTTTATCTTGTTGTTCCGTAAAATACTGCCGTTTAGAGCTGTGATATAAGGTATGAAAATTTACTACATTAAGGTGTTTTTTGTTAGAGTATATGATAGAATTCAGGGCGGGATTTGTTTTTAGAGAGCTTGTGAAATAAACCATATGAAATGGTCTTAGTTGGAATCTGTTAGATAAAAAGCAAGATTGTTGATAGATCGGTTCTGGTCGAACTTTCCGTTTTAGGGTAGGAAGAAAGTCAATTGATGTATATTTCCATTTCATAAAAGGGTGAGAGTGTATTTTAATACAATGGCTAAGGAGATAATTTCAGAATGATTTTGTTTGCTGTTAAAAGATAGTGAATACTCTCTCTTTACTTTATGGATGATGTTCAAAAATATTTAAAAATATAAAGAAGGCTAAAATGCTGAACATTTCCCAAACGAGAATATTCTGTCTGAAAGATGTATCAATAGGAAAGCTTTTGGTGGCTAGGTCTCAAAAAGGGATTTGTTATATAGCGTTAGGAGATACTATAGAACAATTATTACAGGAGTTTACGATACGATTTGGCAATGCACAACAAGTTGTAGGTGACAATACATTTAAGAGAGAAGTTGCTCATATTATAGCTATGATAGAAACACCTAAGTTGGTCAAAAAATATAATTTTCCCTTAGATATAAATGGTACAGTTTTTCAACGACAAGTATGGGCAGTATTATGTGATATACCATGTGGTGAAACAATTTCATATGAAGTCTTAGCATGCCGTATTGGTATACCGAACGCTTTTCGTGCCGTTGCTAATGCGTGTGCACGTAACGAATTGGCTGTTATCATTCCGTGTCATCGTGTTGTGCGTAAAAATGGTTTTATTTCAGGGTATCGTTGGGGATCCAAACGGAAACAGATTTTGCTACAACGAGAACAAAATGGAGGAATTTAATTTTGTGTGATGGGCATTATAATCGTTACAGTTGTCCCTTTCATTTCTTTTGAGGTAATTTCAAGTTTTCCTTTGTGGAGTTCTAGCAAGGAGCGTGAAATGGCTAAGCCAAGACCTGAGCCCGTGTGAGATTTAGTAAGCTGATTTTCAACTTGTTCAAAAGGTTGCCCAAGTTTTTTAATTGCTGATTGGGGAATGCCAACACCTGTATCTGTAATTTTAAAAATAAGGTTGTTTTTTTTCTTGAAAGCACAGACATCAATATTTCCGCCAGAAGGCGTAAATTTAACGGCATTAGAGATGAGATTAAGGAAAATCTGTTTCATAGCACGACCATCAACTTCAGCATGAAGTTCTGGGGTAATGTTTGTTGTAACAACAATATTTTTTTCTTGAGCTTGAGGCGTTAGTGTCCGTACTGCTTCACTAATGATGGGCTCAAGATCGGTATTTTTACAATCAAGCGAAAATCTTCCAGCTTCAATTTTTGACATATCAAGGATGTCATTGATAAGGGTTAGAAGATGGGTTCCCGAATTGTAAATATCATGCATATATTCCTTATAGCGTTGTGAGCCAAGAGGTCCAAAAGTCGATTGCAACATGATATCTGAAAAGCCGAGAATGGCGTTAAGTGGAGTGCGCAATTCATGGGACATATTAGCCAAAAACTCTGATTTAGCTTTGTTAGCACTTTCAGCACGCTCTTTTTCTGCCTTGAGACTTTTATTAAGTTTTTCAACTTCTGAGGCACGTTGTTGAGCACTTCCTCGAGCACGTTTGAGTTCTTGAATAAAAGAAAAAAGACGCCTTTCACTGTCTTCAAATTTTTCCTGTTGTTGTTTAAGCTCAGAAATGTCAGTACCAATACAAACCAATCCTCCGTCTTGGGTTCGCCGTTCGTTAATTTTGAGCCAACAACCATCTGCCGTTTGGCGAATACTGGTTAAGTTACCAGTACCATCATCTTTAAGGGGATATTCACTGAGTGCAGGGCGTGCCATGGCTTCGACGGTTGCACGTTGGATACCGGATTGTAGAATTTGTTTAGGAATAGCAGCATATTCGCAAAATTTGCTGTTGGACATGACTAAACGTCCTTCTGAATCCCACAAGACGAAAGATTCTGAAATGTTTTCAATTGCATCACGGATACGAAGGTCGGCTTGCGCTGTTTGTTCAGCCAATTGTTGCTGTTCACTAATATCGAAGGAAATACCAACCAAATGGGGTTCTTCTTCTTCAGTAACTTCAGCACGAATGCGCATCCAGACATAATGGCCATCGGCATGACGCATGGGAACGTTAATATCGATATGCCTTTTTTTACCGCTCATTAATTCCTGAGCAAGATCAAAAAAATTCGCATCATTTGGATTGATAATGGCGCTAATTTGGGAAATTGAGAGCAATGCATCTTGAGGGACATAGCCCAGCATTTCATACATTGCTCGTGACCAGTAGACGCGTCCACTTGCCATATTCCAATCCCATAGTCCACAGCGTCCACGCATCATTGCCATATCAATACGGTTTTGAATTTTTTCTGAGACAAGATCCGTTTTGCGTGCTCGTACAATTTGGTTGTAATAAGCATAAAGAAGAGCGAGGATAACGCCACTAGTTCCAATGAACAGGGTTATATTTAACGAGAGAATTTTCCGCCATTCCATGGCGCTATCTTGCATTTTTTCGCTAATGAATACGCCATATTGCCCATTTTCTGTTTGCTGAAATGAAGCAAGAGCAGGGGCATCTTTTCCTATTGTGATTTTCATAATTCCAACGTGCTGTCCAAGAGATTGTAAAGCAATGCTGTCAGAGATAAAATCTTGCAAAGGTTTTCCTAAAGAAATCTCTGAACTGGATGAAGCTAAGACATTTCCTTTTTGATCAATAATGGCGATCAGAGTGCTAGGATTAATAAGATCTTGATTACGAAAAGTGGTGAGGATATTTTGCAAATGACTATGAGAAAGGGCAGAGACTTTTCCTTTCTGAGAAACAGCCAGTAAGTCATGATTAATTGTATTGGTAATATGAGAAGCTAAGAGAGTGATGGTAGAACGCGTGTTCTTATCAATCGTGTTACGCCAATCATAGAGTGATATAAAACGAATTGATGCAAGTACAATAAGAAATGCTAAAATAACAAACGGAAGTGAGCGACGCAACCAAGGTTCAATAAAGAGAAGCTTTTGATAGGCGGAGCCAGAAAGCAGATGAATACGTTTTTTCTGCGCTTTATGACTTGGAGCGCTCGATTTTGAATCAGTATACACCTCCGTTGGCGCATGATATGCGTCCAATTTAGCCATTTCCAGTTCCTTTAATTATGGAATAATGTGATTTAAAAACTGCTTCGATATTCATAGTAACCCCATCGAGTGCAATGAATCAAAACAGGAGTCTTCTGTCCAGTCTTTTTTTTAAAAAAAATAATTTTACTTCTATGAACTTGGAATATGAAAAGGAAAAGGCACTTTAAACATGATCTATAAACAGGCTTAGATTGCCTGTTTATAGATTTAATGATGATCGAATAGTCTGTAGAATTTATTTAAAAAATATTATAGAATATTGATTTAAAATAATTTTTCGTTTCAAGTGAGCAGACGGTTGATAATATCAGCGACATCGCTTGATAATTTTGGCGCAGCAGCAATTGTTTTTAATTCAGTTTCAAGTTTTTGTTGTCGAATGGGTTCTAATTGTCGCCAAGAGCGCATCGTCGTTAATAATCGTGAAGCGAGCTGTGGATTTTTTTTGTCAATTTCCAAAATGATTTGGCAAAGAAAATGATAAGATGCTCCATCCATCCTGTTAAAGCCCGTGAGATTGTTAGAGGAAAAGACACCGATTAGGGAACGCACACGATTGGGATTGTCTTTTGAAAATAGCGGGTGTTGCATGAGCTTTTGAACATTCTCGAGCGTTGATGCCCCTGCAACCATTGCTTGAATGGAGAACCATTTATCCATGACCAAAGGATCATGGTGATAGCGGTTTTCAAAATCATTTAAGGCATTTTGCGCCTGCTCACTTTCTTTAAAACGCTTCACGAGAACAGCGATACTAGCCATACGGTCAGTCATATTATCAGCTGTTGCATATTGTGCGGCAGCACGATTTGGATTGGCCTCAGTAATGGAAAGATAATCCAGTATTATATTCTTTAATGCTCGCTTTCCAGCTTGTACAGTGTTTGATGAATAGGGCTCTTTGGTTTGCATTTGCCCATAAAATTTTGTGAAGAGCCCTTGATGTGTATGTGCGAGCGAAGCTAAAAACTGATTGCGCACATGATGAATACGCTCTGGGTCAACATTTTTACCAAGTGTATGGGCAAGTTCAACTTCGCTCGGTAAACTTAAACAAAATGCACGAAACTCAGGTTCAAGACTTTCATCTGTAATGATAGCTTCAATCAATTTTATCAAAGCAGAGGGCATCCCCTCTTTTGCTTTTGTTTCATCTTGAATGCTTTGAATCAAAGCTTGCGTCATTAAATGATTAAGAGATTGCCAGCGATTGATGTGATTGTCATCATGTTGTGCAAGAAAAATAAGTTCGCTTTCATTGAATGGAGTTTGTAGATTGATTGGCGCAGAGAAGTCTCTAAGCAGTGATAAAACAGGTTTTTCACGCAGACCCTTTAATGTAAACGTTTGGTTTTCCTTGGATAAAAGCATAACGTTTGATTGAATATCTGTATCCGCTTCATAGGTGAGGTTTTCTCCATTATGTCCTAACAAGCCAAATAATATAGGGATAAGCATGGGCTTTTTTGTATTTTGTTGTGGGGTTGCCGGAATATGTTGCTTTGCATGAATTGTTAAAACACCATCGCTATAATGACTATCGATTTCTACATTTGGTGTTCCAGCTTGTTCATACCACAACATGAATTGGGAAAAGTCTTGACCAGATACTTCAGCAAAACAGGTGATAAAATCTTCAATTGTACAAGCTTGTCCATCATGACGTTGAAAATAAAGATCAGTACCTTTACGAAACAGAGAGGGTCCTAAAATAGTCCGTATCATGCGAACAACCTCAGCACCTTTTTCATAAACAGTTGTGGTGTAAAAATTGTTAATTTGGCTATATTGACGAGGACGTACAGGATGAGCGAGGGGACCAGCGTCTTCGGCAAATTGAGTAGCTTTTAATGTTTTTATATTTTCAATTCGCTGTAGGCTGCGTACATTTTGATCTGATGAAAATTCCTGATCACGATAAACAGTGAATCCTTCTTTTAAACAGAGTTGAAACCAATCGCGACAGGTAATACGATTACCACTCCAATTATGGAAATATTCATGTGCAATGACACGTTCAACATTTCTATAATCCTGATCGGTTGCTGTTTCAGGATCTGCGAGAACATATTTATCATTAAAAATGTTAAGTCCCTTGTTTTCCATTGCTCCCATGTTAAAGTCGGACACAGCAACAATATTGAAAACATCAAGATCATATTCGCGCCCAAAACATTGTTCATCCCAACGCATGGAACGTTTAAGAGCATCCATTGCATAGGTTGCGCGTTTGGTTTTTCCTTTTTCCACATAGATACCAAGCTCGATACGTCGTCCAGATACAGTTGTAAAATGATCTTCTAACTTATCAAGATCTCCACCTACTAAAGCAAAGAGATAAGATGGTTTGGGATAAGGATCTTCCCAAATGGCAAAATGGCGATTATTCTCTAAAGTTCCTGTTTCCACTAGATTACCATTTGAAAGCAAGATTGGGATTGTTTGGGAATCTGCTTCAATTTTCACTCTATAGGTAGAAAGAACATCTGGGCGGTCGTAAAAATAAGTAATACGACGAAAGCCTTCCGATTCGCATTGTGTGCAATAAACACCATTTGAAAGATAAAGGCCCATAAGTTGGCGGTTGCTTTCAGGATTCAGTTCCGTAACCAATTTCAATGTAAAAGGAGCCGCTGGTGGGTTTGTAATTTCTAAACGTGAAGGCGTCACTTTATAAGTGTTTGGGGCTAACGTCTCACCATTGATAGAAACGGAAATTAAAGTAAGATCATCACCAGAAAGAACAAGAGGTGTTAATTCTTTTGTATTGTGACGGGGTTCAATAGACAATATGGCTGTAACATAGGTTTTTGTTGGTGCCAATTGGAAGGAAAGTTGTGTTTTAGGGATAGCGTAAGGGGTTGGCTGGTAGTCTTCCAAACGATAAATAGATGTTGTTGGCTGTTCCATAGTTTTTCCCATTCGTATTTTAAGAGTTAAAGAAGGTGTTTAATTTTAGAGTCAAAGAAGATTACAGAATTACAAAAGGCTATCGAGGCGATTTTTTACTTCTAAGAAGTCTGTCCATGTAAGTTTTTTTTGACTAGGGGTTCGGAGAAGGTAGGCAGGGTGGAAAGTTGGCATAACAGGTATTTTTATATTATCCTCACTTTCATAAATATGCCATTTCCCTCGTGTTCGGATAATCCCATTTTGAGATCCCGTAAGAAACTGTGCAGCAATGCCTCCCAGTGCTATAAGTACACGAGGACGCGCTAAATAAATGTGCCGTTCAATAAAAGGGCGGCACAAGGCAACTTCTCTTGGTGTTGGTGTACGATTTCCTGGTGGACGCCAAGGAATAGTGTTGGCAATGTAAACATTATTTCTTGTTAAGCCAATTGATGCGAGGATTTTATTAAGCAACATCCCTGCTTTTCCCACAAAAGGAATTCCTTGTATATCCTCTTCTCGTCCTGGTGCTTCGCCTATAAGCATCAGGGGGCTTCCTGCTGTTCCATCTGAAAAGCAGGTATTTTTTGCTGTCAATTTTAGTGAACAGCCATTAAATGCGAGGAGCGCAGATTTTAATTCATCAAGTGTTTTTGCATTGTTTGCACTTTCTATAGCTGTGGGTTCATTTTGTATAGCCCCCCTAGAGTTATGCAGCGGACGATGATCTGATTTTACGGTGGGAGATGTTTGTTGATTATGAGAAATGTTCACGACAGATATTAATTTTCTCTCTGAACAAGCAGACTGCTTAAAACGATTAATGGGGAAATCTGTCAGAACAGCATCCGCACCACTTTCTTTATAAAAGTTTAAGAGTTCTTCATAGGAAATTGAGCACGGCGTTTGATTTAACATTTTATTTTTTCTAATGATCTAGCAACTATAGATCAAACAAAATTATCCTTCAAGTTTTATAAATGTATTCGCTAGCCATTAATGTACAAGAACGCTGATAGGATTCTCTCTTTTCACAAAAAAGGCAAATCGTAAAATGCGAGTGTTCGCGATTATATACATCTTTAAATGTACAATTTGTTTAAATTACGCTATTTTAAATTTTTAAACAGACTAAGCTCTTTATAATAAAAGAATTCTCTACTGAATGCAAGTGGTATGATAACATTTTTGATCATTATATTCTATATTTAATAATTAATGAAAGTGATTTTTGTAGTATTTTATTTGTAATAATTAAGTATAAATTTTTTATTATTATATTTTTATCTTTTTTTTTAATAATTTTTATTAAAAATATTAAATATATTAATGAGATATATAAATATTACTTTTATATGAGAAAATATTAAGACTTTACAAACTGTTTTTACAATGGGTTAAAAGCAATGTGTGGATATATGCTTTTGCTTTTTTTACAGCTGAAATGAGAGGTTCATTTAATGCTAAATGCGTAGCAATAGCGCTTGAGAGAATGCAACCTGTTCCTCGCATTGTTCCTTTTAAACGTGGCGTAGAAATATTTATGACTTCAGTTTTGTCGATGAAGCTATCAATTGCAAGAGGACCCTCTGCATGTCCCCCTTTTACTAAAATAGATCGAGCTCCCAATGACAAAAGTTTTTTTGCTTGTTGTATTGCTTGCTCATCATGAGATGCCAATGGACTTTGGCTAAGAAGAGCAAGTTCTTCTCTATTCGGTGTTAAAAGAGTAACATGAGAAAGCAGTTTATCGATCATCGTGTCGATGATTGCTTCCGTTGTTAGTTTTCCTCCTGATGAAGCGACAAGTACGGGGTCCAAAATAACTGGAACATGGGGATAGTCTTTGAGTACGTTACAGATTGCTGTTATAATTGCTTTTGTACCCATCATACCGATTTTTATTGCGCTTATTGGATTTGCTTCTAGGGCAGCACGCATTTGCGCAGCGACGAGGTTTTCACGCATTGGAATGATTTCGGCAACGCGATTATCATCTTGTACGTTAACACAAGTGATTGCCAAATTTGCTTTTATTTGAAAATGTGCAGCGGTTTCTATATCACGAACAATACCGGCACCTCCTGTTGGATCCGTGCCTGCAACAATAAGAATGGAAGGTATCAACGCCATGTTTGTGTCACTTTTATCCACTGTTGGACACGTTCTTCAGGTTTTTTATGGAGGATAATATCAGTCACAACAGCAGCACTATTTGCTCCCGCTTTTAAAACATCAACTGCGCGTTCTGGTGTTAAACCACCAATACCCACCAAAGGTAAAGCACCAATCCGCTTTCTCCATTGTTTGATTTTTTCTAGTCCTTGCGGCATCCATTTCATTTTTTTTAAGATTGTCGGATAAATAGGACCAAGTGCAATATACTCAGGATTAACAGAGAGTGCGATATCCAATTCATGTTCATCATGTGTACTAAGACCAACTTTTATACCACTTTTACGAATTGCGTGAAGATCAGCATTACTTAGGTCTTCTTGTCCCAGATGAATAAAATTGCACTTTTCATCAATTGCTATTTCCCAATGATCATTAATAATTAATTGTGCTCCCAATTTATTGCATATGTTTTTTGCGCGCTTGATATGTTGACGGATTATTTGTTGATTTTCATGTTTCATACGCAATTGTACGAGCTTGATGCCAAGAGGGAGCAAACGTTCAATCCAATCAGCGTTATCAACGATGAGGTAAAATGGATCCAGTTTCATGAAAATACTGCTTTTCCAATGACTGGCGTTGAAGGGACTGCTACATTGCGTGCTTCGATCATGCCAGCTTTATATCCCATACGTCCTGCTTGAACAGCTTTAGAAAATGCTTCAGCCATTAAGACAGGATCACCTGCTTTAGCAACTGCGGTATTAAGCAGTACTGCATCATAACCGAGTTCCATCGCAATGGCGGCATGTGATGGGCGTCCAATGCCGGCATCAATAACAAGAGTAGCGTCAGGAAGGTAAGCACGGATAGAACGCAATCCATCAGTATTATGAGGTCCTTTGGCAGAACCAATAGGAGCACACCAAGGCATAATAACACGGCAACCAATGTCGAAAAGTTTTTCAGCAACAATGAGATCATCCGTTGTGTAAGCAAAAATTTTGAAACCTTCATTGTTTAAAATTTGCGCTGCTTCGATTAAGGAAAAAATATTTGGCTGTAAGGTGTCTGGGTTTCCTATCACTTCGAGTTTAATCCAAGCTGTTTTAAAGAGATCTCTTGCTAATTGCGCTGTGGTTACGGCCTCTTTAACAGTATAACAACCAGCAGTATTAGGAAGCACTGTTACCCCAAGTTCTTGAAGAAATTGCCAAAATTGTCCACCTTGTTTTCCACCTGCCGTTTCACGACGCAAGGAAACAGTCACAATTTCCGTATTCGATTTATGAATAGCATCACGAAGAATTGCTGGTGAAGGATATTGCGCTGTACCTAATAGAAGACGGGAAGAGAATTGTCGTCCATAAAGATTCAGCATAATTTTAGCCTCCTTGCATTGGGCTTAAAATTTCAATTTTATCTCCTTCATGCAAGACAAATTGGCTTCGTGCATCTATGGAAACAACTTCAGCGTTAACAGCGGTTGCAAGCCAATTTCCTTCATACCCCAATTCTTCAAGTAAGAGACCGAGAGTCATAACTTCTGTTTGGACTGTTTCACCATTAACAAATATTTGCATGCTTTATTCCAATGCCAATTTCATTGCTCGTTTTGCCATTTCTGGAGACAAAAGAAAACCATGTCTATAAAATCCATTAATAGAAATACAATTACCATCTTTATGCACAGAAGGGAAGTTATCAGGATAACATGGACGAACACCAACGCCAGATTCAATAATTTCTGCTTCAGCAAAAGCAGGATGTAAAGTATAAGCCGCGTTGAGCAGTTCCATCATTGATCTCACTGAGATTGCACCATCAAAGTCACTTTCAATCATTGTTGCACCAATCATAAAAATATTATCTTGTCGAGGTACAATATAGAGAGGAAACCGTGGATGAAGAAGACGAATTGGACGCAAAATTTTAATATCGGTGCAGCGCACGAGAAGCATTTCGCCGCGCACGCCCCGTATATTTTTATCTTTTCCTAAACGTGCTATTCCTGTTGCATCAATAACAATATCAAAATTTGTTTCAGCCGTCTCTACATCAACAAAACACGCTCCATTGTTGAGAAGCTTTTCTTTTAAAGCCATAAGTGCTTTGCGAGGATCAATATGGGCTTCATTTTCATAAAAGAGCGCACAGTTAAAACGTTCCGCAAGATCTGGTTCAAGATGAGCTATTTCTATATTATCTATGGTTTTGTGATTATGCGTGCGTCCAGAAAACCGTTCAAGCTCTCCTCTATCTCGTGTAGGTGCAACCACTAAAGTGCCTTTTTGTATGACAAGGTTGGGAAGCGTTTTACGCCACCACTGTATAGCTTGTATACCAAGATCTTCAACAATCTGTTCCGCATTTTCTTTCTCACAGTAAGGTGCGAGCATTCCTCCTGCATACCAACTAGCACTTCCTATAGGAGAATGAGGGGGAGCTGATATAGTAACAGAAACACCTTTTTGCTGTAACATAAAGGCAACCGTTAAGCCGCCTACACCTGCACCTTTGATAAGAATGTTCTTCAACTGTTTACTTTCTCTTTTTGAGGAGGAACAATTTCCATATAAAGGTCACCATTTTTCTGATATTTCTCGGCCATGGCGATCATACCTTCCCCTTTTGTTTTTCTTATTGCTGCTGCCTCACGAATATCATGAGAAATACGCATAGAACAGAATTTTGGTCCACACATGGAACAAAAATGTACCAATTTATGGGCTTCTTTAGGCATTGTCTCATCATGAAAGGCACAGGCTGTTTCCGGATCAAGAGAAAGGTTGAATTGATCATGCCATCTAAAATCAAATCGTGCACGCGAAAGAGCATTATCGCGCAATTGTGCTCTAGGCAAACCTTTGGCAAGGTCAGCGGCATGAGCAGCAATTTTATAAGTGATCACACCAGTTTTTACGTCATTCCTATCGGGGAGTCCTAGGTGTTCTTTAGGTGTTACATAACACAACATAGCTGTTCCAAACCATCCAATCATAGCGGCACCAATTGCTGATGTAATATGATCATAACCAGGAGCAATGTCGGTTGTAAGAGGTCCCAAAGTATAAAAAGGCGCCTCGTGACAGAGATCTAATTGTTGCTCCATATTTTCTTTAATTTTGTGCATTGGGACATGCCCAGGACCTTCAATCATAACCTGTACATCTTTTTCCCAAGCAATTTTTGTCAATTCTCCCAAAGTTTTAAGCTCTGAAAATTGGGCTTCATCATTGGCATCGGCAATAGAGCCAGGGCGCAATCCATCCCCCAAGGAAAGAGAGATGTCATACGTGCGTGCAATATCACAAATTTCATCAAAATGTTCATAAAGAAAACTTTCTTTGTGATGATGCAAGCACCATTTTGCCATAATAGAACCACCTCGTGAAACAATACCTGTTACCCGATCAACGGTTAAAGGGATAAAAGGTAATCTTAATCCCGCATGAATGGTAAAATAATCAACACCTTGCTCTGCTTGTTCAATAAGGGTATCACGGAAAATATCCCATGTTAAGTTTTCGGCAATACCCTGTACTTTTTCGAGTGCTTGATAAAGTGGAACAGTCCCAATGGGAACAGGGGCATTTCGAATAATCCACTCACGAATATTATGAATATTTCGACCTGTTGAGAGATCCATAACTGTATCTGCTCCCCAGCGAATAGCCCAAACCATTTTATCAACTTCTTCTTCCATAGATGAAGTCACTGCTGAATTGCCAATATTGGCATTAATTTTAACACGAAAATTACGCCCAATAATCATGGGTTCGCACTCTGGATGATTAATGTTTTGTGGAATAATGGCGCGTCCACAAGCAATTTCATTGCGAACAAATTCGGCAGTATAAATTTCTGGTATTGATCCAGCAAATGTTTCATTTGATGGTACACTCTGCCGTTCTTTTACTGCTAATCCTTCATTTTCTCGTATAGCCACATATTCCATTTCCGCTGTAATAATGCCTGCGCGCGCATAAGCCATTTGTGTAATTGCTTTGCCATTTTTTGCTCGTAAAATGGGACGTTTTTGTTTAAATGTTGGTGTAAGGTTTTTATCAGAAGCCAATCCATTATCTTCAGGTTTTACTAATCGTGCAGGATAAGTTTCAGTATCATCCCGCTTAGAGAGCCAAGGCAAGCTAATTGCTGGCAAGCCTTTTGTAATATCAATGATCATATCTTTATCTGTGTAGGGGCCAGAAGTATCGTAGATGTTTAAAGGTTTTTCATCACTGCCATCAGTCAGTGAAATTTCACGCAATGGTACGCGCACATCAGAAAAGATAGGACTTTGTTGATAAATTTTGCGTGAAGCGGGAAAGGGGCTACAACTAATTGATGGAGTATTTTTCTGCACAAACTTTTTCCTTATAGACACAGAGTTCAAAAATAGGTTACGATGTTAATGGGGATGTATTCAAATTATCAATCACGAGTATTCGGATGAATAGGAATAGTATTGCTTTATAGCAAAGCAAACCCAATAAAGATCAAGAAAATTTATTTTGAAAAATTGATACAATATCTATTCTCATATTTGCATGCCTCCTCCCACTTAAAGTATTTTTGCTAATACGAATATGGTTGGCTTAAATATCTATATTGTCAATCATAAAAATATATTTAAACGATTTTGGTGTGTTTTTTAAGAGTGAAAATAGATATTATGAAGTGATAAACTGTGATATTGAAGCTTTTATAAACAAGAATAAAGTTAAAAACGGATTATCAAGGAAAAAGTAGATAGTTTATAGCTCTGATTGAGATTTTTTCATATTAAAATAATAACTCAGAATACTATAAGATTCTCTCATCATACATCTTTTCATATAAAATCACTTCCTTGCACGTCATAAGTGGGAGCATATGGGGCAAAATACTTGAAGAAAGGAAGCCAAAAGTCATTCATGAACATTCTCAGATGCGAGGACTATCGCAATGTGGGGGCCAACAAAATGTATGATGGGTTCCAGCTTGTATCTTCAAAAGCTTAAAGATGATGATCTGTAATAGCTTATCATTATATTTTGTGTGGGGCATTCTATTTTTCATGAGGGGATGTTCCCATTAAGAATGCGATAAACAAAAGCGTGAAACAATACCTAATCTTTATTATTAAAAATAATATTGCCTTGAATGTTTTAAAAATCGTAAAGCGGAATTAAAAAATGATGATGAAAATGAACAAAGGCTTTTCATCTTGAAATTTCATCAACACTTTTAAAGAGTTGGAAGAGAGAGGAAAGAAAAAGGATGTATCTCAGCATAAAGTACTACGTAAATTCATTAATTAGTTTGCAATAGAAATGCGCACAAAGCGCTGTGTTTTAGCTTAAGACGAGGCAAAAATTCATTTTCTGAGACATAAAGCTCTTTGTTTTCAAGGTAAAGTTATTCAATAGTCATGTGATATCATGCAACAATATTACAGATAAAAAATCATTAATTATATACAAAAAGCTTTCTAATTATAACGAAGTGCTCTTATTATTATAATAGAACAAGAGAAAAATTGAGTAAATTTTCATCAAAAAAATTTTTAAACACTAAAATAGGTAATAAATAAAACAAACGCAAACAAAGAATTATTATGATAATGATTAACAAAGCCAAAAACTAATTTTGGAATAAGTAGGGAATTATGAGGAGGAGTAACCAAATTCCCACTAATATTGCTATTATTAGCAATGTTACAATTGGTAGCCATATAAAAGCTGCAGCTATACAGGAAAAGATGATTGGTATACTCCAGAGATAGACAAATGTGTTAACAAGAGACTCATAGGTAAATTCGTTAGTGAGTTCTTTATCTACACTATTATAGCATTCTATAATCGCTTTGCATTGTCCCACTAATACCATAAAACTGGTTATGAACATTATGAAAGATATAAAAAACAGTTTATCTTTTAGATCTTGTAAAAAAATCATTTTTAAGTAGTGCACTTATACTAAATAATGAGGTAAACGCCGGAAAGAATAGAGAAGAGCACCAATAATTGCAAGATGTTGTTGAGAATGATTTATTATTCTTGCAAAAAAAATATACATATAATAATATATATAGAGATATGCTAAGTGCGGGAGGGGAGAATTTGATTACGGGGCGTTTAAAAAACAAGGGTATTGTTCATAAAAATTGGGGGAGGGTGCTAGGTTATGTTTTTTAATATTTTCCGGATTGGATACAACCTTCAGATTTGGTGAGGGTGTGTGGTGTTTCTTTAGTATTTCAAAGTATTTCATTTCCAGTTCAATGAAAGTGTGAAGAAATGTCCATATTGAATATATTTTCTATGGTGCATTTAGATTAGACAAAAGCTTGTTCAAAAAAACATTGGTGCTGACCTTGTAATACAATTTCAGGAATAAATTGAATAAAATATAACAAAGCATCTGCATGTGAATAAAAACATAATGAAGCATGCAACGAAGTTGAAGCTAACTTTTAAAATTTTAATACAAGTGATAGCCAAAAGATAGAGTTTTTTTGTTTTAAAATATCAACGCGATAGATTTAAACTATTGAAAAAAATAAAAAAAGATAATGTTTAAATCAGAAACTTTCTATGTGGATGATAAGTTATTACATTCGATAATGGTTGTATGAAATCCATAATAAGGAAAATTTTGAACAGTATTTATAAATTTTGCAACAAGATGCAAGATTTAAAAAATAATTATATAACAACAGCAAAGCAACAAAACAAGATATTAAGTAACATCAGATGAGGTGTTACATTACACATTAGAAGAGAAAACATTAATACTAATGTTATGAAAAGCATCTGGTGAATTTAGGTTATTAAATTGTAAGGAGTGAAGAGAGGTAAAATGCGTAAATACGGATGGTGCAGTGATTATGATGTACCAATCAACAGCGGCAGCACATTTTAGTGCACAGAACGAGAATTTGTTAAAAAAACTATGAAAATAATGGGGGATTTATAATGTCTAATATTTACGATTGGTCTCTAAAGGCTGATGAAAATGCTTATTCAGATAGTATCATTAATTGGGCAGAAGGTCAGCCGCCTAGTTCTGTTAATGATAGTGCACGGGCGATGATGCAGCGCGTGCGTGAATATCTTGCAGATAATGGTGGATCTATTAATTCAAGCTTTATAGTAAATGTGGAAGATAAAACAACATTAATTACCTTAAAGACAGTTTCGCCTATAAAGAAATACAACAATGATATCGTCATACGTTTTAAAGCTTGTGGTGTAAATATTGGCTCGACAAAAATAACTGTTAATAATATAGGAGAAAAGCTTATCTATAAAGCAACTGATGCGGGAGTTATACCATTAGAAGGTGGAGAATTTCAAACAGATGGCATTTATGAAATGGTATACAATAATGGTGTTTTAATAAAAGAGCATGAGGGGTGGTACTTATTAAATCCTACACCACCAAAGATAGAAAGTTTTCCCTCTGGATTTATTGCAACATTTGCTATGCAAAATGTGCCAAATGGTTGGCTTTTGTGTGATGGTAAGGTCTATAAGCGTGAAGATTATCCGCAGTTATTCAACGCAATAGGTGATAAATGGGGAAAAGACAGCAATAAAACTTTTAAAGTTCCTGATTTTAGAGGCATGTTTTTACGCGGCTTTGATAATGGTCGGGGTTTAGATAGTGGTAGAAAATTTGCAGATAAACAACAAGATAGCATAAAATCGCATACGCATATTGGGAGTATTGAAAATGCAGGCGAGCATACGCATAATTTTGAGTATCAAGGGGTAGGATGGCCAGTTGGTGATATTGGGAGACTACCAAATCATTATACCTATAATGCGACCCTGAAAGGGAGAACAGGTTCTGCTGGTGCACATACACACAAGGTAACTCTTTCCCATACGGGTGAGGCAGAAACGCGCCCTGTTAATGCAACCGTTGTCTATGCTATAAAATCATGAGTATGTTTGAGTAATAATAATCCATCCACCCTGATAATTTTGTTAACGCGGAGCAATTCCGCGTTATTTTCTAGCATATGAAGAGGAAATCTATACTGTTAATATGATACTTGAGAGAGTCAAAAAAACAATTTTTTAAAATGACAGATGACAAAAAAAGCTCATATAAAAATAAAAAAAATTCTTGAATATTTGCATGTTTTATTTTTCTATGGACTTTAGTTTTTAGATTGAAACCGATAGCTTAGAGATCTAATTTCATAGGAGGATGCCGTTTGAGGGAGTATAAATGGGATATCTTCTTTAGGTAATTCAGAAACGTTTAAAGAACAATGATAAACATCGCGGAGATTTTGTGTTGTCAAAACGTTAGTTGCATTTCCTTCGCAATAAACCTCTCCTTCCTTGAGCAAAATCATGTTATCTGCATAATGTGCTGCGAGATTGAGGTCATGAAGAACAGCAAGAACGCCGCCACCAGAATGGGCAAAATTTTTGGCAATATCCATAACAACAAGCTGGTGTTGGATGTCGAGGTTAGCAATAGGTTCATCTAATATCATCCAGCGAGGAATTCCATTATGAACAGGTTTCCAGATTTGGCAAAGGACACGAGCAAGTTGTACTCTAGCTTGTTCTCCGCCTGATAATTGGTGATAATATCGATCACTATAGTTAGCAAGACCAACGCATTCTAAAACCTTTTGGGTAAGGTTTTTCAATTCATCTTTTGCGATGGTGAATTGGTTCGCGGAGAGACCAAGTTCTACTACTTCATAGACTAAGAATGGAAATGCCAATGTTGTTGATTGTGGTAGCACAGCGCGCATGGTTGCCATTTCATGAGTTTTTGTTTGGCATACATTATAACCATTTAAGGTTATTTTTCCACTGTAGGGAATTTCTCCACTCAGTGCTTTGATAAAAGTACTTTTTCCTGATCCATTAGGACCAATAATAATGGTAAAAGCACCACTTTTAGCTTGAAGATTAATGTGTTTAAGAATCTGCTTCTTTCCGCGCTGAACACAAATATTTGTCGCTTCAATCATGAAAAGTCTGTTCCTCGTTTGCATATAAGGATCCATAGAAAGAAAGGTGCCCCAAAAAGTGCTGTTACAATTCCAATCGGCAATTCTGCGGGGGCAACAATTAAGCGTGCAAACGTATCAGCAAAAATAAGTAATGCTGCTCCCAAGAGAGCAGAGCAAGGAATGAGATAGCGATGATCAGGGCCAATGAGTTGACGTAAAATATGAGGAACAATAATACCAATAAAACCAATACCACCACTGACAGCAACAGCACTACCACACATAAGAGCAACAAGGGGAATAGCAATATTTTTAACGCGTTGAATATGGAAACCAATATGGCCAGCAACAGCTTCTCCAAGAGCAAGGGCATTAAGTGCTCGTGATAAAAAGGGAGAGAAAAGAAGACCAATAACGATGAAAGGGAGAACGAGCCATACTTTCAACCATGTAGCGCCCGCAAGAGAGCCAAGACTCCAAAAAGTGATATCACGGAGTTGTTGGTCATTTGCGATAAAAATCAATGTTCCAACAACTGCACTGCTTAATGCACCAAGAGCAATACCAGCAAGCAGCATGGTTGCAATAGAGGTAAAGCTATTATGCGTTGCTATTATGTAGAGAATAATCGTTGATAAAAGTCCACCAAAAAAAGCACCTATGATAACTTTGTAAGGCTCTAGAAAAGGTGTCAATGAAACAGGAAAAGCAATACCGACAACAATTGCTAAGACTGCTCCAAGTCCAGCACCTGCTGATACGCCTATAATTCCAGGATCTGCAAGAGGATTACGGAAAAGCCCTTGCATAAGAACACCAGAGACAGCTAAAGCTGCTCCAATCAACAATCCAAAGATAACACGGGGAAGCCTTATGTCGATAAGCACGAGGTAATCACGCGTTTTACTACTTACTGAAAAATCTTGTGTAAGCATTACATGGAGGAGATCAACGAAAGAAACCTTTGCAGCACCATTCAAGAGCCCACCAAAAATACTGAAGATAAGGAATATTATTAAGCTTAATAATAAAATCCTCCCCTGCTTTGAACGGTTTATTTTTTTACCTTCTTTTGCTTCAGGTAAATGCATCATGGATGTACCGTCTACCATTTTTATCAGCTCTTACCGTTTTGATTTGCACCATAAAGTATCTCAATAAGCTCTCTTGATGCGTCTGCAGTGCGTGGACCAAATCCTAAAAAATACATAGCATCCATCTGTTTTATGGCATGATTTTTTGCTGCTGTTGTTGCTTGAACTGCCGGTATGGCTAAAATCTTATCAATGCTGGTTGATCTTGCACCATGTTTTACAAGTAAGATAACATCAGGATCTGATTTCAATAACGCTTCGCCATTGAGAAGTTTATATCCTTTATAATCGGTGATAGCATTGATAGCACCTGAAAGTTTTATCATACTATCAGCTGCAGTACCTGTTCCAGATGCCATGACGCGTCCATTTTGCACAGAGAAAACAAAAAGAACACGCTTTGGTGTTGTTACTTTCGCCAAAAGCGCATCGTTTTCTAAAAAATTACGCTTCAATTTTTCAATTAACGCAGCCGCTTGCACTTCTCGATGAATAGCTTGGCCAACGAGGCGAATCTTTTCTATCACATTTTCACGGGAGTAGTCTTCTGGTATGATCACCAGAGGTATTGATGTTTTTTTGAGAATATCAATTGTTGAAGCAGGACCGCTTCCTTCAACAAGTAATATGCCCTCTGGAGCAAGTGATAAAACACCCTCAGGTGAAAGAGCACGCATATATCCAAGCACAGGAAGCTTGAGCGCTTCTTGTGGGTAGACGCTTGTACTATCACGGGCGATAAGTTGATCTTGGGCTCCCAATGCATAGACAATTTCTGTAAGTGCTCCGCCGATAGAAACAATTCGAGCATTTTCAGGAAAACGGGTTGTGGGTTCAGCAATCACTTGTTTAGAAAAACAGGTAAGAGAGAGCAGTAAACACATAAGGAAAAGGTTTGATAACCTATGCAAAAGAGATATGAACATGTCTGACCTTACCTTATCTTAGTTACTGCTGTTTTCTTGACGCGATGGTAAACCATTCAATAAAGAGCGCCAATCTTCACGTTCTTTTTGGCCCTCCTTGCGTACGCCAAAGAATTGAATAATCATCTCATCATCTTTATCGAAAACTTCAAGTGAGTTGACATACCCATCAATTGTAGGTTTGCGAACACGCCATACCTTCTTGATTCCAGAAACGAGTAAATGGAGGTGAAATTTCTGATCGAGAACATTAAGCCAAGGTCCCATTTGCTTAATGTTCTTTACTTGCCCAGTGAAAATTTGGATACATCCTTTATTTCCAACAAAACACATAATTGGTAACTCTTCTTGTGCAACTTGTTTGAGCATCATCTCAACAGCTTCTATTTTTAACTCATCGGCAAATTCATTTCCGGCATGTTTTACAGCATTATGTCGATTAATTTTCAGTTCAGAAATAATTCCATGAAGTTGATGCACATCAGTCATCTGTCGCCAACGATCTCGGAACTTTTCAACATCTAACTTTGCCGTATCACATTGTACTGGAGTAGGAGCGGGAGAAATATCAAGTGCGGATGATTGATCGTCATGAAGCAACTTTTCAACAAGTGCAGCCCATTCTTCCATATTTGTTGCGTCTTGAGAATAGAGTTTGAAAATAGCAATGCCATATTGATCAAAAAATTGCAGACTTTTCATAGGTGTTCCGAGAATAGTCACGTCATGCTCGAAACCAAACTTCCACTGTTTTGAAAAAATACGCAAGTCAATTTCACCGAGTGTTATCGGAATATGCTGACTTTGAACAATCTTCTCAAAACATCCTGTTATTTCATGGACAGCATTTTCATTCCGTGTTAATGCCATGACTATTCCAAGTTTAGGAGCATTTTCCAAGAGAGTAGCGACATCAGCGCGTAGTTTTTTTGCTTTTCCAATTGTACAATAAGCCGCAATGAGTTCTGCTTCGGATATACCAATAGAGTCCGCGAAATCGCGGCTACGCATCTCTTTTTTTTCTTCACGCAAGCGAATAATCATTTCGGCTGTGTATGACATGGGCTTATCCTTATGTTACCTGTTTAAAGGTTAATTGTTTAATTTTTCAAATCAAAAAAAGTAAGTCGAACCACTATCAACTAATGGTTCAACCCACCACCAAATAAGCCCTTATTTTATCAACAGTAGAACAATAAAAACCGATAAATTACAAAGAGTTAAAGCGCTAACATCAAAATTTGTTGTTCAAAGGACAATGAGAACAGAAACGCAATAATTTATTCTTTACCGATATAACCTTTTTCATTGATCTAATGGTTAACAAAAGTGACTAAAATTTTTGCACGAACGAAACTTTAAAGTTGCGACCAGGCTGACTATAATAATCCTTCGGCGTTGAGCTTTCACCGGAAGGAAGATCTGATACATTCCAATATTTTTGATTGAACAGATTATAAACACCAGCCCTTATAACAGGACCCTTTTCACCAAAGGGCTTCAACCAACCTGACACATCAATAATATTATAACCTGGAATTTTTTGATAGTCCGATTCCTTAGCAACTTTATCACGTTTGGCAGATGAGGTAAGCACGACGTCTGCTCCCCAGATTTCTTTTGCATATCCGATCCCAGCAATCACTTTTAAAGCTGGAATTGAGTTAAGATATTCATCTTTATCAAGATCCTTTCCTTGCGAATAGGTAAGAGAAAAATTGCTATGGAATCCATCATTAAGAGCCAAATGTATTTTTGCTTCAGCACCATAAATACGCACATTCGCACGATTTGTATAATGGCGACGTCCCAATCGGTATTCCTCTGATGGCCCTATATCCACAGTATCTATGAAGTCCTTGTATTGATTGAAAAAGGCACTGAGTGAACCACCGAAATTTCCATTTCCATACCTTATGCCAACATCATACCCATTGCTCGTTTCTGCTTTTAGATCAGGGTTGCCCTTCGAGTAATAAGCAGGGGGTTTCATATAAGAGACGTAAAGTTCTGCAACACGTGGTGCACGAAAAGCCTGTGCCCATTGAGCATAGAGCGTTACTTGATCACGAACATCCCACTCCACACGTAATTTGGGAGAAAAACGTGAACCATTTCTTTCTGGAGGAAATTTGTCAGAAAGCAGAGCTTTCTCATAAGAAGACGTTTTCTGAGGGATATACTTATACCAATCATAACGAATTCCAGGTGTTATACGGAAATGGTTATCAGCAAAGCCAATTTCATCTTCAAAAACAAAACCCAAATTATAGCCATTTGTATCTGGTGAATCTGACCGATTAGCGGGTACAAAGAGGCACCCCCGTGCATTTTCCGGCAAGTGACAATTATCTTTCCCGAACAAATAATGATGAAACTTAGATGACACGACATTAGCGGCAAGCTTTAACGTATGATCTACAGTGCCAATATGAACTTTCTTGAGAGCATCAGCATTGAAACCATAATTGGTATTACGCAAAAAATTATCTCTCAAAAAATCCCCTTTGGGTGCCGAAACACGAAATGAAGTCGTAATATCATGACTTGACTGTCTTTGCCAATAAATCTGTCCACGAAACGCATCAAAAATAGCATCTTCATTGCCGTTATAGTCATAAGAAAGAGAAAAGCGTTCACGGAGTTTGTCGTCCTTCTCATAAACGGAACCAGGGGCATATCTGTCAGAAGCATTCAATAAATGTGTATCAATATTGTGACCAAAACGCTCTGCTGTAAAACCAAGCCGGTGATTGTCATCAAGGTATTGGTGAATTTTAAAGAGCAAATTATTTTGGTCAAAATGAGCAGGGTTTTTACGTGTGCGCTCTTCATAGCCTTCTAGAGTTCCCATATTTTTGCGCTCATGACCTTCCGCATAAGAACCTTGGAAAAGCAAAAACGTTTGTTGAGCACGCATTGCAACAGCTTGATCTACGTGCCAACTATTATCAACAGAATGATAACCACCTCTTATAAGACCACCCCAATTTTTTCCTTCTGTGATAAGATCTTCAGGATCAAGGGTACGCAACGCAACAACTCCTCCTAGTGCACCAGAGCCATAAAGACTAGAATCCGATCCCTGAATAACATCAAGTGTGGAAAGCGCACTAAAGTCAAACATTGTGTTACCACTGTTCTCACGCAATATATCATTGAACCATGGAAGAACAATACCATCCATTGTTGTGAGAACACGGTTTGCTTCTAAACCACGCATGACAAAACTGTTATTGCTTGGGTTATACCCCACGGTTGGATAAAGACGACTAATATCATAGGCATCAGTTATTTGCTTCTCACGAATATCCTTCGCGGTTTTTCGATCTGTCAAAATAGTGACCGAATCCAAGGCCGTTCCTATTTTTTTCTCTTCAATAACAATTGGTTTGAGTTCAGTGACAGCACCTCCATCTTTATTTCGTGCAAAAACAAATGAAGGCATACAGACCGATAATGCACTTAAAATCACACAGCTTTTATAGATATTTTTTCGTCTTATTTGCATAACACATCACAACCTTTTTAAACATCCCCTCTCTGTTTTGAAATTTTACTTACATACAAAAAGGCTGGACCCGCTGATTAAAACTTGCCAGCCAAGCAGAAATGATTTTGCCAACAAGACAAAATCACTAGAAAACCATATTAAACATGACAAAATCAGTCAAGAAAAAAGTTGCAATTTCAAAATAGCCTGTTTTAATGAGATTGAACACCAATATTAAGCTTAAAATAGTGGCAGAAGAAATGATGAATTTTGCAAATACGACGCAATTATTAACTCTTTGGATTGGTGCATTTGTTGGAGCTTTATTTTTGCATGTATTATTGGGAGCGCAATTTTATTTTCAAAGTACGGGTGTAGGTAATGGCTTGCTCTCGTCGGAGATTGAGCTGACTTTTGTGCAAGAAACTGTCTATCCGGATGTTGATACAGATTTGTCAGATATTCATACAGAGTCGGATATTAATACAGAGCCAAAAGTATTACAGTCTGATCTTTTAGAGCAGGAGTCAGAGGAATTGGAATCCGTGGATGAAGTTCAATCGGAAGAACCTCAGCATATGATAGAACAAGATGACTTAAAGTCTTTGGAAGAACCCCTTCCTCAAAAAGTGGAACATAAAGCGTTTATCAAAAAAACAATACCGATGCCAAAGGCTGTAGTAAAGCGCTCCAATGCAAAGGCGGTACGTTCTTCTTCCACCAACAAGGGCGTCGGTACGGCAGGGCTTGAAGATATGTTGTTAATGGAGTGGTTAGCAAAGGTACAGTCACAATTAGAAAGGCAAAAAAATTATATTGTGGGACAGCGTACCAGTCGTGCAAAAGGAACGGTGAAGTTAGAATTTATGGTGCATGAGCAGGGGAGTATTTTTTCTAGTCGTGTGGCAGTCTCTGCTGGTAATCCGGAACTTGATCGATTAGCGATGGCGGCACTTCAACGCGTTGGTTCTTTTCCACCACCACCACTATCAAAAGTGAATAAAATAATCAGAGTATCCCTGATATTTAGCTGATTTTTTATATAGGGCGCTTATTCTTATAATATATTGATTTATAATAATTATTTATAATTTTAACAAAAGTTAAAATATAGTTCGTTCGATTTTTTTGACGTTGTATCAATCAAAACCATTCGCTTACTTATGACACAAGTTGAGGGGGAGCATGGATATAAAACTTCTAAAAAGCAGTGAATATATTTCTTATGAATGCTCTAAATGAAAGGGCTGTTACAACATTGGGAGTTAAGGGATGATAGAGCTATAGCTTTTATTCAGTAAAGGTTAATCGTGTCTCATCGATTTTTATACCATTCGTGAGAGGATTTTCGTAAATACTTTTCAGATACACCGTTGTGAAATGGCCTTAGAAACATTAAAATAAAACAAGAATATAAATAAGAAAAACATACTATTTTGAGATGCTCTGTTTTGTGTGAAGGATGTGAGCTTATATGTAAAAATGGGGGAAAAAAGCAAAGCTTTATCTTCATCATTAAAAGATATTGACATATTTAAAAGTCGTAAACCCGAATGAAAAGGGAAGGGGTAGAAGAGAATTGTTTGTCTTTAAAGCTTTCTAACTCAATGAGTCTGTCTTTCTGTTATTAGAGATAATCCAAACGATATACATAATAACGTACTCTTATTTGGTATAGAAATGTTATAAGCAGAACAAAATAGTCTTAAAATATGCTGTTGTACAAGATTTGAATATTGACACTAATAAGCAACAGTAAAAAAATGACCTATTTGTAATCATCTATGATATTGTCGTTTATGTTGAGAAGAAATGAACTATTTGTACAACATGTTGATTTATAATGATAATTTATCATTTTGTGTTTGAAATAAAAGATCTGAATAGCGTAGGGTTTTCTCATTTCGAATTTATTGATACTGAATCAATTAAAATTACTTGCTTATATATATCATAAGCAGGTTGGTATGTGGGTATTATTTAAAAAGGAATAAAAACACTTCTTATGAACACTTTCAAATACTATTTGGGAAGTTAAGGCATATCATTTCCGTCGACCAGAAAGCAGGTCGGTTTTTATATCTATTTTCCCAGTGAGTCTTGCTTTGTAGACACCATAATTTTCCATGACACGCATCACGTAATTACGTGTTTCTGTATAAGGAATACGCTCAATCCAATCAATGACGTTATCGAGAGATTGTCCTCGAGGATCGCCATAACGTTTTATCCATTCATTGACTCGACGGGGACCCGCATTATAGCCAATAAGAGTTAGTATATAGGATCCATTAAAACGTTCCAATTGTTCATTGAGAAAATGGGCACCTAATGTTGCATTATAATGAGCATCACTGCTAAATTTTTTAGGAGACCATGCGATTGAGTATTTTTTTGCCAATGCTTTTGCTGTTCTAGGAAGCAATTGGAGTATACCTTGTGCGCCTGCTTTTGATATGGCTGTTGGATTAAATTCGCTTTCTTGGCGTGCAATGGCATAGATAAGCGATTTTTCTTCTACAGAAATATTAGTAGAAGCTGGTATAGCTCCCAGAGGATGAGAGAGTGCACCGACATTTTTTCCCTGAAAAACAGCCATTTTTCCAATTTTGAGGCTGGTATAATAGTCTCCATTTTTTTCTGCCATAACAGCCAGAAGGGCTAATTCGCCGGGGCTTTCTATTTTTTTTCCGAGCTCTCTATAAAAAATTTTAGCAAAATCAGCATAGCCGGCTGCTTCAAGACGTTGAATTGCTTTGATCGCTTTTCGTGCACTAAAATGTTGTCGCTCAGCGGTTGTTGGTTTGGGAAAGAAAACTTTAAGCTTTTTTTGGTTGAGTCGTGCAGCGGCTAATTGACCATAGTAAGTTGCACCAAAATGAGCTGCGCGATGAAAGTAATGCTGGGCATTTTTATGTTCTTCTAGCGTTTCTGCTGTTCGTCCCATCCAGTAATATCCACGTGATGCAGAAAAAGGTGAAGAAGAGAGTTGAGGAATACGTGAAAAATGCTGCATTGCCAATTTAGGGTTATGAAGAAACCGTAGTGCGTACCATCCTGCATGAAACTCAGCATCGATAGCTAATGCAGATGTTATACCAGTGTGCATTGCAACGAGTTGGTAAGCAATTTTTGGTTTATTTAAATCGAGCATTTCACGAGAAAGGGCGCGTTGTTCTTTCCACAATGAATGAGGGTTCATAAGGCGGAATGCATCTTTTGATGTTTTCATCATGAGTGCTGCGGCTGCATTATATTGCTCTGTTCGTCGAAGATGGCGTATTCGAGCAAACTGAAAAAGAGGATCTTTTTGCCATGATCTCTCTACAGCTTTTAATTTTTGTGTAGCTCTAGGGTCATTTTTTTCAACGGCCACAAAAGCATCAAAAAGAGATTGAGCATGGGCTAATTTTGCAACGCGTGCTGCTGAATCAAAACGATATGCATACAGCATAAATTGCATGCGTTTCAAATGATCAATAGGTTTTAATGCAACGCTTGCATTTTTAAGAACAAATGTTTCTTCTTTTGCATTAAGCTGTGTCTTATGCCACCACGGTGCAATAACGTGTTGAGCACGAGTGGTTTGTCCCGTTGCGATAAGTGCTTTAGCGAAGAGAGCCATTCCTTGCGCTGTTTGGGGCGGGTGATGAGAAAATTTTTGGATGATTGCGCGTGAGACGTTGGTTTCGTTAAGAAAAGCACGTTCAGCATTGCGTTGCATCGTTTCTATACCGGGCCATCCTTTTAGCATGTTGATTGCATTAAATATTTCAGAACTTGGTATATTAGCTTTGTTTGATATCCCCAGCGCCCATGTCAAAATATGACGATCAAGGCTATGTTTTTCCATTGAATTACGAAGATTTATTGTTTTTGCAATATTGTTGTTTGCTAGTGCATCTAGCCCAGCTTTCAGTTGCTGAAGTGTAGCAGTATTGTGTGATGTCGTGTGTATCTGTTGAAGAGGCTCTTGAGCTCCTTTTTCGGTAAAGGGAGTAGGGCGCACCAAAGGGATTGGCGCTTTCCCGTGCAAAAGAGGTGTTTGCGCGGATGCACTTGAAAATAAAATTCTTATTGCCAGTATAAGTGCAGTAAAGGTTGATACGAAAAGAGAGGTGGAAAATACACGCATAGAGAAAAGACCTTGAGACCTTGCTTTTTGTAAAAACTTAAGGATTTATAGAACACAAGCATGAAAAACGCGTTAATATAGACGGTTTATTTTAAATAAATGTGCAACATTTAAGGAGGGACATTTTCATCTTATGAGGGCTTTTTTTGAAATTCATCTTGCTTCAATGATAGAGCAAGATTATGCTCTATTTAAAATTTATAAAAGGCGATTATTAAAAAAATAAAAGCGAATATTATAGGGAGTTTATCATGCTCAAGGGAGCTATAACTGCGCTTATTACACCGTTTGATAATAAGGGCGCAATTGATGAGAAGGCGTTTTGTGATTTTATTGAATGGCAGATTACACAAGGGATTAATGGTGTAAGCCCAGTTGGGACAACCGGTGAATCAGCAACGTTAAGTCATGAAGAACATAAGCGGATTATAGAATTGTGTGTTGAGCAGGTCGCAAAGCGTGTTCCTGTTGTTGCTGGAGCGGGATCAAATAGCACAAGTGAGGCTGTAGAGCTTGCACAATACGCGCAAAAAGCTGGTGCAGATGCAGTTTTGGTTGTCACTCCCTATTATAATAGACCAAATCAATCTGGTTTATACAAACATTTTTCTTCCATTGCCAAAGCTGTTTCTATTCCGATTATAATTTATAATATTCCTGGTCGTTCTGTTATCGATATGGCTGTGGAAACGATGAAAGACCTTTATCAAGATTTTAAAAATATCATTGGTGTAAAAGATGCAACGAGCAGAATTGAACGCGTTAGTGAACAACGTGAAAAGTGTGGGAAGGATTTTGTACAGCTTTCCGGTGATGATTGTACAGCGTTAGGTTTTAATGCACATGGAGGTATGGGGTGTATTTCAGTTTCCTCCAATGTTGCTCCAAAGCTGTGTGCAGAGCTTCAAGCTGCTTGTTTTCGTGGTGATTATAAAACAGCACGAGAATTAAATGATCGCTTGATGCCTCTTAATCGTGCTGTATTTATTGAGCCTAGTCCAGCGGGTATTAAATATGCTGCTGCAAAATTAGGATTTTGTGGTGATACTGTGCGTTCTCCGATTGTTCCATTAACAGAAAGAACAAAGAAGATTATTGATGTAGCCCTCAGTCATGCTGGTATTTTAAAAGCATAAAATGATATTGACAAAGCCATGAATAAAAAAAAGAACGCGCCCGTACGGAAAATAATTGCTGACAATCGTAAAGCACGTTTTAATTTTGAAATCCTTAATAATCTCGAGGCCGGTCTTGTCCTTCAGGGAGCGGAAGTAAAGTCCTTGCGTTCTAATCATGCCAATATTGCTGAAAGCTATGCGAGTTTTGAGAATGGGGAATTATGGTTAGTAAACAGCTATATTCCTGAATATACGCAGGCTAATCGTTTTAATCATGAACCGCGACGTTTGCGCAAGTTATTACTTTCAAAACGTGAGATGGCACGTTTTTTTAATGCAACGTCTCGTGAAGGAATGACACTTGTTCCTCTTAAACTTTATTTTAATGAACGAGGGCGTGTTAAGTTGGAGATTGCTCTAGCGCGGGGAAAAAAGCTTCATGATAAGCGCGAAACGGAAAAAAAACGCGATTGGGGACGTGAAAAAGCAAGACTTTTAAAAAGATATGGATGACGGATGCGATTTAGATATCCTTTATTTATAGCGCTGGTTTAAAACAGTTTTAGCATTGATCTAAGTATGTTTTTGCTGCTTGAAAAATTTGGTGAAACATGGCGTCTGTCAAGCGTCCAGTATTTGTATTATAACGAGAACAGTGATAGCTCGAAAAGATGCGTAATCTGCCGATGTTATGAATTTCGCCGTGTCCAAAAGGGTGAGCTAAAACTTTTGCATTAAGGGCACGTATCGTTGAATGGTGCGCAATGGTGCCTAAGGTAATAACGGCTTTAAGTTTGGGAAGATTTGTTAAAAGAGGTGAGAAGAAATAGCGGCACGTGTTAATTTCTGCACCGGTGGGTTTATTTTCTGGGGGAACACAACGAACAGAGTTGACGATTGCTGCATCAATCAGCTCAAGAGTATCGTCTGCTCTTTCTTCAAAGGTTCCTTGGGCAAAACCAAATTTTTTTAAAGTTGAATAAAGTAAGTGCCCAGCATAATCACCAGTGAATGGACGTCCAGTTCGATTTGCTCCGCGTAATCCAGGAGCAAGCCCGACAATAAGAAGGCGCGTTGTGTCTGCTCCTTTATAAGGAAAGAAGGGGCGCACCGGTGCGTTATACCAACTTGGTTCTTTGATACGCCAGTCAGCGATAAACTGATGGAGCCTAGGACATAAATTGCAATTTTGGGGTGGTTCTGGGCAAAGCGATGTTAATTGGCTATTCGTGGTGTTAGGCATCAATCATTTTTTCTATTTTTTTGAGTCTTTGTATAGCGTATATGACGGGTTATGTTTTGATAAACAATCTATAATGAATATAAATAAAGTTTAATATAAACTTATTGCTAATTATTATGTACAGAGAGGTAATCTTTCAGTAATTTATTTGATGAATAAGAGTACAATACACATGATGTTCAAAGAAAAAAAGTTCTCTCTTTAAATAAAGATATTATCATAAAAAGTATGCATAAGGCTGTCGTTATTGCAAAGGATTTTAAACAGCTGGTGTTCCTTTTAAAAGGATGAAGACTCCAGACAAGTATTTTGTCAAGAAAGACCTCCCCTTGTTTGAAGCCAATCTATTGGAATGCTTTTAAGAGCAGCTTTGATAACGAGCATGAATAGGTTATACATTTTTATAAATTTTCCAAGAATTTTCTTAAATAAGTTCTTTAATCAAAAAATATAAAAGTTTGTGTTGTTTTTCTTGTGTTTTATTTTGATTATTGTATATACTCCTCTATCCGCTATTAAATTTTTTTATTTGAGAAAGAGGCATAAATGGCCCGCGTAACGGTAGAAGATTGTATTGATAAAGTTGACAACCGCTTTGAATTGGTACTTTTAGCAGGTCATCGGGCGCGTCAGATTTCACAAGGAGCGCAGATTACGGTTGATCGTGATAATGATAAAAATCCAGTTGTTGCTTTGCGTGAAATAGCAGAAGAAACATTGTCGCCTGCTGATTTAAAGGAAGACCTTATTCATTCGCTGCAAAAGCATGTGGAAGTAGATGAGCCAGAAATGGCAAGTGAATTTATTACCCATTCAGGTGAAGCTGAAAGTGTTTTTAATACGTCGTCGCAAGAAGAAGGTACTTCATTTGATCATATGTCAGAGGAAGAGCTTTTAGCGGGTATTGAGGGTTTGGTTGTTCCAGAAAAAAGTGACGATTATTAATTGCGGCATTTTATATTACAGGAGTAAAGATATTATATTACAGGAGTAAAGATACCTTGTCTGTAAGGAGCAGTTATTTTTCTTGTCTTTTATTGATAAGACGTGTTCAATAAGGATTAGGGGTGTGAAAAGATAAAGGATATGCTCGTATGATGCGTCAGTGTGAGCTTGTTGGACGTGTTCAACGTTACAAGTCTGACGTAGATGAGGCTCTTTTAAACAGGGCCTATGATTATGCAATGAGAAAGCATGCACATCAAAAGCGTGCTTCAGGTGATCTTTATTTTTCTCATCCTTTAGAAGTTGCTGCTATTTTGACAGATATGCGGTTGGATGAGGCGACGATTGCTGTTGCTCTTTTGCATGATACAATTGAAGATACAAGCGCTACACGAGCAGAAATTGATCAGCTTTTTGGTTCTGAAATTGGGAAGTTGGTTGAAGGACTTACAAAGCTTAATAAGCTTGATCTTGTATCAAAGAAAGCCGTACAGGCAGAAAATCTTCGTAAGCTTCTTATTGCCATCTCTGATGATGTTCGTGTTCTTTTAGTCAAACTTGCTGATCGTCTTCATAATATGCGCACCCTTGGTGTTATGCGTGATGATAAACGTCGGCGAATTGCTGAGGAGACGATGGATATTTATGCGCCGCTTGCTGGTCGTATGGGTATGCAAGATATGCGCGAGGAATTAGAGGATCTTTCTTTCTTTTATTTAAATCCAGAAGGTTATCGTACGATTACCAATCGTCTTTCTGAGTTATCAAAACGCAATCGTGATTTGCTTTCCACAATTGAAAACGAGTTGACAAAACTTTTTTTCGAGCATGGCATTAAAGCGAATGTTAAAAGCCGTCAGAAAAAATCGTATTCCGTCTTTCGCAAAATGGAAAGCAAGGCGCTTTCTTTTGAACAATTATCCGATATTTTTGGATTTCGTGTGATTGTTGAAACAGTGCATGATTGTTATCGCGCTCTTGGTGTCATTCATACGACGTGGCCAATGGTTCCTGGTCGTTTTAAAGATTATATTTCTATACCAAAGCAGAATGATTATCGTTCCATTCATACAACGATTGTGGGACCATCGCGACAACGTGTTGAATTGCAGATTAGAACTGCTGCTATGGATGAAATTGCTGAATATGGCGTTGCGGCACATTCCATTTATAAAGAGCAAGGTTCTAATTATTCGGCTTCGAGGTTATCAAATGAAACAAATGCGTATGCATGGTTGCGTCAAACGATTCAATCTTTGTCAGATGGAGATAATCCGGAAGAATTTTTAGAACACACAAAGCTTGAGCTTTTTCAAGACCAAGTTTTTTGTTTTACGCCGAAAGGTCGATTAATTGCTTTTCCTAAAGGAGCTACGCCTATTGATTTTGCTTATGCCGTCCATACAGACATCGGTGATTCTTGTGTGGGTGTAAAAATCAATGGTCGTATTATGCCTTTAATGACCAAATTAAAAAATGGTGATGAGGTTGATATTATTCGTTCACACGCTCAAATTCCGCCAGCTGCATGGGAATTTCTTGTTGTCACAGGTAAAGCACGTTCAGCTATTCGACGAGCAAGTCGTGCCGCGGTACGTAAACAATATTCGGGTTTAGGATATCGTATTCTCGAGCGTTCATTTGAATATATGGGAAAACAATTTTCAAAAGACGTTTTGAAGAAAGTTTTGCCACGTTTAGCACGTAAAGATGTAGAGGATGTATTGGCTGCTGTTGGGCGTGGAGAGCTGTTTTCCGCTGATGTGATTAAAGCGGTTTATCCTGATTATCAAGATCACCGTGTGGTACAAAAGTCATCTTTTAAGCCTGGGGAAGAAGGTTGGTTTAATATTGAGAATGCTCAAGGTATGATTTTTAAAGTTCCAGAAAATGAAAAAAATGCAATGGTCGAGAATCATCAATCTAAAGCATTGCCTATTAGAGGAACCCGTGGAGATATACCCGTACGTTTTTCACCGGAAGGAGCAGTACCTGGAGATCGGATTGTTGGTATTATGCAGCCCGGAGCTGGGATCGTTATTTATCCAATACAGTCTTCAGCTTTGATGGCATATGATGATCAGCCAGAACGATGGATTGATGTCCGCTGGGATATTGATGCCCAAATGAATGAACGTTTTCCTGCACGGATAAATATTTTGGTTGTAAATAGTCCTGGCTCTTTGGCTGAAATTACACAAATAATTTCTGCTAACGATGCCAATATCCAAAATTTATCTTTTATCCGTACAGCACCGGATTTTACAGAAATTATGATTGATTTGGAAGTGTGGGATTTAAAACATTTGAATCGTATTTTTTCTCAGTTAAAAGAGGCAGGTTCAGTAAGTACAGTACGGCGGGTTCATGGATAAAAAGAAAGATTTTGCAATGAATACACAAGATGTCATTGATATTTTTAAACAAGCAGATGCTATTCTAGAAGGGCATTTTATTTTAACATCGGGGCGCCATAGTGCGACTTATATGCAAAAAGCGAAAGTATTCATGCATGCTGACTTGACGGAAAAGTTATGTCGTGGATTGGCTGAAAAAATCAAAAAATCTATCGAGGGAAAAATTGATTATGTTGTTGGTCCCGCAATTGGCGGCCTTATTCCTTCCTATGAAACTTCACGTCACCTTGGTGTTCCTTCTCTTTGGGTAGAGCGTGTAAATGGCATCTTTGAATTGCGTCGTTTTGAAATCAAGAAGGGTGCACGGGTTGTTATTGTCGAAGATATTGTGACAACGGGTCTTTCCATTCGTGAGACTATTGAGGCGCTTGTTGCAGCAGGAGCAGAGGTATTGGCCAGTGCATGTATCCTTGATCGTTCTGGTGGTAAGGTCAATGTTGGAGTTCCATTGATTGCGCTTGCTGAATATGAGATAACCTCTTATACTAGTGATGCACTTCCTGCAGAGCTTTCTGTTCTTCCAGCGATTAAACCAGGCAGTCGAAATATTTAATTGTCGTTCTATTTTTTTTGTGCAAAAGCTTAAAAAGATTAATTTGGATGATATAAATTATTTCATCATCAAAAGATGTATATTGAGAGTCATATGCTTTTTCGTAGTCGAGAACCAATAGATTTTGTAACGCGTATTCGACTTTGGTTATGGCCACGTCGTTCATTTTCTCGCTCATTTTGCTACATACATAAACGTATTTTGCGTATATCAGCAACACCGCATGAAGTAGCATTAGGGGTTGCTGTTGGCATTTTTTTAGCTTGTTCCCCTTTCTTTGGGTTGCATATTATTTTGGCAATATTTTTTTCTTGGCTTTTGCGTGCAAACTTTGCTGCCGCAATCATTGGGACGATTTTTTCTAATCCACTCACATTTTTATTGATTGTCATGGCTGATTATAAAGTAGGGTATTTTTGTTTATCACTTTTTAGCGATGTCAAAGAGATTTCTCTTTCGCAAATTCGTGCTCTATTTAATGGTTTGACATTGTCAAATCTCTCTCTCCTCTTTAAAGGCGCATGGGACACAATTATGAGTCCTATGATTTTAGGTGGAACTCTTTTAGGTATTGTTTTTGGTGGTTTATCTTATATAGGTGTTTACAGAGCAACGGTTCGTTTTAAACAAAAGCGATATCAAAAGATTATAAAAAAAAGGCTTTTAAAGAAGCGTTCATCGGAAGAAAGATCGGGTAATACCGTATGATTGTTGGTCTTGGAAATGATCTGGTTGATATACGACGTATTGAGAAAATGTTGGTTCGCTATGGTGAGCGTTTTACCCAACGTATTTTTACGGATATTGAAAGGAATAGATCCGAAAATCTCAAAAAAAGCTCCTCTTCCTATGCAAAAAGATTTGCTGCTAAAGAAGCATGCGCTAAAGCCTTAGGAACGGGAATCGCTTGTGGTATCAATTGGAAAGACATGGGGGTCGTTAATTTGCCATCTGGTAAACCAATAATGCAATTAACAAATCGTGCGCAAGTGCAACTTCAAAAGTTATTACCTCCTCATCATGATGCAGTTATTCATCTTAGCATAACAGATGATTTTCCTTGGGCACAGGCATTTATTATTATCGAAGCACTTCCACGTGGATAGATGGTGTGAGAGATTGTGCTTTTGTTATTTGAATATTATGATGAAATAAATTATATCTGTGATGAGAAGGCAGTTGGTGATGATCCAAAAAGATAAAGTGCATAAAAAAGAAAAAAAAGGCGGGGTTCGTGAATTTATTTCTGTTTTAGTACAGGCTCTGCTTTTAGCGGCGGTTATTCGGACACTTTTTTTCCAGCCTTTTAGTATTCCGTCCGGTTCAATGCGTCCTACTTTGTTGGTGGGAGATTATCTGTTTGTTTCTAAGTATGCATATGGGTATTCTCGTTTTTCCATCCCCTTTTCTCCTCCTCTTTTTTCTGGACGGATTTGGGCATCTCAACCTCAACGTGGAGATGTGGTCGTTTTTCGCTTACCAAGTAATCCGAAGATTGATTATATAAAACGCGTTGTTGGGCTACCAGGTGATCGTATACAAGTCCGTCAAAGTGTTCTTTATATTAATGATGAGGCTGTTTCACGTCACTTTATGGGGGAGATTGATAATTCTGATATAACAGAGGTTAACTATCCTGTTGAGGTTTATCGCGAGACAATGCCTAACGGTGTTAGTTATGATACACTTGATTTAGCTTTCATCCCGAAAGTTGATGATACAAAAGTTTTTGAAGTTCCTCAAGGACATTACTTTATGATGGGAGATAACCGCGACAATTCAGATGATAGTCGTTTAGATGTAGGCTATGTTCCAGAAGAAAATCTTATTGGTCGCGCGAGCGTGATTTTCTTTTCTATCAGTAACGGTTCAAGTGCTTGGCAGGTTTGGCGCTGGCCATTTGATGTGCGTTGGAAGCGTTTGTTTTCTTTCATAAATACGGTTCATGATTTGCCGCTTATCAAGCAAGGAAACAACGATGAAACGTCTAATGATTGATCAGCTTTTCAAGCTGACGGGGCATCGTTTTAAAGATGAAGAGAGGTTAAAGAAGGCATTAACACACTCGAGTGTACAAGATTCGGAACAGGGGAATTATGAACGACTAGAGTTTCTAGGGGATCGGGTTTTAGGGCTTTTGATTGCAGAAATGCTGTATCAACTTTTTCCTCAGGCAAGTGAAGGTGAATTATCAGTCCGTTTGAATCATCTGGTTAATGCGCAGACATGTGCTGATATTGCGCGTGAAATGAGGCTGCCTGATATGATCCGTGTTGGTTTTGAGATGAAAAATTTCGAGGGGCGTCGACTCATCAATATGCATGCAGATGTCGTGGAAGCTTTGATTGCCGTGATATATCTCGATGGAGGATTGGAAAGCGTTCGCCCTTTTATTCAAAAATATTGGCACGGTCGGGCAAAGAAAATGGATGCTGGTCGGCGTGATGCCAAGACCGAATTACAGGAATGGGCGCATATCCAAGGCAATGCACAACCACATTATCAGGTTATAAAACGTTCAGGTCCAGATCACGATCCTGTTTTTATGGTAGAGGTAAGTATTTCTGGGTTTGCTTCAGAGATTGGGCAGGGAAGTTCCAAAAGATATGCCGAAAGAATGGCAGCTGAAAAAATTTTGCGACGAGAGGGTGTATGGAAAACAGTGGGAAAAAATGATCATGAGTGACGTTATGAAAACGCGTTCTGGGTTTGTTGTACTTATTGGGATGCCTAATGCCGGTAAATCGACATTGGTTAATCAATTGGTTGGAACAAAGGTTTCGATTGTAACGCATAAGGTACAAACAACACGAACTTTAATCCGCGGTATTGTCATTCATGATGATGTGCAAATTGTGTTGGTCGATACACCGGGTGTTTTTCGTCCCCATAAGCGCTTAGAACGTGCCATGGTCTCTGCTGCTTGGGGAGGGGCTAAGAGCGCGGATGTTCTGCTCGTTTTAATTGACGCTCAAAGTGGTCTTTCGGATGAAGTTGATATGATGTTAGATATTGTAAACAACATGAAACAAGAAAAAGTTCTTGTTCTTAATAAGGTTGATACAGTTGTTAAATCATCTCTTCTAGCGTTAACCACTAAAATAAATGAACGTGTAAAGTTTGCGCAAACATTTATGATTTCTGCTCTAAACGGTTCTGGTTGCAAGGATTTACTTCATGCGTTGAGTAATATGATGCAGGAGGGACCATGGTATTATCCGGAAGATCAAATTTCCGATATGCCCATGCGTCATCTTGCTGCTGAAATTACGCGTGAAAAACTTTTTCTTCGTCTTCATGATGAACTTCCTTATTCCTCAACGGTTGAAACAGAAAACTGGGAAGAGCGTTCAGATGGTTCCGTTAAAATTAATCAAGTTATTTATGTCGAGCGTGAGAGTCAGAAAAAAATTGTCTTAGGAGCAAAAGGCGATACAATTAAAGCGATTGGTCAAGCAGCACGTAAAGAACTCATGGAAATTATGGATCAAAAGGTTCATCTTTTTCTCTTTGTGAAAGTGCGCGATAATTGGGATACCGATCCAGAACGTTATCGCGAAATGGGATTGGATTTTTTAAAATAAGATTTTTTAAAATAATTAAAGTAAAATGAAGTGGAAAGAACAAGCTGTTATTCTTGGTACACGCCAATACGGTGAAACAAGTGTTATTCTTGAGGTTATGACACGTGAACATGGTCGTTATATGGGAGTGGTAAAAGGGGGGCGATCACGTCGTATGGCAGCTCTTCTTCAACCTGGAAATTTTGTGGAGGCTGAATGGTGGGCTCGTTTAGAAGAACATTTGGGACTTTTTCGGCTTGAAGCTCTTGATCTACATGCGGCACGATTAATCTGTCTACCAGAAGCACTTTATGCTTTGCAATTGATAGCTTTTCATTTGCGGCTTCTTCCCGAACGTGATCCGCACCCCGTTTTATATGATATTTTACACCTTTTTATGCAGAATTTTGATGAACCATTTGTAAATGCAGAATTGCTTGTACGTTTTGAAATGCGGCTTCTTGAAGAACTTGGTTTTGGTCTTGATTTATCTTGTTGTGCTGCAACAGGTCGTCAGGAAAGGCTTCATTACGTATCACCAAAATCTGGACGGGCTGTCTGTGAAGAAGCAGGGGAACCTTGGAAAAAAAAGCTTCTCATTCTACCACAGTTTCTTGTGCAAAGAACGACTCGTCCTACTGATTTTAGTGACATAATAAATGGTTTTATACTGACGGGTTTTTTTCTTATGCGTCATGTCTGGGAGCCACGAGATATAAAGCAGCCGTCAGTGCGCATGAATTTGATACAATTGTTTGAGCGCCAATTTGGTATACAAGCATTAATTTGTTGATCTGATGATAATTGAATGGGAAAATGAAAGTTTTAAAGACAATTGCTGAAGTCCGCCAATATACTTCAGAGGAACGACGTTTAGGTTTTTCGATTGGTTTTGTTCCAACAATGGGGGCATTGCATGATGGTCATCTTGCATTAGTACAGTATGCAAGAGCAATGTGTGATCGCGTATTGGTTTCTATTTTTGTCAATCCAAAGCAATTTGGACCTCATGAAGATTTTTCTCAATATCCAAGAGATTTGAAGGGCGATTGTGCTTTGTTAAAAGAAGCAGGTGTTGAATGTGTTTTTGCCCCTTCTGTAGATGAAATGTGGCCACTGGGAAATGATACAATTGTGCAAGTGAAAAAATTATCACGTATTTTGATGGGAAAATTACGTCCAGGGCACTTTTGTGGTGTGACAAGCGTTGTTGCTAAACTTTTTAACATTGTCCAACCAGATAAGGCTTTTTTTGGGGAAAAGGATTTTCAACAAATTTTAATTATTCGGCGTATGGTTGAAGATTTGGCTTTTCCTATTGAAATTGTTGGAGTTCCTATTCTACGGGAGTCAGATGGTGTAGCTTGTTCTTCACGCAATCAGTTTTTAACATTAGAAGATCGTAAAGCTGCCAAAATTATTCCTGAAAGTGGGAAAGCAGCTGAAAAGCTTTACCATGAAGGTGAACGGTCGGTTGATAAATTATGCAAAACTGTTCGTGATATTTTACAACAAGAAACGCGTGCAATCATTGAAGCAATAGATTTACGGGATATGGAAACTTTATGCGTGATTAAAGGAACATTGAATAAACCAGCAGTTTTACTTCTTACTGTTCGCTTTGGAGAGGTAAGGCTGATTGATCAATATATATTGCAAGAGAAGGGCGGAAAATGAGTGTACATAAAACCGTAAAGCGTATAACATCTTCCGAAATACGTACAAGAAAGGGACAACAGCCAATTGTTTCTTTAACAGCTTATCAAGCTTATACTGCGCGGATTGCTGATCCATATTGCGATATCCTTTTGGTTGGTGATAGCGTTGGTATGGTTGTGTATGGATTTGAGACAACGCTTCCTGTTAATTTAGATATGATGATTTTACACGGACAAGCCGTGGTGCGTGGATCTCAAAAAGCTCTTGTGGTTATTGATATGCCTTTTGGCTCTTATGAGGAAAGTCCAGAGCAAGCTTTTTTAAATGCATCGCGTATTCTTGCTCAAACGGGGTGTGGTGCAGTTAAGCTTGAAGGTGGTGTTTATATAGCGGAAACAATTGATTTTTTGTGTAAACGTGGCATTCCAGTGATGGGGCACATCGGTCTTACACCCCAGGCGGTGAATCGTTTTGGTGGTTTCAAAACACAAGGACGAAAACAGAGTGATTGGCAAAGAATTGAAGCCGATGGGGCTGCAATTGAGGAGGCCGGTGCTTTTGCTATTGTTTTAGAAGGGATTGTCGAACCTTTAGCAGTAAAACTGACAGAAAAGCTTTCTATCCCTACGATCGGTATTGGTGCATCCAATCAGTGCGATGGACAAGTATTGGTTATGGAAGATATGTTGGGCTATGGTGCTCATGTGCCAAAATTTGTACGCCGTTATGGAGACTTTGAACAAGCCATGGAAACTGCAATAAAGAATTATGCAGAGGATGTCACCTCTCGTGCTTTCCCAGCGGATAATGAAGTTTATAAACTAAAATAAACTTCAGTTTAAGATGAAAAGTTTGACAAGGGAACATTTGTTGTTTTGATAATGAAAGTGCATTATTTCATATATTTTGTATGCAATTTGAGCTGTGCTTTTTTTTTAAGAAAGCTTTCTTAAGGAACTCAACTCCTATTTCGCGACGGCGTCTGTGAATGGTATATAAAAAGCAAGTAAAATAAAATAGTTATGTCTAATATGGGGGAATAGGTGAATCTTGATTCTATTGAGTTTTTTTGCCTCTATCCCTCATCTTTTTGGAGCTTTTTTATAGCTTCAAGAGCTAGTCTTTTACGATCTGCGCTCTTTGTGTAAAGAGATGCCATAGCATCATTTGTCCAGCCAAAAATTGCTTTGAGTTGTGATACTGTTGCACCAGAGTTAGCTGCGCGTGTTGCTGCTAATTTTCTTAATCCATGCGCCGATTTTTTAATGCCAGCCGCATTACAAGCGTCTCTAAATGTATCGCCAAAGCTTTCTTTGGAGAGTTTTTGATTAGTTTTACTACAGATGAATGTTTCTACTCCAATAGGACCAGCTTCAAGCGTTTTGGCTAATTCCGGTAAAATAGGTAGAAAGACATCTGTTTGGAATTTACTTTTCTCTGTCTTAAGATGAATGATATTATCTTTCACATCTTTCCAACCAATTCGTACCGCATCACCACGACGCAAGCCCGTATATAAAAGAACATCAATCCAAACGCGTTCATGGGTACCATGGGACCATCTTTGATAATATTTCTCAACATCTTCTTCTGTCCAAATAGGAAAGCCGCTTTTATTTTTAAGAGGAGGTTTTTTGACGCCTAAAGTTGGATTATTTTCCAAAAGACCTTGATCAATTGCCCAATTAAAAAGTCCATTAAGGGCTTTCAGAAAGTTTCTAGCCATTGCTGGTGTTTCTTTGCGCCGTTCAACACCGGCTATGATATGTTTCTTTTCAATTGCTTGGTATGGAATATTTCCTATGGAGTCGCATATCTTCATAAGAATGTATTCTTTTTGTTTCTTTGTAGTATTAGAGTAGCTATGCCAATTAGAGCTGTTAAAGTATTGTTTAAGCAGCCATGCAAATGAACCTTCAACAAGTTTACCGGTTTTGGATTTAGGAAGTATAAGTCCTTGTAACTCGGCAAGTGCGCTTTTGTAGTTATCAACAAACTCTTGCGTTCCATAGGTACCGCGTATTCTAATGCGTTTGCCATGACCAATACGTACATACCATACAATTTTGCCATGTTGAGTAATTTGTTTGACAAGATGAGGAGGGCGTGGTTTTGGCATAATCAATTTTACATCTTAGAGAGCGCGGTTTCGTAATATTCATTCTTTGACAAATCTAAAAGTTTGTCTGGATGCGCTGCTGAATTTGGTAGTGGAATATCGGATTTGAGATAGATAAGCAGTTCACCGGTAGGTTTGATTTCTACGAGTTCACAACCTTGTTTTTTAGCTTCTCTTAAAGCGCGTGCAATGGCTGGTTGCGTTATAGCAGCTGGACGAGGCGCCATATCTTTTCTCCTTACATTGAGATGCAATTCACGTGTGGCGTGAATCACGCTTGTGTTGAAAGTTGTTAGGAAGGGTGGGGGTGCTCGTAGATATGCGGGGAACAAAACACCCCCATAAGGTTAAGCAGCTTTTGTTGAGAGTTGTTGTA
>NZ_JBHIMQ010000039.1:0-3726 GCF_042194225.1 Bartonella sp. MR110HLJHH | reverse complement strand
ATCATAGACCCAGCAATTGCCATCATGGGATAAGTTACTTTCATTTTCAATAAAACCGCCGAGGTCTCCCGCCTTAACATCATCAAAATCTCTTAGAGCACGTATACGGTGTAAAGTAAGACCATCAAAAGTGAATTTTTCATTGGTAAATTCGTATTTTTTTGCAGGCTTTTGTTGATTAACAGGCGCGGTTTCATTTGCAATATTAGAGATAACGGGGGGGATTTTTGAGATATTTGTCATAATTAAATCCTTAACGTAAAATTGTTTGTTATTGACGCTCTTAACAAGCATCGGGCGCTAACAAACACGGCGTTAAGTCCGTTGCTTACACTTTTCCCATAAGGGTATTGTATGATGTAAGCACACCCGACAGAGTCATTATATGCTAATTAACACATAAAAAACAGCCAGTATTTTAAAAACATAGGAAAGGTTGTATCGTAACCTATCCGCTTAACGTAAAGTGTTTGTTAATCACTTGATCATTTATATAACAAAATACGTATTTATTGTCAAATACATTTTATCTTGTTTGATATTTTTTATGTTTTTTAAATTCATTATGTGTAAATATTTATCATGTTCTTATCAATTGCTTCTTTTATATTTATATGCTTTTAAAGCTATATTATAAGATTTATAAAACGATTGCGTTATTTTCTGAATCTATACATTTATAATATTTAGAAACGCTCTCATAATGCGTATTTTTATCTTTATAACCTATCAGTTTTTTTACTAAATGGTTTTTAATTTTTTTTGTGAATTTTGTTTATAAGGGGCTCTAATGTAAACAACCTATATTGAACGCACTCTATAAACACAACCTGTAATATATATTTTGTAGGGGTTTTGGGGGTGTTTATATTTTTTTCAAAAATTAGGGAATTAAAAGCGTAAAGTGATATAAGTATTCACAACAAAGCTTTTGAAAACAATAAAGCTATCATTTTAGATTACGGTATAACCTCTTAAAGCCAATGTAAAAGAAGCGTATTCACTTTAAGATGGGATTTATTAAAAATCTTAAAGCAATCAAAATAAGAGTATTTAAAAGTGCAAATGATTTTTTTTAGAATAACGCATATAAACTATTCTTTTAAAAAGGGATACTCAATAATAATTAGGTCAATAAGTTATATTAATAGTGAGAATTTTATTCTTTATTGATTCTATTAGTTTTTTCTCTATCTCTCATCTTTTTTGAGCTTTTTTATAGCTTCAAGAGCGAGTTTTTTACGGTCTGTGCTCTTTATGTAGAGAAAAGTTAGAGTATTTTTAACTTTTCATATAATTATTCTTTGAAAAGGTCAGAGTGCGTTCCTGTACGAATAAGATGTAATTTATCTCCTTCTATTCTATAAATAAGCAGCCAATCTGGTTCGATATGAATATCATGATACCCTACCCAATCGCCTTTTAGTGGATGATCACAGTAATGTCTTGGTAATGGCTTTTCTTCAATTAGAAGACTTAATAGTGTACGCAGCTTATTCATATTTTTACTGCGTTTTTCCGCCTTGCGCACGTCACGTTTAAATTGTCTCGAGCGAACAGGTATCAGCATATTAAATGCCTAAATCCTTAAAAAGGGCATCAGCGTTTTTAAATGTCTTACCTTTACCTTCATCTAATTCCTTTATAGCTTTACGTGTGACACTATTAGGTACTTTAAGCTCAAAAGGCAAACAACCTTCTTCAGCGACACGCAAAAATGTTATGCGGATAAGATCTGATGCACTTAATCCCATGCGTTCTAAAGTAATCATCGCTTGTTTTTTCATTTTAGCAGGAATGCGAGCGCGAACAACAGAATCGGCTTTCATGATTTGTATCTCCATTTATAACCTTTGTTATAGTGTAGCTACACTGTGACTTCAAGTCAATTTTTTAGAATTAAAAACCCTCTGGATAGCAGGTATGGCAAAAAAAACTCCACGAAAAGAATCCTTGATTCGCAATAATTAAGAGGAATGTTGCAAAATCCTATTCTCTTAACTTTATTTTGTTATCCCTCATAGTAAAGAAGATTATATCTAATCAACTTAACAAGAGAGGTATAGATTATGGTTATAAGCTCTATACCCCTTATGAGTTTATCATACCCATTATGTGAGTATGCCAAATCTATTCAGTTTCTCTTAGTTCTAATTTTGGTAAGTTCTTAACGATTTTCATTGTTTCTAAACTTACGGTAATAACCCTTTGAAACAACTCTAATGGATAAGCAGGGTTGCCAATGGTTTCAACAAGCATAGCGATTGGCATCATTCACAATACCACTCTTTTTATCAGTCTTTACACATTGACGCCCCATAACCCATTCAAGAGCGGGTCTACCATTTACGATATACTCATAAGCTTCAAGAGGGATATCTGTTATTGTGATATTGCTATTGTAAATAACAGTGGTTTTATCTTTATCAGATTTTCCATTTTCTTTACCTGCTTTTGCAAATTTCATTTCAGTTACATAATAAAACTTTTCGGGATTAGAGATCTCTGTAACTTTTGGATTACCCTTTTTAAAGGTCACGGGATAAGGCTCTACAGTTTCATAGTTTACGTGCAAATGACCCAGTTCACGCCCTGCTGTTACAAATTTCCAAAAATCCTCAGCAGTTTTTACACAAGGAAGACAATGCAATTCTTTAGAGAGATTATCAGCATAGCGAGCACGGTAATCTTCCGAATGTAAAATTCCGTAACCAATAATAAAAGATATCTTCTTTTGTTATGGTTTTAGTAAGTAAGCAGAGAGGCACTTTTTAAACCTATGTCTGTACTATTATCGCGTTTTTTTTCTTATTTTAGTATAAGCGATTGTCATGCTATTTTTCTTATCAAGCGATAATAATGGAGTGTTTCTTGTTGTCTCTAATATGTAACAGTTCCAATAAATTTGGTATATTCTATGAATAACAGTCTTTACTTGAAGCTCAAGATTATATTACATGCAACACCTTAAAATTAAGAAGCATATAGAGTGTATGATTGTCATTTAACAGTGTAATTATACAAGCTTCAAAAGCGGGGGAAATGATATGGTTTGCACAACTAATAAAGCAGGTGTATACAGTACAGTCTATGCTTTTCTCTTAGATTTTAGAAGTATTATTCTTATCAAAAAATTAAAAAATTGTTACGCGGTTGGCGATTTTTTCTGTGACGCTGACGATATGGTTCATTTTGTTGCTCATTTTGAGGACACAATGAATGCATAGATTTTTTTCACTTTTGTTTTTGCGGCTATTTTGTGCCTTTTCTCGTTGCCGAGTTTTGCCGAAAACATTCGTGAGAAAGCGATTAATCAATCAGAGAGCATCCAACGACAACAAACGCAACAACAACGTTTTCAGCAATTACACCGTAGAAACGAAACCCATGGAGTCTTTTTGCCAGACGATGATACCACATCTGCCTATGGTGCTTCGTCTGGTACAACCTGTTTGCTGATCAAAAGCATTGAATTTGTTGATGCTCAGTTGATTTCTCATACCGACCTTCATGAAGCCATTTCTCTTTGGGAAGGGCGGTGTTTGGGGATTGCCGAAATCAACAAAGTGCTCAAAGCGGTGACCAAGCTTTATATGAAGCGCGGCTATATTGCGGTGCGGGCTTATTTGCCTGAGCAAGATTTAAGCGGCGGTCATCTCAAGATTGTTGTAGTTGAAGGTGTGATGGAAGATATTACCCTTGATGGGCATAAAGTTGGAAGGAAAT
>NZ_JBHIMQ010000038.1:0-3901 GCF_042194225.1 Bartonella sp. MR110HLJHH | reverse complement strand
TCGACAATAAGCCCCCCTTTGGATTGGCTATTAAGGATATACATCACTTGACTGAAATATTTATTCGCCCACCGTTGAGGATCTTTTGTAGGACGCACAACCCCATAAAATTGCCGTTCTATCTTGTCAAAATACCCCGTTATACACTCCCAACCCAATTGACCAGCTGGAACCATGGGTTGATCGGGGGATTCAAGCAGCTTTCTCCCTAAAAAAGCACGCCTTACAACCTTTTTATTGAAAGCTGCCCCTTGAATATTAGGCATCATGCATTGAAGCTGTTTAAATTCTTCCTCGCTATAATCACGAAGTTCTCCAGTGCTTAAATCGGGTGCTTTATAATATCGCTCGCTTTCAAACCAACGGCATTCAACAAGCGTGACCATCCGACGACCGTTTTCAACATCAATGCTCCCCTCATCGCTGTAATAATCAAGATCATTATGGTGAACACCTTCATGAGAGCTACCATCCCTTGCCCAATCTGCACTCAGCTCTGTCCAATGAGATTTGGGAAACATCTGCTTAGCTACTTCTAACGGCTTGCGGTCTACATACCACAAACGTTGCGCATCGGTTAAATTCGGTTGCACCGCTGCACTATCCCAAACCATCTTTAACGGGTCTAAACGGGTAATTACCGGTTCACCATCGAGGCTGTTCTCATAATCAAGCCGTGTATCAGTCCACCCCATGCCACAGATAACCGCATCTTGGAAAGCATCACTATCAGCGTATTCGGCATGCGCCATGTCCCGAAACCATTCTGCCGCACCGGTAAGCAATTCACTAGGCAATGCCTTCCCTACTTGACGTGGAATAAACTGCACTTCGCGCTTGTTATTACGCTCTGACCCCACAACGGCATTGACCAATGGGGCAATACGATTAAAGGTCATAACGGGGCGGCGTTGCTTTTTTAACGCCGATAAATCTTCTTCATTCCATTGATCACCATTGTAAAAACCAAAATCCTCCCGCGCATGTTCACGCCATTTGTTCACATGCTCCACATCTTCTTTGTACCAGCTCACAAGCTTACGAAATAAGCCTTCTGTCGACAGATCTGATGCGTTACTTTCTTTATCTAAATGCTCTTCATCATACATCATTCTGCCATCCATGACGTGCTCTCATATTCCGTTCTGCCGCTATAAGCTGGTCGCTTTTGTATTTCTTTTGGTGGTTTGTATGAAATGCACATCAGTCCAAACGCATCTGCCCCATGACTGGACCAATCGTGCTCTGCTCCCAAGCCAATATTGCGCTTCTCATCCCATTTCTCATGATACCAATTCAGTGCCTTACGTCCTGCTACCGTCGTCTTCTCATTAAACCAAACAGAAGGCAAAACACGGCGGACTGTTTCTATACGTATCTTAACAGCTCCTGCTCCCTGATTAGGGATAACTTTTGTTTGAAAGCCTGCCTGTTTAAGAGCGCTCTCAAAACTCACATTGTGCACACGGTCTCTCGTCGCACCGTCATGGGGGAGAACCATCAGTGCCTTCTCATAACCATTTTGACGTAACCAGCCTATATGCTCTGATAACGGCTGTCCCTGTGCTTCGTAATAATTAAGCACTCTGATCTCTCTACCAACAAATTGCGCTATCCATATCGCTGTGGCATCTGCCTTAGCACCCGTGCCCCCAATATCCCAAAAGGCGCGTATCTGCATCAAGGGGTCACGAGCAACACGCCCTATCCGCCCCTCTTGCTCGGCTGCCAACATTTCCTTTTGATAATAAGCGCCTTGAACCGCTGTAAGATAAGCCCCTTCCCAGATATGCTTATAGGTCTCTGGACGGTTTCTCAGATCATCCAATCGCGCTTCATTCAAGATCTTGGGAAACTTCGGATTGTCTGACCAGTTGATCTCAACACGCTTAATTGCCTCATTGTCTGAAAAGCGAAACCGCTTCTCAACGGGGGCATTCTCTCGCAACGGGTTCCATGTCACCCACAATTCTGCTCTCCACCCCTCTCCTTCTTCTCGCAAAGTCGGTATAAGCGTTTGCCAAGCCGTCTCTGTAACGGGCTCTGCCTCATCAACCCAACAAAGCAAAATCCTCCCCATGGATTTGATACTTGCAATATTCCGGTCAAGACCAGAAAACTGAAAGGCTATACGACCATCAATCGACTTAATCGAAGATTCCCCAACCTTGTAATAGTCCTTTAAAAAGTCATGCGCTTCAATGGCGCGCTTAATCTCCTCCAATGAACTTTCTGCCAAAGAATTCTGAAACTGACGTGCACAAAGAATAGTGCCCGATATCCCTTGCATACCAAATTGATAGCCTTTTAAAGCCGCCATCAATGCAAATGATCTTGTCTTTCCAGACCCTCGTCCACCCCAAGCCGCCCGTACCAAAGCGTCCCCTGCAAAAATAGGAATGAGTTTTGGTACAATACTAATCTGTCGTGTTGTCATTGACCAAAGGCGCGATTTCTACACGCGTTATCACCTTAATGGCTCCCCCATCTTCACCTGTTACCTGTAAAGGCAACACCTTACCAAGCAACGCTAAATAAGCAGCGGGGCATTCCATAGCCTGCTTTTCCAGATAAGAGATCAAACCATCCTTGCCAATTTTATTCCCAGCATTCTCAGCAGCCTTAACCACTGCTTCTTTTAAAATGCGCGTCATCTTATTCGGAACGCCTTTGACACGCCCTTGACCTGCCTTTGGTGGTATACGCTTTTTAATGGGTTGTGGAGCCTGCTGTGTATTTTCTGATGTCATAAAATACGCCCTCCAGATAATAAAAAACCCCGCATTTGCGGGGATTTTGAACTGTACATTTCCCTCTCTAGACACAATAAGCCTAAGTACAGTAAGGTCATTAAATACGATTTGCTACACTTTGTCAACATAAAAATAACACATATTGATAATTTCAAAAGGAATCAGTTAAACAGATAAAGTGCATATTAAGGTAGACATATTAAGGTAGAAATGATGTTTATAAAAAAATCTTTATTTAGAAGCGTATTAATTATCGCACTTTTTACAACCTATCTTATATTCCCTTCAAACGGATACGCTGATGATAATTTAGATGAATTCTGCTGTTCAAAAGAAGTAGTAAGACTAGAGAGAGCACGCAGTGATTATCTGTATAAAAATTACAATTGGTGGGAACAAAGGTGTTACAACGCTCAATGGATACACGATAAATACGTAGAAAAAACTTTGTCACTACCAGCACGACTAGCTAAGCAACATATAAAAACTATAGAGCAATGGCGTCGTCTAGTCATAAACCGAAATAGTGTATCGCGTGCCGTGATAAGCAATATGCAATTCGAAATAGAGCAAATGCAGCATTTAGATAGAGCAAAACGAAATAAGCAACATGAAAAGGTATCACAACTCCTCGATATCATTACCGATGTTCGAAAGACTATTGCTACACAAAAAGAAAAAGTTAAAAGGCTAGATCATGAAATTGAAATAGTAAATGATATGCTTATTTATTTTTATGAATAATTGCATACTTATGAAAAGTACTTATGAAGCACATTAAGAGCAACACGTAATGAATTCACAAGGTGTGGTAGCATTTGATCTTCTATAACGAGATACTGTAACGCTGCATAAAGGTTATATTGTCTATAGAGGCATTGGGCTTCTTTTAGTGCCTCTTGCGTGTTTATAAACTGCTCTGTTGCAAATTCTACCCATTTATCTCTTGCCTTATCATCAGATGATGACGGCATTTCGTCATAAATCGCATTAGGCAAGCCCTTTGCGCAAAGATAATTATTTCTTATCTGTAAATACTGTTGGGCGGCGTCGTATTGCTCTTGTGTTATTACACCTTGCAAACAAAGTCGCCCTATGTAAGACCCAGAAAGTGGATTTTTTGCCTCTTGTAGCGTTAAACCGAAGCG
>NZ_JBHIMQ010000037.1:0-4212 GCF_042194225.1 Bartonella sp. MR110HLJHH | reverse complement strand
GAAGCCGTTGATAAATTGGCAATAGAAATGCGTGCAAAGCGCTTCGGTTTAACGCTACAAGAGGCAAAAAATCCACTTTCTGGGTCTTACATAGGGCGACTTTGTTTGCAAGGTGTGCTTACTCAAGAGCAATATGACGCCGCCCAGCAATATCTACAGATAAGGAATAATTACCTTTGTGCAAAGGGCTTGCCTAATGCTATTTATGATGATGTGTCTACAAATTCAGATCCAGATAGCTTTGAACAATGGGTTCAAAAAGCAACAAATCACTATCAAGCCGTGAAAGAGGCAGTAAAAGAAGCCCAATGCCTCTATAGACAGTATAATCTTCATGCTGCGCTACAGTACCTCGTTATAGAAGATCAAATGCTACCCCACCTTGTGAATTCATTGCGCGTTGCTCTCAATATGCTTCAGAAGCACTTTTTGCAAAAATAACTATCAATAGAATATGAAGGGAATGGCAATAACAGCTAAGGTGGTCATTATTGCAAATAAAAACGCAGGAATCTTTAACCTAAATCGCCAGAGTATGTTAATCGGAAGAGACATTTACAGACCACTCTATTATCATTGCTTCATTAAGTTCCTCTAATCAAAATACCGAAATATAATAATGGTACCGCCAACATATGTTACGAAAAATAGTATTAGAGCAATGACAAAGAAAGCTATTTTTTTAAAAGGTGATATTAACACTAAACCTATATTATCTCGGCTTTTATTACTTGCAAAAGTTTTGTGATTATATTTAAAAGTTTCATGATAGAATTGATTGTAAGCAGCTCTCTTTTCAGGATTTTTAAGAACTTCATAAGCTTCGCAAACTTTTTTGAATTTTTGTTCAGCGTCGTTACTGGAATTATGATCAGGATGGTATTGCATAGCTAACTTACGAAAAGCAGATTTTAGCTGCTTATCATTGCATTCGTAGCTTACACCAAGAATTCCATAGTAATCATCTTCATTTACTATCATTACGTACTACCATGTGTATTGTTAATATTTCTACATTGCAGTTTAATTGATTCCCTTTTAATGTATCAATGTGTGTCATTTTAGTGTTGACAATGTGTTGCAAATCGTATTTAATGACAAATACGGCACTGGTCGTACTGTATCTAGACGAGGGGCAGTGCAGTTTGAAATCCCCGCAAATGCGGGGTTTTTTATTATCTGGAGGGCGTATTTTATGACATCAGAAAATACACAGCAGGCTCCACAACCCATTAAAAAGCGTATACCCCCAAAGGCAGGTCAAGGGCGTGTCAAAGGTATTCCCAATAAAATGACGCGCATTTTAAAAGAAGCAGTGGTTAAGGCTGCTGAGAATGCTGGGAATAAAATTGGCAATGATGGTTTGATCTCCTATTTGGAAAAGCAGGCTATGGAATGTCCAGCGGCTTATTTAGCGTTGCTTGGTAAGGTGTTGCCTTTACAGGTGACTGGGGAAGATGGGGGAGCCGTTAAGGTGATAACGCGTGTAGAAATCGCGCCTTTGGTCAATGACAACACGACAGATTAATATTGTTCCAAAGCTTATACCGATTTTTACAGATAAGGCTTTGGTGCGTGCGGCTTGGGGTGGACGAGGGTCTGGAAAGACAAGATCATTTGCCTTGATGGCTGCTTTAAAAGGCTATCAATTTGGTATGCAAGGGATATCGGGCACTATACTTTGTGCACGGCAGTTTCAGAATTCTTTGGCAGAAAGTTCATTGGAGGAAATTAAGCGCGCCATTGAAGCGCATGACTTTTTAAAGGACTATTACAAGGTTGGGGAGTCGTCGATTAAGTCGATAGATGGTCGTATAGCCTTTCAGTTTTCTGGTCTTGACCGCAATATAGCTAGTATCAAGTCTATGGGGCGTATTTTGCTTTGTTGGGTTGATGAGGCGGAGCCGGTGACAGAGACGGCTTGGCAAACGCTTATACCGACTTTGCGAGAAGAGGGAGAGGGGTGGAGAGCAGAGTTATGGGTGACATGGAACCCGTTGCGTGAGAATGCCCCCGTTGAGAAGCGGTTTCGCTTTTCAGACAATGAGGCAATTAAGCGTGTTGAGATCAACTGGTCAGACAATCCGAAGTTTCCCAAGATCTTGAATGAAGCGCGGCTTGATGATCTTAGAAACCGCCCCGAGACTTATAAGCATATTTGGGAGGGGGCTTATCTTACAGCGGTTCAGGGTGCTTATTATCAAAAGGAAATGTTGGCAGCTGAGCAAGAGGGGCGGATAGGGCGTGTTGCTCGTGACCCTTTAATGCAAATACGTGCTTTTTGGGATATTGGGGGCACGGGTGCCAAGGCAGATGCCACAGCGATATGGATAGCGCAATTTGTTGGTCGAGAAATCAGAGTGCTTAATTATTACGAAGCACAGGGACAGCCTTTATCGGAACATATAGGCTGGTTACGTCAAAATGGTTATGAGAAGGCACTGATGGTTTTGCCCCATGATGGTGCGACCAGAGACCGTGTGCACAATGTGAGTTTTGAGAGTGCTTTAAATGATGCGGGCTTTGAAACACAGGTTGTTCCCAATCAGGGAGCAGGGGCGGTTAAGATGCGTATAGAGGCGGTGCGTCGTATTTTGCCGTCTGTTTGGTTCAATGAAAAGACGACGGTAGCAGGGCGTAAGGCGCTGAATTGGTATCATGAGAAATGGGATGAGAAGCGCAATATTGGCTTGGGAGCAGAGCATGATTGGTCCAGTCATGGAGCAGATGCCTTTGGATTGATGTGCGTGGCTTATGAAGAACCTCCGACGATACAAAGGCGACCAGCTTATAGCGGCAGAACGGAATATGAGAGTACCTCATGGATGGCAGAATGATGTATGATGAAGAGCATTTAGATAAAGAAAGTAACGCATCAGATTTGTCGACAGAAGGCTTATTTCGCAAGCTTGTCAGTTGGTACAAAGAAGATGTGGAGCGTGTGAATAAATGGCGTGAACATGCGCGGGAGGATTTTCGTTTTTACAATGGTGATCAGTGGAATGAGGCTGATTTAGCGGCGTTAAAAGAGCAACGCCGCCCCGTTATGACCTTTAATCGTATTGCCCCATTGGTCAATGCCGTTGTGGGGTCAGAGCGCAATAACAAGCGCGAAGTGCAGTTTATTCCACGTCAAGTAGGTAAGGCATTGCCTAGTGAATTGCTTACCGGTGCGGCAGAATGGTTTCGGGACATGGCGCATGCAGAATATGCTGATAGTGATGCTTTCCAAGATGCGGTTATTTGTGGCATGGGCTGGACCGATACGCGGCTTGATTATGAAAACAGCTTTGATGGTGAACCGGTAATTACGCGTTTAGATCCTTTAAAAATGGTTTGGGACAGTGCAGCGGTGCAACCGAACTTAACCGATGCGCAACGTTTGTGGTATGTGGACCGCAAGCCTTTGGAAGTAGCCAAGCAGATGTTTCCCAAATCTCATTGGACAGAGCTGAGTGCAGATTGGGCAAGGGATGGGAGTTCTCATGAAGGTGTTCACCATAATGATCTTGATTATTACAGTGATGAGGGGAGCATTGATGTTGAAAATGGTCGTCGGATGGTCACGCTTGTTGAATGCCGTTGGTTTGAAAGCGAGCGATATTACAAGGCACCTGATTTAGAAACGGGGGAACTTCGTGACTATAGCGAAGAGGAATTTAAGCGGTTCCAATGCATGATGCCTAATATTCAAGGGGCAGCTTTCAATAAAAAGGTTGTAAGGCGTGCTTTTTTAGGGAGAAAATTGCTTGAATCGCCCGATCAACCCATGGTTCCAGCTGGTCAATTGGGTTGGGAGTGTATTACTGGTTATTTTGATAAGATAGAACGTCAGTTTTACGGTGTTGTACGTCCGACGAAAGACCCGCAACGGTGGGCGAATAAATATTTTAGTCAAGTGATGTATATCCTCAATAGCCAATCCAAAGGCGGGATAATGGCAGAGAGTGGTGCATTTAAGGATGAGAGAGAAGCAGCAAAAAGTTTAAGCCGGTCAGACAGTATTACATGGGTTAAACCTAACGCATTGACACAAGGTAAAATACAACCAAAGCCTGTAGCACAGTTTCCACAAGGCTTTTTCCAGCTGTTTAATGAAGCTAAGGAAGCAATTAATCAGGTGACGGGTTTATCGCCCGAATTCATTGGCACAAGGGAAGTGACACAAGCGGGTATTTTGGAGGCACAACGACGCCAATCCAGTTTAAATCT
>NZ_JBHIMQ010000036.1:0-4555 GCF_042194225.1 Bartonella sp. MR110HLJHH | reverse complement strand
AAAACCTTCAAAACTAAGTACCATAATAGTTTTGATAGCATTTCTTATGATTATAATCCCTTTCTTTTGAAAGGCTTTAAAGGATTATATGCTTTTCATAAAGCACATTTTAATCATTTACTAAAATCATAAGATTCGTCTGTTAAATAAACAGACATAACCGATAAAATAGACAATAATCCATTAAAAGGGATTTTGATCATCTATGGAATAATTTTATAGATCTTTTTTTATAGGTTGTTTCATTAAAATCTTGCACCAAAACCATGATCAGAGCCATACCACTGTTGAGTTTCTCAACTAGTGATCAAGGCTTTGGAGCGCGTCTTATTTTCTAAATTTCTGAAATCTTTTTGATATTTTTTAGGTGCTATTTCTTGTCTTTTTTTCCGATAAAATTGACTATTTTCTCTTTCCACGAGCGGGGTTGCTCCTTGCAGGTAACCTCTTGTGGATCATCAAGCTTTTCTGCCACCTGTTTAATCAAAGCGTAACTCACTTGCTTCACCTTTGCTACTTCTTTGGCTAAAGCTAATGCACGTTCAAGGTGGGTTTTGTTGATGCTTTCGTCAAAGCCTAGGTGATCACCTGCCGTAAAGCTTTTCTGATAAGATTGTAAGGTCTCAACATCACCCAACAAAGCAAGAGCGCCAAGATGAAGTAAAGCATAATCCGTATTATCTGCTTTAGATGTTGCATCTTGTTGCCAAGGAGCAGTGCCATAATCAGAGCGAAGTCTTTTAGAAAGGTCAATGTCTGTTACCGCCCATTTTAGCGCGTCATCAAGTGCTTGCTTTAAGCGATCCGCAGTAACTTCTGGTTCAAAGATTTCTAACCCCTTTGCTTCAAAATTAAGCTGTATATCTGGAATATCTTCCGTGTAGGTAGGATCAATGAATTTACAAGCGGTGGAAAGAATGCCCGTGCTAATCAAAAAGGCGCTATCAAATTGTGGGTAGTCTTTGGCAATTTCGTCGTTATAAAGAATATCTACTTCACGATCAGCCAATTGATAGCTTGCCATATGGTCATTCTCATTGATTTTCTCGGTTGACCAGCCTAGGCTTTTTAAAAGTGCATGAGCACTTTCCATGGTGAGACGATCATCAGTGTCATCCACTTCATCCACTTCCTCTGCCGCTTCAACAGAAGTTGTTTTAAAAGCAACAGATGCTGTTTGCGCATCCAAACTCAAAATCGGAGCGTTTTTGGGAAAACCAGTCCGATAACGCCGTGCAAGAGTAAGAGCGTTGTCAATCGTATATTTCGTGATACCTTCCACAAAGCCTAGATGGTTCTTTGCCCTGAAACTTTCCTTATAAAATTTGAGCTTTTCAATATCACCAATCAGAATGAGTGCTATAAAGTGACGTGCCACAAGGTGAGCTTCACTGTTTGTTGGCAAAGCGGCATAATCATAGATGATTTGATTGACATTTTGCCGATCTGCCCATTCAAGTATATCTGTACAAATCTCCTTTAGCTTGCCTTCATCCAATTCAGTACTAGAAACTGTATAAAATTCTTCTGCCTCTTTGAGAGCTATATATTGGGGCAATCTAGGAAACATCTCTCTATGAGCAGTAGAAAAGCCAAGTGTTGAAAGCGAAGCCTTAAATACAACAATCGGCTCTTCTTCATCACTTTGAAGGTTATACATTATATTGATGATACGGTCTTTACTTACAAAATAAGCATTGCGATCATAGTTCTTATCACGATAAACTGTCCAGTCTATCCTTTTTAAGTCTTCAGAAACTGTATTAAGAAAAGACAAATCTTGCAAACTAAGACGATCATCTATGGCTTTTCGCTCATTAAAGATTTTCAGATGCTCTTCAGCAAATTGAACGGCGTGATTAACATACTTCTCCACTTCACGGTCTTCTAAATGTCCAGAAATCGTACCGGCTTCTAAAAAATTTTGATAAGATTTCAGGATATCAATTTGACCTGTCAATGCTAAACAAGCCAAATGCCAGACTATACGTATATTGTAGCTATACTTTTGAACACGTGTTTTGCTTTCTATTGATGCTTGTAAATCTTGGGCACGTGCCCATTGTATTATTCGCTCAGAGATTTTGATAAGCTCTTGCTCATCTAATGTCTCTACACAAATATCAATGCCTTTATCAAAACCACTAAAAATCCCCCCCCCAATCGTGTTAAAAGAATTATAAATATTTGTGGGTGATATGCACCGATACTCCCCACTATAGTGAATATATTTACAAGCTACAGAAATCATTTCATTAGATATTTCAGCTTCAATACGGACATTGTAATTGTCATGGAGACGTATAAAACCAAAATCAAATTGAATAAAGCGGTCGGGCAAAATCAACCACATTTTTCCAGGCTCCGTAGAAAACCACCCTTGTGTTTTAAGAACGCGCATTGCTGCTGTGAGGCTTATCGAGCGCTGTTTGGTTTTTTTGCGCGTTAGAATATCATCCAACTCCCCATTTTTATAGGCTTGCGCAAAAAAAAGCAGGCGATCATCCGATGTCATTGTTTTATAATCTGCAAATTCTGGCACAGATAGTTTTGGGGTAGATCTATCACTCCTTAAAGCCTCCATATCACCAAGTAATGCTTGTGCAACGGCAGAATGATTAGTAGCTTCCTCGCACAACTTTTTTTCAATATCCTGTGCTTGCGCCCATGCAATCACTCTATTTAGAGCGTCCTTAATATGGCTTTCGGAAAGATCTGAAGCTTTAACATTAAAATCCTCCTTCGCGTAAAACAGCACATCTTCATATTTACGCTGTGATTTTTCACCTCTAGAATATTCCCGAGCAAGGCAATAGGAAGCAGTAGTGAGTTTAGCCGATAACCGGAACTCTTTGCCGCTCTCTCCATAATTTTTTATATCATAGCCTATGCCCACAATGCGGTCAGGAAGATGATAATGCGCAAAAGTGTCTCCCACTTCATCGCGATAGGGTTCCCAGCCCAGTATTTTTAAAATTTCTGTTACGTCTTTGGTTTGTATCTTCATTTATTGTCCCTGTACAAGTTCTTCTAAACGACCTGTATGACGGCTAATTTCATATTCGATAGGTCTTCCCCACTCCCTACCTAATTGGTTTTTAGCCCAATCTTTCTTAAAATCATCCAGTTGTTTCTGAGTTGGTTTCTTTTCGTCTATAAATTCTTTGAGTTCTTCCTGATATTTATTTAGCTTTTCTTTGTGTTCCTCAAGAAACTCTCTAATAACATCTCCCGTGGGTTTTGCATCTCCTGTTTTATAGGCTTCTTTCAAAATTTTTTGATTTTCTGTAAGCTTGGAATCACCTGTTTTTGTTTCTCTAATTTTTAATTCACCATTTTCTATATAAAGAAGATCAGGACGAGATCTTTTTTCAAGTGGTTTTCTTCCAAACATATCACTCTCAAACTCAGCTCCCTTCACCTCAGCCTTAAACGAGGATTCTTTTTGGCATACCGTACATTCTTCCTTGTTTTCTAATTCTTGCTTGTCCTTATCACGTTTTTTGTCATGATGTTCTCTGTTTTTATTTCCTGTCTGCGGATCTTTGATCTTCTCGCCCTTGGCACTGTTTTCAGTACCAATTTTTCCAACTGATTGAACAACTTCCTTTTCTGCTTTTGCAGCCGCTTCTTCAGTCTTAGCAGCGAATTTAGCCAGAACCTTTTCGCCAAGCTTTATGCCTCCCTTGGCTGCTCCAGCACCTCCCAAAAACAGCGTTGCTACTTCAGTCAATAATTTTCCAAATTCAAGACCAGCATTAAAGGAACCACCGGCACCGGCTCGCTCATATTCCTCCTCCATTTTATTAATGCGATCTACATAGGGCTGTGCAAAGGCATGCCCAAGGGTAGCCAAAACCTTACCACTGGTGAAGAAATCTTTGAGCGCTTTCAAAATCTCTTTGGAATTTTTGGCTATTTGTATCAAGTCACCAACCGTAGGAGAACTGATTATTTGCAAAAAACCATCAACCGTATCGTATACTTCAGCCGGTACACCAGCTACCATACCAGCCCCAAAGCTTATACCTTGCCCTGTACTAATCGCAGACCACTTCGCAGACACTGCTGCTTCACATAAAAGGTCAGGACACTCCTTTAATTCTTTATTCATCTGGGCTATTTGAGCACTGCTGAGGTAGTTATTTGCAGCGGCATTACCAGCGGCATCGGCACCGGCATCAACATTGCCACCGGCAATGGCAGCGGCAACGCCCCCAGCAGCCCGTGCGACATCAATGGTGTGGTCTCTAAAGTCAGCAAACTGCGCATCAATCTTTGCGTTTATACGCGCTTCCTCTTCCGGAGTTGGGGTGCGACCGTTTAGATCCCCCATTTCCTCTTTCACAATGCCTTGCACCCACAATTGAAACTGGAGCATGGCTGTGGCTTCACCCACAGCCCCGCCGATAGCACCGGCAGAGCAAGCGCCACTCGCAACCGCGCCTTTTAAGCAGCCAAGACCAGCATGGGCAACAATTTGTGTGATCGTATCTATTTTGCCTTCTGCCTTGGCGGTACCGATTTCTTCTGCCAACGATTTGCCAACCGTATC
>NZ_JBHIMQ010000035.1:0-4945 GCF_042194225.1 Bartonella sp. MR110HLJHH | reverse complement strand
TGTTATGAGTTTGATTTTGTAGTCTTCATATTTGCTTGTAGGCAATCCTTTTGCTGTCTTACTGATAATGTTGTAAATGTTTGATGCGGTGACTTTACCCAAGCGTGCTTGGAACCATTCTGCTGTTCTTTGTTCCATCTCACATCGCCGTTCTTTGTTCTTGTGGTGCATATTCTATATCTTGGACGTGAATATATTCGGCATCTTGTATAGGAACGTATGTTTTCTCTTGTGGTGGGAGATATTCTAGTGCGCCTTCTCTTTGAATTCTTGGCTTGCTTTCTAATATTTTCAAAACGTCGTCTGCTGTTTCACAAGACATATCTGTTAGCTTTTCTACTTTTGCATAAGAGAGAAGCTTATTTTTATCCGATTCTGTTTGTTCGATTAATTCTTCGATTTGCTTTATCTGTTTAGAGGAAACTTTTTGATTATTTGTATCGTCTTCTTTGGCTTGCGTTTGACCATCTGTATCGTCTTCTTTACTTGCTACATTAAGAAGCATGCCTAACAGGTATCTCCGTGCGTAGGTAATTGTGGAACCAACTGATTGTATGTTATTTTTAGAGCCTGCATTGTCAATTGGAAATGTTCCTTCTGTTGAGATTTGATTGCCTGAAGGATGAGACAGAGTTATTTCTATGGTAATGTTTTTTTCTGTTTGATTTTTAATACGAACAAACAAAGCAAAGTTGTATGTTGCAAGCCCTTCCTTTACAGCATCAATGTACTGATCAAGCGTAGCGTATTTGCTTTTTGTATGTTTATTAATGGCGTTTTGTTCGATATCTTTGTATTCCATTTGCATAGCCGAAAGATCACGGACAAAGTTTTGGCGCTCTTGTCGTTTTATCTCTTGTTCTCGCAATTCAAGAAGACGCTTGAGACGATCCAGATCAACATCATTGTCTAAAGCTCTTTCTAAAATAAGCTCCATAGCTGTAGGTTTGTTTTCACAATTGTTCGTTGTTTCCACTAATTCCGTTTGTGTGGTACTTAGTTCACTCATCTTGATTTCCTCCTATTTGAGCGCAATTCTCCCGTGGCGTGAATCACGCATGTTTTAAAAAGTTGTTTGTGTGGTTAGAAACGGTTTATAGAGAGACTATAAGATTAGTCGTTCGTATTTTCTCATCTGGTTTGTTCTCTAGTTGAGATGAGGTCAGTATTATCAACATGCCCATAAGCACCTGCATCATTGACAATGTATATAGCATCGCAGTTACCAAAAACACGTACATCACCGTAAACTTCTGTATATCCATAAAAATGTATACCCTCGTAAACTTCTGCATTACCAAAAACATGAGCATTATCAGAAATTTGTGCATCATCATAAACACGGACACCTTCATAAACCCATGCATTATCACCAACCCAGCAATCCCCTTCGTGACTTAAATTGCCCTCATGCTCTATAAAACCCCCTAAATCGCCTTTCTCGACGTTTCCAAAGTCTCGTAAGGCGCGAATGCGGTGGAGAGTTCTGCCATTAACTTCGATTGTTGCGTCTGTCAGTTCGTATTTCTTTTTTATCATAATAACCTCCTCTTAATGCATGCTTTGTCTTTTAAGCTCTTGAGACAGCACACCAATTCCTTTTGCTGTGATTTTTGCGCAAGGAATGACTTTTTCTATTCCACTTGCGGTTTGAAGTGTGATGGTTGGACAATCCATAAGTTTCTTTTGGATTTTGTCTTGGTAAGGAAGCAAATTTCCACCTGCTGCTCGTCTGTAAACCCAACCTTTTTTCTGTAAGAAGAGAATGAACTGTTTTGGTTGCATCTCGAGTATTTTAGCGGCTTCTGTAAGACCGAAGAGTCCGTCATGACGTTGTAAGCTTTCAAGAGCCATGGCTTTTGGTGTTAAATCTTCAATGATGGTGTCTTTTTGATCTATTTGACCTTGTAGGTAATTCAAAAAGCCAATCATAGCCTTTGGATTTGAATAGTCGATTTGTGGTATTACTGCTTGCTTTTCCAATTCTTGCCAACGGTCTATAATCCTAGCACGTAATGTCATGCTGTAACCGGAAACTAAGATAAGGCATTCACGCTTAGGGAGGTTGTAACAGTTTTGGGGTTTACCCTGTTTATCTAAATAGGTGGATCCAAATTTGGATTGACCCCCTTCAGGATATAATTCTCCTAACATTTGCCGAATATCACGCATAATATGCGCATGTTGCTTACCGCATAACTCTGCAATTTCACGACTAGACATCGTTTGAACTGTTGTGTTTTGAAAATTGTTTTCAGGTATTGTAATAAAGTTTCGCATCATCACCCCCTTAATTAAGAAAAACATAAGTTTTGGTATAATATTCTGCCATAGTTTCTATGGCGCTCTGCTTTAGCGATTTTCTTTGCTGCGTGAATTTTTAAGTAATGATTATCAGTTTTATCTGTTTCTATTTCAGATTTTGGACAAATCTTCTGTCTGTTCCATTCTTGTTTTGTAAAAACAAAATCCACGCCTTCTTTTAGATCAAGCTTTTCAACACAATCGTTAAACCAAGTGGAAAAATCTTGTTTCAAATGTAAGTGCCTATGCATTACATGGGCATTAACCATTTGGACACAACCAATTTTGTTGTCTACCTCGTTTTCAGGTATGAGATATCCTTCACTATGAATATGAGTATCATGTGTGGTCATAAGTTTACTCTAATCAATTATTGATGGGAAAAGGGGAGGCGCTTTTAAAAGCGCCCTTTAGAATTTTTAAAGCACATCACATGCACGCAAACGGTGTTGTTGTTCGTAAGTACCGTAAATCTCATCATTATATTTTTCTTTTGCTAAATCAGATAAAAGATCGTGGTAAGCATCACTTTCACGTACAAAGTAATGAACCTTACTATCCTCATGGAGATGTTCGATATTTGCTTCTACATATGCGTCTGCAATCTCTTCAGAGATATCTTGGCAACTCTTCTCAGAGGGATTTATACGAAAGATTTGGATTGCATCATCTACCTCATCAACAATGCTTAGAATTTGGCTTGCATCAAGTGGTCCAGACTCTGCAATGTGTTGATCTTTATCGTAGGCAACTAATAAAATTTCATTGGAATTTATAAGAATTGGCTTATCCATAATTTTTCCTCCCTAACGCCTCTTGGCGATTGTTTATTTGCGGTTTGTATAATTATTTATATAACTATAATTATAAAATAGCAAGCAAAAAATTATAAAAAGTTATATTTTTTATAAAAAATATTATAATATCTTGCTAAATAAGAGGGGGGGATAATTAGCGATAAGTCCGAATCATCTTGCTGTAAGAACTTATTGGCAAAATAGCAAATATCTCTCCAACCCACACAATTTTAACATTCTTAATGGGTAAGGCATTCCAAGAAAGCAGATCTATTTCACCATTCATGCCCCTGCTAATCTGCTTTATATATCTTTTATTATCATGTGTTAAAATAACGGCTTCTTTGCCAAAAAAGGATTCTATTGTTTTAATTTGGCGCCGTCTTACGATAACCATATCTCCATCTTTATAAGCTGGAAGCATAGAGTCTCCTTTAACTTCAAAAGCAACCATATCATCAGGTAAAGCAAAAGGAATTTCTACTTGTTCAAGACCATCTTCAGGGATTTGTTCAAAGCTTGGATCTATCTGTGTTCCTGCTCCAATATACCCCATAAGAGGAACAAAAGTTGTTAAGTGATTATCCCCTTTTAGTTCTTTGTATAATTCTAAAATGGCATCTCGATTAGAGCCGCGTGGATCAGAATCTTTTAACCACTTAGACACTGAAGCTTGTGTTACGTTTAACCGTTTGGCTACATCTTCTTGCGTTAAGTTAAACTCGGTCAAAATCTTTTTTAATGTGCTTATGATATTAGATTTATTACTCATACTTCTGCTTACCTTATTTTTTTATCGTTGATAAAGATAAATTTCCTTGACTTTATATAACTATAATTATATGAATAAAATAAGACAAAGCTGTAATTGGAGCTTGTAAATGGATCAACGAGAAGATTTTAAGAATTTGGCTAAGTCAATACGGGGCAAATTTAATTGGACACAATCAGAAATGGCGAAAATGCTTGGTGTAACTCAAGAAGCTGTTTGCAAGTGGGAAAAAAGAGGATCTATCTCCGTAATAAATTATCTAAAGCTGCAACAACTGAAAGGATGTTCTGGCTCTAGTTCTGCTCATATTGCTGCTCCTACAGATAATGATGAACATCAACAGCACCATTCACATTCTTAAACAGGCAAAAATAAAGAGATCAAATTAATAGATTACGCGTCACCATGCGCACGCATAAATACGCAACAGCCTTAAGGGGGGATTATGATCACTAATTTATATTTAAAGAAAGAAGGGGATGCGCATGTCTAATGGTATGCCATGGATAAGATTCCATTTGTATGACTGGATAAGTGGTACAAATGGAATGACATCTGAACAACGGGGGGGTTATATAACCCTTCTCGTTTACATGTATGAAAAAAAAGAACCACTTAAAACAGATTTTCAAACGCTTGCACGCGTTTGTCATTGTTCGCAGAAAAAATTTGCAGCTATTGTCGAATATCTCATGAGAAATAATAAACTTGTTAAGACAGATAATGGATTGTGGAATACGCGCGTTGAAGAAGAGCTGAACGATTTTGCTGATAAAAAAGAGCACATATCGCAAGTTCGTAGTGAGGCTGGTAAAAAAGGCGCAAAAGCAAAAAACAATATAAAACAACATATTAATAATTTTGCTGAAGCAAATGACAAGCAAAACGTTTTTTTTGCTGAAGCAAACGCTAAGCAAAATCAAGCTATAAAGAACCAGAATAAGAATATATATAAAAAAAATAAAACTAACGTTTTATTAAAAAAAGAAACTGAATTTGAAGATTTAGAAACAATCGATTTGGTTGACGAGCCAATCGAGTGTGATGTTGAAAGCCAATCAGAGCAAACCAA
>NZ_JBHIMQ010000034.1:0-5326 GCF_042194225.1 Bartonella sp. MR110HLJHH | reverse complement strand
TTGGGCGTGATTTGTCTTTAAGTTGGATACTAAGCCGCTTGATGGTTGAGGGCGTTCACCATGTGAACATAACGCACTCCTTTGAGGATATTTTAGTCGCACCTGATGAAGCAGTAGCTTTAGGGGAAATTATTTTGTCAAAGCAGGGGCGTGCTTCTTGATGTCCTCGTTGTTATTGCTGCTTAATTTCAGCCATTATTTTTCTGAAAAAAGAAGCTTTGTAGGGAGAAGAGCATACATGGAGCAGGGCGTAAAACGATGAAATGCATATAACTGATCCAGTAATGTTGACAATAATCGCTCAATATGTTGCTCTGGTTACTTAAACAAATGGCTAGATTGGCTTTTATTCTCTGAGATAAGTGCTACTATTGATGAGATAGAATGCGGATGAGCGAATTATTAGTTAAGGAATTAGAGTAATGGGGGAAAAAAATAATCGTCAAGATTTGAGTTGTTTCGGAATCGCTGTATTCGGTATGATTATTATGATTTTGGGGATGGGGATTGGGCGATTTTTCTATACGCCGGTATTTCCAGTTATGTTGGATGAAGGATTGTTTACCTTTAAGCAACTTTCTTATATAGCTAGCGCTAATTATGGCGGTTATTTAGTTGGGAGTATGTTTTTTTCGTTTTGCAGAGTTGGGAATATATCCCGTGCTCCCTACATGCTATTTGGTGCAGCTATAGTGACGAGTGCACTTATTTTTGCCATGGCGTTAACAACAAACTTTTACTTGGTCTTCTTTATCCGCTTTGCTGCCGGTATCGCGAGTGCAGCAATGATGATTTTTGGTTCTATTACGGTTATGCAGCATACTCACAAGCTGTGGGTTATTGCTTCACTTTATGCAGGTGTGGGAGTTGGTATTCTACTGGGTAATGAGTATGTTATTATTGGTTTGAGTAAATCGCTGAACGCGAAAAATATTTGGTTTGGAGCTGGTTTTATATCTGTTGTATTGTTGCTCTTGTTGTTTATTTTATTTCCACGTCGTGTTGATGCGTCTCAATTTGCTGGTAATGAGTCATTGGCACACGAAAATATCGTTTGGTGGGAACTCGCTCTGATTTATGGGCTCGCTGGGTTTGGTTATATTATTGTCGCGACATATCTTCCTCTGATGGCGAAAACATTTAATTTCCCACTACTCGCTAACCATTTATGGTCGTTTGTCGGAATAGCCATTGTTCCTAGTTGTTTCATTTGGTTATGGGGAGCCCATCGGTGGGGGGTATTACGTTGTCTGATGCTCAATTTGCTTATCCAAGGAGGATGCGTATTACTGACATTATTCAGCCAGTCTCTTGTACTGATAGTTCTCAGTTGCATAGGGTTTGGATTTACTTTTATGGGGACGACCTCTCTAGTTATGCCGTTAGCTAAGCGTTTATATGCGCCGTATGGCATAAATCTGCTAGGCTTGGCTACCTTAACTTACGGTTTTGGCCAAATATTAGGACCTCTCTTGACGAGTTTTTTACAGTTTGGTTCACATGCCATTGCGCTTTCCGTTATCTGTGGTGCTGTAGCGCTTTTTGCTGCTGCTGGAATCTGCCAATATTGTCTTTGTAAAAAGGTCGTTGGCGTTTCATAAACCCGCAATCTTCACTAAAAAGTCGAGAGAATTTATTACGTTCTTTTTGAAACATTTTGTGAAAGTCAAATTATTCTAATAGGGGAGATTAAAGAATGCTTCACTCTACAGTCGCTATTTTGGGCGTTGGTCCTCGTGGGATCAGTATTCTCGAACGCTTGCTCACACTTTATTCCCATTATCCATTTTCTGGGAACATTGATATTTTATTGATTGATCCCAATGAGATGGGAACCGGTACCCATAGTGTGCATCAGCCAGATCATTTATTGGTTAACACTGTTGCTTGCCAGATTACTTTATTTGGTGATGATACAGTTAAGGGTGTAGGGCCTATTCGGAAGGGACCGAATTTCTATCAATGGGCTATTCAACAAGGTTATCGTAATATTAACGGTGTCTTTTCTCGTACAGAGCATAATGTTGGGAAAGAAATCAAAGAAAATGATTATTTATCACGTCGTTTGTTAGGGGAATACCTGTCTTGGGCTTACCAAGAGCTCACGCAAGATTTACCTTCCGGTATTCGTATTAAGGAGATCCGACAAAAAGTTATCAATCTCTATATCCACCAAGATAATAAAACGGATATTCTTTTGGAAGATGGCTATCGTTACAGTGTAGATTTTGTTTATATTACCACGGGTCACGGTAAGAATACATATTCATCGCATGATGAAAATCTGCAACAGTTTGTGGCTGGTCATCAAATGAAAAATGCGCTTTTGAACTATTATTCGAATCCTTATCCAATTGAAAAGTTGGACTCTATACAATCTCAGTCTCGTGTGCTGGTGCAGGGAATTGGATTAACTAGCTATGATGTCTTGTCGCAATTGACTTACGGTCGCGGTGGGACTTTTACTGAAAATGCTGGACAATTGTGCTACATGCCAAGTGGTAAAGAACCGAAGATAGCTCTATTCTCCCGTCAAACATTGCCTTTTAGTAGTCGCGGGATTAATCAAAAGGGTGGTAGTGGGCAATACATACCATCATTCCTTACTCTCGATGCAATACATCATCTGCGTAAGCAATCCAGCATTGCTAACGGTTCTCCGAAGCTGGATTTCGAAACGCAGCTTTTACCTCTGTTGCTTAAAGAAATGTGTTATGTCTATCGAAGTACGCAGCTGGGGCACTGGCTAGACCCTGAAACCTATGTTGTTACTTCCAAAGACGAGCAGTGTATTCAAGCGTTGCTGTATCCTCATCGAAATAAAATATTTGCCTCTTTGAAGGATTATACAAGATTCTTCATGGAGCATTTGAAGGACGATCTTCATTCTTCCGCTGCAGGTAATGTTGATGGCCCAGTGAAAGCTGCTACAGATGTGCTACGAGATGTCCGTGATATCTTACGTTCAGCAATTGATTTTTGCGGGTTAACGTCTTCATCTCACAAGTACTTTATTGAATATTTTAATCCAAACTTTAACCGTATTTCTGTCGGCCCACCGATGCAGCGAAACCAAGAGTTGAAGGCTCTGATGGAGGCTGGTATCGTGACTTTGGCTGGCGGACCTTCACCTAAACTTGTTCTCAATGCTAGTACTAGCCGTTTCGAAATTCAGTCTGTTTTCCAAGATGAAAACAGTTCAGTTGATGGAGATGTGCTGATCACGGCCAAGATTGATAGTTTTTCTCCGTTGCGTGATGAGTCTCCTTTTATCAAAAATTTGGCTGCTCAGGGTATCATCCGGCCATTTATCAACCAAGGATATCATCCTGGTGGTATTGATATTGACTGTCAGCAGCATCCTATAGATACTAAAGGACAAGTACAAAATACATTATGGGTGGTAGGTAATCCAGTAGAGGGGCCCAATTTTTATACATATATTTTGCCTAGGCCTTTAGTTAATTCGCGTGCACTGCGGGATGCAGGGCGCTGTGTCACTGACATGTACGAGCAGCTTCTTAATCGCCACTCAGTCAAAGATTCAACAATTAATGTACATTGATGATGTAAAAAGCTTCCTGATACGCATGTCCTCCGTATCCGCTATAATAGCGATGCTGATGCTATTCATTTTTCTTATATCTATCTCAATGAGAACTTGGTTTCTTATTCCATTGGCTGGAGTGACTGTTTTCGGTTATTTGCTTTTGACGATACCATACTGGTGGTTGAAGGGGAATGCACGCAGTGGTGTGGTCATCCTGTTGGCTTGTACTTTAGTGCTGATATGGCGTTGGCATTTTCCTGATGTTAGTACTGTGCTTGTGCGTTTTACTGATGTCTTTTGGCTATTACTCGCCATGGGATTGTTGCGCCATGTGATGAATATATGGCGTATTTCAGAATTTCTCTCTGAACGGTTGATGCGCTATGGAAAGGGTTCGCTTACCCTGTCCATCGCGATACTGACTGCGTTTCTAGCTTGGCCGATGAGTTTGGGGGTTATCCCCCTAATGATTGATGCCTTGAAGAAAAGTGTTTTTCCCTCTCTCCATTTGGCCGCTATTGTGATGCGAATGACGAGCATCACAATGGTACTGATGCCAACCAGCATCGGTGCAGCAACAGTTTTCTCTGCTATGCCTAGAACACCAATATTCACATCCGCTGCTTTGGGGATACCACTTTTTCTATTCAGTCTGTTGTTGTTGTGCCTTTCTCCTGTTGTACCGCTAGCTAATCCGATTATTTGCGATGAGAGGAGAGCGAATAAAGAAGGAGAGAGATTAAGAATTTGGATTTTTTTGATATTGTTCTGGCTAACATTTATCGTTGCGTTGACAGTTATCAGGTTGAATGCACTAGAAAGCATTGCGTTGACGGCGAGCATTCTATATGTCATTGAGCGTGGGAGTTCACGCAGTGTTGATTTTTTGACTCCTTTGGTGGCAGTGATACGCAGTATATCAAGTGAAATTCTGTTGTTGCTAGGTTGTAGTCTGCTAATATCTACTTGTGATTTGCTTATTCCTTTGTTGCCGGTGACGTTTAGTCACTCATTGGCATCACTCTCTGTTTGGCAGCGCTATGCCTGTATTCTCTTCGTATTGCCAATTTTCAGTGTAGCAGGAATTCACCCTATGGTGCTATTTAGTTTGGCATTTCCCTTACTAGGGTCATCGATAACTTATGGGGTTACGGATTATTTGGTTTGGATTTGCTTCTTTATTGCAGCTCAACTCCTTTCTCCTGTATCGATAAATGCTATTTTTGCTTCCAGTAGCCTGCATATTTCACCGGTGGATACGAGCTTTAAAATGCATAGCTATTATGTATTAATATTTAATCTTTTTGCGTTCATTTATTTGAGCTTTTTTGTACAATATTTGTAAATTATGGAGATCTTATGCCTTACATAAACATTAAAATTACTAATGAAGGGGTTACCTCTGAACAGAAACGGCAACTAATAGAAGGGGCAACTCAATTATTAGTTAATATTCTGAATAAAAATCCGAAAACGACTGTTGTAGTGATTGATGAGGTGGAGACAGACAATTGGGGTATTAATGGTGTTCCCGTTACAGAATTAAGGAAAGATCAAAATAAAGAATAACTCTATGTATTTGACAATAATTTAAGGTCAATAGGGTTAATCAATATAAAAAATCACGTCCTTTAGCAACATTTGATCAGACCGCCATTGGGGCGGTTGTCACAGCCCCTGATGCTGATGCACAGACCTATCCCCTCAACGAGCCTGTTCTTCTCTTTACGCATGAGGGTGAGAAAATCCAAAAGCTTGGGGCAAGAGGCACGGCTC
>NZ_JBHIMQ010000033.1:4103-5332 GCF_042194225.1 Bartonella sp. MR110HLJHH | reverse complement strand
ATGTCATGAAGAATTTGACCGAATAGTGGGCATTTCAGAGGTTCCATTTTGGTTTACAGAAAAAGATAAACCGCCTCGTTTACCTTGGTTTATCAGGAGCCCGTTTGCTAATTTTTTATATTATTCAACGCCTATAACAGAAGGGCTGAATGACAGAGAGCATCATGAACATCACCTTATGGCAGAGAGGGTTGGTGGTGTTGAAACGCGCCCCGTTAATGTGAGTGTCATTTATGGGATCAAGACATGAGGAGTTGAAATGTCATTAAAACCGTTTGCGATATCAGAGATTAGCGACCCGTCTCAAGTACGGGTCGTTTTGTATTCTGGGGGAGGTTTTGTACATGCGCCGCTTAATGGCGTTTTTGATTTACTGAAAGCCGCTTTGAAAGCCGATCTTGATGGATCGTTAAAAGATTTAGAGAAGCGCTTAGAGGCTTTAAGAGAAGAGTTTGAAGATTTGAAAGAGTGTTCATTAGACGAAGTACTCTGAATGATGTGAGGACGAAAGCAGATGAAGATACCCGATCATGAACATGAATATTTGATACCTGTCGCGACGAGAGAAGAAATGATAGCAGGAACTTCTCAAGACAGTGTTGTTGTTCCGAAGCTTTTAGGGACGGCGTCTTTGTATTCGTATGAAACCTTTGCGCCCTTAGAGCAGGTTGTTAATGCAAGGAAAGAAGCAGAAAAAGCCATGGCGCGTGCGAATGGCGCGCAACAAACAGCAGATCAAGCGAAAACTATAGCAGATAGTGTCAAGGAATTATCGGATGCAGCAGCGACGACGATAGCACAAGCAGCAGGCACAGCAGCGAGTGCAGTTACTGTAGCTTCTGAAGCCAAGACGACAGCTGATACAGCTTTAGAGCAGGCAAATACGGCATTAACAGCATCCAATGCCGCCAAGACAACAGCAGAGATATCGAAAGCTTCTTCAGAAGATGCCAAGATGAAATCAGAAGCGGCAGAGAGGTTAGCGCAAGAAGCCAAGCGTATTGCGGAGGATACTAAAGGTGCAGCCGATAGAGTGACGACAGCGGTCACGGAAAGCTCTCAAATAGTGACACAAGTTCAAGGCACAGTAGAGACAGCTTTGACAGAGGCAAGAGAAGCCAAGGCAACGGCAGGAGATGCAAAAACACTTTCCGAACAAACCAAGAGCGCTTTTGATGATGCCAAGCAGGTGATGGGTGAGGTGAAGAATGTTGCAGAAACGGCGGCAG
>NZ_JBHIMQ010000033.1:0-4003 GCF_042194225.1 Bartonella sp. MR110HLJHH | reverse complement strand
CGAACAAACCAAGAGCGCTTTTGATGATGCCAAGCAGGTGATGGGTGAGGTGAAGAATGTTGCAGAAACGGCGGCAGCGAGCAGTGGGCAAGCTCTCACTACAGCGAAGGAAGCCAAGATGACAGCTGAGACAGCATCTTCGGTAGCCGGTGATGCAAAAGAAACGGCGTCTAAAGCTCTGTCGGTAGCTCATGATCTTAAGCAATCGGTTGATCATGTCAAGAATACAGCAGAGGGAGCCAAAAGGACAGCAGAAGGAGTAGAACAGAGGGCTTTAACAATAGAAGACGTTGCTACACAAGCCAAGACTAAAGCCGGTGAAGCCAAACAATTGGTTGAAGAAGTTAAGATGAGAGCGCATTCGGCAGAAACGTTAGCGAATAATGCAAAGCGGTTAGCGGATAGCGCAAAAGACACGGCGGTGGAAGCGAAGAATAAAGCAGAGGATGCTCATGTCCTTTCGCAAGAAGCTAAGAGCACAGCAGAAACGGCAGAAGAGAAAGCCGCGAGAGCCGAAAAGAAGGCGAATGATGCGACAGTTACAGCTTCAGAAGCCAAGACTATGGCGCAAGAGGCAAAACAGGCGTTAGAGACATCAACAGCGCAACAAGATGCTTCAGAAGCATTGTCTAAAGCCGCTGAAGCGAAAAAAGTAGCAGATCAGGCAGCAACGTTAGCTAATGAAAGTAAAACGACAGCTGTTGAGGCAAAAGGTTTAGTGGAGGAAGTAAAACAATCGGTAGCGACAGCGACAGAAACAGCAGAAACGGTAGCTAACGAAGCCAAAGTAGCATCAGAAAGCGCTGTTACAGTGGCGAATACAGCGAAGACCACAGCAGAAGAAGCCAAGAGTGCAGCGGATACAGCAACAGCGACGGCTCATCAAGCCCAACAGAGTGCAGAGGAGGCTACAAAATTAGCTTCTGAAGCGAAAGCGGTAGCAGAGTCTGCGGCGCGTTCAGGAGAGACGGCAGGGCAGGTGAGTGCAGAAGCGGTGAAGGGCTTAGCGGAAGAAGCGAAACGTAAAGCGGAAGCATTAGAGAAGATTGTACAAGAATCTCAAAGTGCTTTGGATGAACTAAAACAAGTAGCTGGTAGTGCGCAGTCGACAGCAGAAGAGGCAAAAAAGGTTTCTGAAAGCGCCCAGAAGAAGGCAGTACAGGTAGAGACAGTAGCGGATGAAGCCGAAAAAATAGCTAAAGAAGCCAAACAGACAGCTGGTTATGCCAAGCATGATGCGGGTCAAGCCCGTAGTGAGGCGGAAAAGGCAAAAAGCACAGCGAATGAAGCGTGGAGTAAAGCTCACGACGCGAATGAAGCTGCCAGTAACGCTAAGACTATAGCAAGACTAGCGGAAATGGCAGGCGAAGAAGCCAAGAAAAAAGCCGAGGCAGCAGATTCACAAACCTATCAAGCCAAGAGCGAAGCCGACAAAGCCAAGGAAGTAGCCAATAACGCTAAGACTATAGCAAGTTTAGCAGAAAGAGCAGGCGAAGAAGCCAAGAAAATAGCGGAGAAAGCCGATGACCGAGCGTATGAAGCCAAGAATGAAGTAGAAAAAGCCAAGGAAATAGCTAGTAATGCAAAATATATAGCAGAACAAGCGCAGAGGGCAGCCGAAACAGCGGGTAAAAAAGCAGCGTCTTTGGAAGAAGAAGCGGAAGAAGCACAAAAAATAGCCAAGGAAGCCAAAGAGTCTGCTGGCTATGCAAGACATGACGCGACGCAAGCACGCAATCAGGCAGAAGATGCAGAGAAAATAGCCTCGTCTGCGAGGAGTAGGGTTATCGATATCAATCAAGTGGTTGAGAATTTTAAAGCCCCCGTAAGTTTAGCGCGGATGTACTCAGAAGAAGCCAAGAAAAAAGCCGAGTCGGCAGATTCACAAGCCTATCAAGCCAAGAGCGAAGCCGAAAAAGCCAAGGAAGTAGCTGATAGAGCGAAAAGGACAGCAGAAGAAGCCAAAACAACCGCCGATACAATGAAACAAGAGCTTGGAGGTATCAAGAGTTCCCTAGCAACGGCAACAACAGCCCATACAGTAGCCTCACAGGCAAAAGTGCTAGGGGAAGAGATAAACAATTTACTGAAACAGTCCAATTTAACGGTTCTTTCAATTTCTACGCCGTTTCTTGTTGCGACAGGGAAAAAACAACTCACATTGAAGAAAGGAACGCGTATAACCTTGGCATTAGGCAATGATACTTTGGTTGCAAGTTATACGGCAGATACAAGAATAAGCGTTCCTTCTCTTTCGGCAGGCAAGGATTATTATGTTTATTTGGTTTCTGATGGAAAACAGTCTCATAAACTTGTTTTGTCAGAAAACTCTACCTATCCAAGGGATTACACTGTGAGTAATTCTCGTAAGATAGGAGGGTTTCATACGCTCTGTGCGGATGTTGGTACGATTTCTGGTCATCCATTATCCGGTTATCAAGCAGGGGATATATTGCCGAATTCTGTTTGGTGTTTGAATCACCGCCCTTATAGTTCACCAGAGGGAATGGTCTACGACCCCTCTACAGATCTTTGGGTTGATATTTATCTTCAATCAGGGACGGGTGAAAATACGAAATCAATGTATCGTACCAATATAACAACAAACCGTAATTATACCGAACATGTAACAGATATGGCGCGTGTTAAAAAATCTTTACTGAGTGATGAAGCGTTTGCTTCTGCTATGTATGGAAGCAATGAAAAGACACATATTGTTGGCAAGAAAGAACCAACCTCTAAGGTTTCAGGTGGATATAAGGATACGGCAAATATACGGATGATTTCGCATATCGGTTGTGAAGATGGTTGCGGTTATGTTTGGCAATTTTTATCGGGCACGTTTCCTATACCCATAAGCCGTACGCAAAATACGTTTGAAATGAGAGCATTGTTAGGGGGTGGTAGCTGGAGTAATACAACGGATAATGGGCGTTTTACTCGAGCCGCCATGATCGTCAATGGTGGAAATGAACAAGTTGCGGCGCGTGGATGTAGCCATACGCGTCATTTTGTTTAGGAGGGAGAGATGATAGAATATCCAGAACATTTAAATAGCAAAGAAGATTATCTGAACATGCTTTCTTTTGACAAAGTTGAAACAGTAAGAAGGCTAGAGCATCTTTTAGCAATGCGTTTTTATTGGGTCTTTGTTAAAGAGCTTGGAGAGGGAGAAGAGGGGATTGAAGATGACACGCATAAGGTTTGTCTAACAACAACCATGCCGTTTGATTCAAATGGTGATTTTGTAGAAAAGCGTTGTCAGTATGAATTACAGGAAAGCGAATATGCACCGCTCTTTCAACTTGGCTTTCGTGTTGAAGAAGTCGAGCAACTGATCAAAGAGCATAGTCAATAGAGATCATAAAAAAACATTTTTATCCAGCCTCACTTTTGTGGGGCTTTTTTTATGGAGCGTCAGATGAGAAAGATATCGAAAGAAGGATTAGAACTTATCAAACAATGGGAAGGATTGCGTTTAGAGGCTTATAGAGATACGGCATGTGTCTGGACGATTGGTTATGGTCACACCAGCAATGCGGGTCACCCCCTTGTCAAAAAAGGCATGTGTATTAGCCAAAAGCAAGCAGAAGAAATCCTTTGTGAAGACTTAAAGCAATTCGAGCAGACGGTAGAGGAATCGGTTACGGTTTCGTTAACGGATTGCCAATTCGCGGCATTGGTCTCATTTTGCTATAACGTAGGAACAGCTGCTTTTCGCAAGTCAACATTGTTGAAGAAGCTTAATCAAGGCGATTATGAAGCCGTACCCTTAGAATTACAGAAATGGAATAAGGTTGGTGGGAAGCCTCTTGCGGGTTTAGCCAACCGTCGAGCAGCAGAAGCGGGATTATGGGCAAAAGGGGCTTATGTTTCTTCAAATTATCAAAGGGTAGAAACGAAAACGGCAACCGGACTTCTTAAAATAGAAGCACTTGCCCCGATTATAGGGTCTTGTTCTGGTTTTGGCGGCTTGTTAGCAGGCAATGGACCGGTGCAATGG
>NZ_JBHIMQ010000032.1:0-5373 GCF_042194225.1 Bartonella sp. MR110HLJHH | reverse complement strand
CAACTGTCTCACAATTTCTCCCTTCATGGTGATGTAAGCTATCAACAAAAGCTTCAGAAAACTGGTATAAGTGGTGCTAGCTTTTCAGGTGGAATACGCTATCAGTTTTAAGACAAGGCTGTAAAAATAGCCTATCATTCTATTCAATTTAAAAAAAGGCAGCACAATATGCTGCCTTTTTTGCATATTAAAGTCATCTTTTTTCCTTTTTTAATGCCCTTTCCTCTCCACATAGAGCTCTTTGCGAAAATCACCATCCCCAAATACAACAAACGCAATAGAGCACTTCATCTCCAATGGATGAAGTGTACTTTCTATTTTCGGAAAATAGATAAAAACTTGAAGTCTGTTGGAAATAAATTAGCACCACCGTGTTGAAACATAAAAACGCACTTTAAACCCAAATAAGATAGCTTTGTTAAAGCTTCTTCCACTGCCTGTTTTTTCATTCCCCAATTGAGACCATTCAATAATCCCTACAATCAATTAAAAGATCTCATGATACCACTATCAGTATCCAATAATATTTCCCTGAACAGTAATAATTTAAAATATAATACTTTAAATACACCCAACAATAAATACATTATGTATTCAATGCGAATATTTAAAAATATTTGAATATCAATTAAGATTTATTTTTGACAAACCGCCGAAAATAACCTACCAGTAAAGACGATTATCGAAATTAATAACAATTATGCATTTTCACTTCTTCTTATGAGGTCGGTGGGGAAATGAATATTGGGGACTTCAAAGGAGAATACGGGTGTATAAAAAATCCCTTTTATCATATACAGCAACAGTCGCGATCATACTCTCTAGTATCTATTCCAATGCACATGCTGAATCTCTTGAAGCTTCAGGAGAAGGACAAAGCGTCATCGGAGAAACCGGAAAGTCCTATGAAATTCTTCATGCAAAAGAAAGTGGCAAAATCACTGGTGAAAATTTAACAGTAACCGGAAATAAGGATACCGGCGAAGGCTCATCCACATCTTCTCCAGGATCATCTTCTCTAGAATCACCCGCTGCTGTAACAGCTGAAGGTGAGAACAGTATGATCACATTAACGGGGGATAAAACAACCATTAAAGGAACTGATTTTAACATTAACCTTGGTCTTGAAGCAAAAAACAACGGTATAATCAAAATAACCGGTGGAACAGTAAATGCGAAGGAAATGGCATTATTTTCAGGTAACGGCGGACATATTATAGTCGAAAATGTCGTTCTAACAGCAGAAGATGACGAAGGTTTAGGTGTCGTCGTCGCTAGTGGAGATAAAAGCACGATTGAACTACAAGGAAATACAAAGATTGAAAATGCTGTCGTTGGATTAACTGCAAATAACGATAGCACGATCAAAATGACCGGAGGGTCTATTACAGCTTCTGGAGGGGGGGCTGCTTTCTTAAACAGTAAGGGCGATGCAAACGAACTGAACGGAGTGACGATATCCAGTCATAATGAAGTACCACTGCTATTCGGAATCAGTGCAAACAAAAGCATGGTAACTTTAAAAAATGTAACAGTCACTCAAGCAGAAATAGGCATATTTGCGAATGATTCTAAACTAGAAGTTTTTGGGGGAGAATTTAATGGAAAAAACCAAGGAGTATATGCTCTAAATGGTGGTACCGTTATTTTAAATAAAGGCGAAAAAGATGGTGCTACAATTACATCAACTGATGGAACAGGACTCGTTACAGAAGGTAAAAACTCTACAATCAAGATGACTGGAGGAACAGTAACAGGAAATCAAGCGGCATTATCTGCAACACAAGGTGGACACATCGAGGTAGAAGATGTGACTCTAAAAGCAACAGGAGACAAAGGAATCGCTGCAGGTGCTAGCAATTCTGACAGCATAATTAAATTAGGCGGAAATACAACCGTTGAAAGTACTTTTTTTGGACTTGGTGCAGCGAATGGCGGCAACGTCGAGATGACTGGAGGAACAGTAACAGGAAATCAAGCAGCATTATCTGCATTTAACAGTGGACACATCGAGGTCACGGATGTTTCTCTAAAAACAAATAACAAAGGAGTTGGTGCACAATCTACCGGTCCTAACAGCACGATTGAATTGCACGGAAACACAATAGTTGATGATGCTGTAATCGGACTTTTTGCACAAGACGGCGGTGCAATCAAAATGAGCGGTGGTTCTATTACAGTATCCACAACTGGCAAATCTACAGTTGGTGCGAACTTCTCAAACAATAGTAAAGGAAATAAGCTTGAAAATGTGACAATATCAAAAAAAGAAGGTGATACATCCTCATTATTGGGAATAAGCGCCATCGATAACAGTCAAGTTACGTTAAAAAATGTAACCGTAAAACAAGCAAAAAAAGCTATTTTTGCGAGTAATTCTGAAATAAACGTATTTGGAGGAACATTTGAGACAGAAAATGACACAGTGTATGCTTTAAACGGTGGCAGCATCACTTTAGCTAAAAATGGAAACGATGGTACTACAATTATATCAACTGATGGAAATGGGCTCCATGCAGAAGGTGAAAACTCCATAATAAAAATGACGGATGGAACAGTAACCACGAAGAACTACGCATTATTTGCAGAAGATAAAGCACATATCGAGGTAGAAAATGTTACTCTAAAAACGACAGGGGACAAAGAAGGAGCTGGTGCAATTGCTATTGGTGACGACAGCGTCATTAAATTACATGGAAATACAACTGTTGATAATGCTATAATTGGACTCTTGGCACAAGACAATGGTGCAATTAAAATGACAGGAGGATCCATTACAGCTTCCAAGATTGGTGCTTACTTCGAAAACACTGAGAGCGAAAAGAACAAACTGGAAGGTGTGACGATATCGAGCGGTAAAAACGATGCGCCACTAATCGCTGGAATAGAAGCAGACAAAAACAGTACAGTCGCTTTAAAGGATGTAACCGTTACGCAAGCAACCAGTGCCATAATTGCAAATGATCACTCGACAATAACAGTCTCTGGAGGATCCTTTAATACAAAAAGTATAACAATAGGTGCCGCAAACGGCAGCACCATTACTTTAACCAACGAAGCGCAAATTACCTCATCTGAAAACTATGGACTCTATGCAGAAGAATCCGGTAGCACCATCACAATGACAAAAGGAAACGTTACGGGGAAAGGTGTGACATTGGCTGCAGAAAATGGCGGACATATTACGGCCACAGATGTTACTCTAAAAACAACAGATGGCGATGGTGTCGGTGCAGGTGCTGATGGCTCTGATAGTGTAATTAAGTTGCTTGGAAACACAACGATTAGTGATAGCAACATCGGAATTGGAGCAAGAAATAGTGGCGCAATCAGCATAACTGGGGGATCCATTAAAGCTTCCCTATTTGGTGCTTACTTCGAAAACACTAAGAGCGAAAAGAACAAACTGGAAGGTGTGACGATATCGAGCGGTAAAAACGATGCACCACTAATCGCTGGAATAGCAGCAGACAAAAACAGTACAGTCGCTTTAAAAGATGTAACAGTCACGAATGCAAACACAGGCATATCTGCAAATGATCACTCGACAATAACAGTCTCTGGAGGATCTGTGACCGCAGAAGGAATAGCATTGTACGCAACAAATGGCGGACAGATTGATGTCACAAACGTTGCTCTAACCGCAGAAGAAGGTGCACGTGCAAATGGCACGAACAGCGTAATTGAATTACATGGTAAGACAACACTTAAAAATGCTTCAGTAGGACTTTCCGCAATAGATGGTGGTAAAATCGCTAGTAATGAAAGTCTCACAATAGTAGGCAGAGAAGCAATAGTAGCGATGTCTGTCGCTATAGGAGTGTGGGCCGACAATGCGAATAGCGAAATCAATTTAAATGGCAAAACAACCCTCGAAAAAGTTGTGACTGGTCTTGTTGCATCCGACGGTGGTAAGATCTTTAGCAAAGATATAACAATAATCGGTGCTGACCCCAAAGATAATGATACAGAAGAAAGAATCAACGTTGGTGTAAAAACAAACGATATAGATAGTCGAGTTGAATTAAAGGGCAAAACAATCATTGAAAAAGTTAACGTCGGTCTTTCTGCATTTGATGGTAGCACAATTAAGTTGATCAATGTCCCTGCTAATGCACAAAATAGTGAGAACAGCAAAATAGAAGCAAAAGAAGTTGCATTGCTTGTAGAGGGTGGTGGACAGATTGATGTCACCAATGTTTCTGCAACAGCAGGAATCGCTGGCTTGCAGTTTGTCGTTATCTCTAATCCTGACCCAGATGAATCAGATGATCTAGAAAAACATCAAAGCAATGCAATCAATTTGACCAATACAAAACTCTCCGCTGACAACGGTGCTGGAATTTTTATTACTGCTTTCTCTGATCCAGACATTACAGAGAATGCAGATCTTTCAATCGGTAAAGTCAACCTCACAAATTCAGAAATCCATGCCGATGTTTTATTAGGAGATGGTATTTTTTCAAAAGAAGACGAGTCGTGGAACAACGAAAATGTTAATATAATTTCCAACGGCACTTTCACATTAAGCGCTGATCAGTCTATTCTAGAAGGCAGAGCGAATATTGCTAAAAATAGAAATGTACACTTTGATCTAAAAAACAATACGCAATGGATCTTAAAAAACAGTGCCCATGAAACAGATGATGATGGCCAACTTATTGATATTGCTCAAAGATCTCGTTCTGATATTTCCACGCTTAATCTCGACAATAGCTCCATTATCTTTAATGGACCAACAGAAGAGCATTATCACACATTGCATATAGGTTCTGGTAAACCAGACACGCAAGAAGTCTACAAAGCCTCTGGTGACGCAAAGATTTACTTCAATATTGCTTGGAGTGATGGCGTAGCAAGTGCCGATCAAAAAACCGATAGGCTTCTCATTCACGGTGATGTCTCAGGCAACACAACAGTTTATATCAAAAGCGATTCAGGGGATAAAAATAGTGTAGTAAATGCTGCTGATCCTTCGAATATCGGTGGACTTTCGCTTATTCAAGTCTCTGGGAAAGCACAGGAAAACTCTTTCAAACTGGCAAATGGCTATACCACAAGAGGTCGTTTACCTTATAAATATACGCTGACTGCTTATGGACCAGCCTCAAGCCATGGACAAGCCGATATTGCGCAAAACCTGTTTGATGAAAAGAATGAAAATTTCTGGGATTTCCGTTTACACAAAGAAATTCTTGAAACTGGTTCGGGTTCTGGTGTGGACACTCTTGTACCACAGACAGCAAGCTATTTGGTCATGCCAAATGCTCTTTTCAGCACAGGATTAACCGATATGGCTAAACAAAACGCGCTCTTAGCCAATATCAGAACATCCGTCTTAGGAAAAGAAGAAGAGAAACAAACAGGTTTCTT
>NZ_JBHIMQ010000031.1:0-5484 GCF_042194225.1 Bartonella sp. MR110HLJHH | reverse complement strand
GATCAATTTTATTGAAAAGTTGCGTGAACACTGTAAAGTCCATGGAATTCCTCTTTAACGAATTTTCAACTTTTTATATGATTTTTAAGCATTTTTCGTTGAGTTTTTTAGGATAGAATTAAATTTCGTAGATCTTTTCAGTCTATGAGAGAGAACTGAATATTACGCACCAACCTTTGCTTTTTACGAGCATATAGGAAAAATAATACACGAAATATTGTTATAAAAAGCCTTATCTAATAAATCTTATGGTAGGCATTTTCGTGTTTTTACTATTCAAAATTTTTATGTTATGTTTGTCCTTCTGCTGTTTGATAAGTGTATATTCAGCATTGCGTAAATGTGTGACCATTTGTAGTTTTGCTGTTTCATTTTGTAGCATAGCGAGCATTCCAATTATATGTGCTTGTAACTCAGCAATACTTTTTAGATCTTTTGTTGTCTTGATTTCGTTTAATAGTTCTTCAATTTGCTGAAAACGATTATTTGCTTCTTCAAAAGTCTTTAGACTTACGGCTTTATCAGTGATGGCTGCATATTGGCTACGCTTGTTGATAAAACTGCTAGATTCATGGACAGAGATAGGAATTTCTTCTTCTTTTAAAATATTTTTAAGTGATGTAGTTAGAGCAGAAGATTTATTTCTATTGTAGAGCGTCTCCGGATTTTTGAGGAAAAAACTGCTGTGATCTGTTTGTGCATTTTTAAGTTTTTTAGTGTCGAACTTTTGGTTTCCCGTTATAGACTCCTGTATCTTTTTTACTTCCTCAAGTTGTTTTTTTAGTGTTTCGAGAAGTGGGTCAGCTGGCGCTTCCTTTTGTTGTGGAGGTTCTTTAGGCGTTGTTTCACGTGACTTTCCAAAAAAATTGGGCCACGCCGTTGGAACTGTTGCTGACAAATCTGCCGCTCCAGCGCCAAAAGTCCAAGCCATGGCTGGGTCTGAAATCCCTAAAGTTATTACAACTACTATTGGAATGAGCTTTTTTTTCATGTTTCCCTCCTGTCATTTTTTGCGTGCTGTAAGAAAATTGGTAACCATATTGCCGGATCATCACCAACTTCCGCGATAATGCTTTCGGCTAATTCTGCGTTATCTGGTGTACCTGATAACACCAAGAGCTCGTCACTAAAGTCGTGTTCGATGGTTTTCCCACCGCTTGTCAGATGGAATTTACCAAGATTCAGTTCTGCAAGCGCAGATTGATCACCCTGCTTAATGAGGAATTGGCGACTAAACTCACCAAGTCCTTTAACGAGTTCAAATTCTGTATCTGTTAGTTTAAAGCCTTTTGTATAATCTTCATAGTTTGCCTTGGGGTTGGCTAGAAAAATGTAAGTCGCACACTGTTGAATGAGTGTTTTGGCAATATTACTTTCCAAGGCATCGCTAGGCTCTTGTGTTGCGTAAACAAAAATACCATTTTGTTTACGGATAGTCTTTTGCTTATTTTTCGCCAAATCTTCAAAGTACGGATCTTGCAAAGGCTTCCAAAACTCATCAAAGATATACATAAATCGCTGTCCGCTAATCATGCCTTCTGTGCGGTAAAGCAAATACATCATCACTGGGGTGCGAGTTTCAAAATTATCTAAAAATTCCGTGATATCAAAGCCGTAAATTTGATGTGTTGAGAGATCAAGAGCATCATGGGGATTATCAAATAACCATCCATAATCACCACCTTCACACCATTTTAGTAAGCGAGCATGAACAGATGGGTGAGCATTATAATCACTTAAACGTGGATTTGGTAAAAATTGTATCAGAAAGGACAAACGACGGAGTGATTGGTCAATGTTACTGCTCATAACAGACATAACCGCTTTGTTAATTTCTTCCTCGTCGTGATGCGTGACCTCACCACCAGCTTCTGCCAATTTTTTAACAAATTGTTTCAGAAAAATCAGATTTTCTTGTGTGGGTGGGAGTTGGAAAGGATTGAAACCACTTTTCCTGCCTGGCTTGAATGTTAAATATTTTCCACCCATCGCTCGAATGGCAATTTCCATACCACGATCTTTATCAAAAACAACCGTTGTCGGCTTAAATTTTTGTGCTTGTGCTACCAAAAAGCCGAGTAACACGGTTTTACCGGAACCAGATTGTCCGATAAGTGCGGTATTACCGAGCAAACGTTTATCTGTTGAGTCCTCTTCAAGTTTGGAGGCATGAAAGTTGAAATAAAGCGGTGTTTTACTGGTTGTTTTAAGAATTGTGACGGCTGGACCCCACGGGTTGCCAGTGGGTTTTCCTGACATAAAATTATGAAAAGATGAAAATGACAAAAAGTTCAATGATGTAATCGGAGCAGGACGTGGTCTCCATTTCCAATTGCCAGGAAGTTGTGCCCAATAGCCAGCCTCTATCGCTAAGTCTACAGGTTTGGGCAGTACCGCAACGTCTAGTAATGCTGCACTTGCTTTAGCCATATGGTCGCGAACTTGTTGAATTGTATCACCATAGATAGTCAATGTGCAGTGATGTTCTCCCATGACAAAATGCCCGCTAATAAGCTGGTTTAGTGCTTCGTCAATTTGTTCAATTTGGCTCGTTGCCACATCTCGTGCATCAATAAGGTTACGCTGATGCCGTTGTAAATAGTCTTTAGCAGCATGTCGGGAGAGCACCGAAAAGCTCTGCGTCAATACGAACTCGAAGTCACTTTCCAACAAAACATTTAATTGTCCTGGTTTGGTTGTTGCATCATATTCTTTAATTTCCAGCATTCCAAATCGACGCATTCCACTGGTTGTTCGCAATTCACCAAGAGCACCCCATTTTGAGAAAAAAGGCCGATTGATAGACATATAGTCAGAAAAACGGTCATGGCAAATTGGCATGGGGCGATATTCACCATTGACAAGCATTCCAAGGAACTCAAGTGCAGAAGAATAAGCATGCCCATTTTTTTCATAAGCACCAAGAAGTTCTGCACCGTAACGGTTTAAAGATTGGCCTAAAGTACGATTGATGTCATTGAGTTCTTTGATACATGAGTCTTGTCGCATCTTTTTTTGATCAAGCGTTTCACGTTCATGTTTAGAAAAGAACGACATAATTTTATCCGCTATCGGTTGAAAAACGACAGTCAGATATAAATCATTGACCATCAAATTATAACCAGTAAAGCTTTGCCGATATTTTTCATCAAGTTGATAGCAAAACATTTGATCAAATGTTGAATCAGGATATTCATAAACACGGCGACGCACAATATGTGTCCAAAATGATAAATTGGCTGATGCAATACCCCGTAGAGTATTGTTAAGCTCTTTTATCCATTGAAAAATATCTTCTTCTGAAGCGCTTTGATGTGAACGCCCGTCAATCTTCCAAATCGATAAATATTCCGCATTTTTAGTAGAGATAATCGTATCTGTAATATGATGTGAATAAGGCAGAAACAGGCTTACAGGTGTCTCTGATGCAAGGCGTTTGCTACTTTCAACAGCTGTCATGTTTATCTCCTTTTACTATAATCAGAGGGACTATAACTTGATGCGCCCCAAAAACCTTTGTTGCGATTGCGAAATTTAGTATCGATCCATAACCACCAGATACGAAACGCCTTATCATCGTTTTTAGTAATTTGCACCATAATGAACCATAATGGAGGTGCTATAATCCACAAAAAGACACTTACTGTCATAGCAATAACAGCGACCCCCATAACCATAACGATAAATGGCATCATGGGGACACCCCATATAGTTGGAACACGTGTTGCTCCTTTGAATAGGGGGAATTCTTTTTGTTCTTGTGATTTCATGGGGTGCTCTTGTCAGTGGAGGTGAAATAATATGTGGCTAATATAAAAGGCTGCACCAGCAATAATGACGCTGAAGGCCCATCGTATAAATGTAGCTCTTGCGATGATGCGAAATATATAAATAAGCAAAAGAAATAAAAGAATAATGATGGCGACGATAGGAATGATTATACTTAATCCATATTGCATTCCTATGAAGGCATCCAAGCTCTCAGTTTCCGTCTGAGCATATGCAGATTGCGTTATTAATAACATCATTGAAGTGATAATAATAACATTAATCTTGTTGCACGTCTTCGCTTGAAACGTATTTGATTGTTTCATATTCTTTATCCCCTTTTAATTAAAGTTGCTATAAACAATATTCCTTTTTTCAGTATGGCTACATTATTACTGGTACACACCTATAATCGATGGATATTAAAAACATTACGTATTATACTGGATTCATGAATTACCTTTCAATAATATTGCAGTAACTTTTGTTGTAGAGGGCACGATAATAATACTGATTGTCTATCGTATAAACGTATCGTGTTATACTATTTGTAATTGATGCCATTATCACGCTGTTTTAAATAGCAGAGTAACAAGTTGGGTTGCAGAACCTGCGATAACAACACCGATTGCCCACCGTACAAATGTGTCTTTTCCGATGTAGCGTCCTGCATAACCAATCGCTAAGCACAACAGTATAACGGCAGCAGCAATAGGAATAATCGCTTTCAAGTCTGTCTGTAAGCCTTCTAAAGCGCCCTCTGCATTTTTTAAAACACTCGCTTTGGCGGCGTAAGCAGAATTATTCATAAAGAACGCAGTCATAGCAGCAGAAATTGCGATGATTTTGTTGTTACTTTTCGATTGAACACTAATTAATTTTTGCATATTTCACTCTTATTAAAATCTAGATAATATTTTTATATAAATAAACATATTGTATTTACGATTTATAATTAATTCCATTATGGCTTAAATAGCAGTGAAACAAGTTGGGCTGCAGAACCTGCGATGACAACACCAATTGCCCACCGCACAAAAGTATCTTTTTCAATATAGCGTCCTGCATAACCAATTGCTAAGCATAATAGTATAATAGCAGCAGCAATAGGTATAATCTTCTGAATATCGCCCTGTAAACCTTCTAAAGCTTTCTCTGCATTTGTTAAAACGCTTGCGTTGGCGGCGTAAGCAGAATTATTTATAAAGAACGCAGTCATAGCAGCAGAAATTGCGATGATTTTGTTGTTATTTTTCGATTGAATACTAGTTAATTTTTGCATATTTCACTCTTATTAAAATCTAGATAATACTTTTATATAAATAAACATATTGTATTTATAATTAATGCCATTATGGCTTAAATAGCAGAGTAACAAGTTGGGTTGCAGAACCTGCGATGACAACACCGATTGCCCACCGTACAAATGTGTCTTTTCCGATGTAGCGTCCTGCATAACCAATTGCTAAGCACAACAATATAACGGCAGCAGCGATAGGGATAATCACTTTTAAGTCTGTCTGTAACTCTGTTAGAGCATTTTTTGCATTTGTTAAAGTTTTTGCGGCTTGTGCATGAGAAGAACTATTCATAAAGAACGCAGTCATAGCAGCAGAAATTGCGATGATTTTGTTGTTACTTTTCGATTGAATACTAGTTAATTTTTGCATATTTCACTCTTATTAAAATCTAGATAATACTTTTATATAAATAAAC
>NZ_JBHIMQ010000030.1:0-5543 GCF_042194225.1 Bartonella sp. MR110HLJHH | reverse complement strand
AGCGATCTAAATAAACGATTAAAGTAACCAATCGAAATATAAAAGAACATCTCTTTATTGCACAAAACGTATCAAAACGCAAGCTGTTAAGTAAAATAAAAATGAGATTCATTCTTTAGATTCAGTGGGTTATAATAAATTTCGTTTGTAATTACACCCCATAATGTGTTATACTATCATCAGTTGTGAGTTTGTTTTGTTCTAAGTACTATTTTCCATTAAAGGACAGAAAACAAATGCTTAATAAAGTGATTTTAATTGGTCATTTAGGTGCCAATCCAGAAAGCAAAACTATGCCTTCTGGTGGTGAGGTGGTTAATTTTCGAATGGCAACGTCTGAGAGCTATATAGACAAGGCAACCAATAAGAAAGTAGACAAAACTGAATGGCATTCCATTGTGGTGTTTAATCCACATTTGGCAAAAGTAGCACTTCAGTATCTCAGTAAAGGTAGCAAAGTTTATATCGAGGGGCGACTACAAACCCGTAAATGGCAAGATAAAAATGGTGTTGATCGCTATGTAACAGAAGTCATATTGCCTCAGTACAAAGGCGAGTTAAAGCTTTTAGATGGCAAAAATGATGATAATCAAGAGCCGTCATCATCTGCTTATGACAGAAGCATTTATAGACCTCTTGATACGCCCCATACCGTTATGAATGACAGTGTTCCTTTTTAAATAAAAGGCGGTGTTATGAAAAAAAATAAAAAAAGGGGACGCCCTAAAATAGCAGGGCAGGTAAGAGAACCAAACGGACGTATATCACGTGCAAAAGCACTACGTGAAGCCGTTGATAAATTGGCAATAGAAATGCGTGCAAAGCGCTTCGGTTTAACGCTACAAGAGGCAAAAAATCCACTCTCTGGTACTTACATAGGGCGACTTTGTTTGCAAGGTGTGCTTACACAAGAGCAATATGACGCCGCGCAACAATATCTACAGATCAGAAACGATTACCTTTGTGCAAAAGGCTTTCCAAGTGCTGTTTATGATGAGATGCCCTCATCATCAGATGATAAGGCAAGAGACAAATGGGTAGAATTTGCTACAGAGCAGTTTTTCAATATGCAAGAGGCAATAAAAGAAGCACAATGCCTCTATAGACAGTACAATCTTCACGCAGCACTACAGTACCTCGTGATAGAAGATCAAATGCTACCATATCTTGTGAATTCATTACGTGTTGCTCTTAATGCTCTTCAGAAACATTTTGATCGTAAATGACAATCTCTATTACGGTTTCATTATATTGTATATCGTTTGTAAGTTTCTGCAAAATTCAATGGATTCCTTTAAACTTTTATGATCATTTCTTTTCACTTGAGATACTATGTTATTTACTTGTTCTTTTCTTAAATCGGAACGCTTATCTATAGCCATCATAAATTTTTTTGCATAATAAATCATTGGATCCTCGTTATCATTGACCACGTCGTATGCCCACATAAAATCGCTTTCACTCCAATCATATTCATCGCGTAAACGCTTTATTACATTGGGTAGATCCATTTGCGACATCTCCTTATTATAATCACCCCGCAATAAACTCATAAGGGATGCACAACCAACAACTGATATGTGACGATACAATATATCTTCCTGTTTAAAAAACGAATATTCTGTGCCCGTGCTGAGTGAAAGTTCTTCTGCTTTGCGTATCTTTTCAGAATGCATAGAGCCAATATATGATTCACTTACGTATTTGTTGTAAAGTTGATTATACTTCTCTTTAGTATCTACACTTGTAAACATACGCGTCAATTTGTCTATAAATCCAAATGACGCTGATGCAGGTAGCGCTGATATAGAAAAGAAAGCTATAAATGTTATGATGCGTGTTATGGATAATGATTTCATCGTTTTGAATCCCTAATTATTATAAGCGCTGTTTAACCGATTCCTTTTGAATATATCAATATGTGTTATTTTTATGTTGACAAATTGTAGCAAATCGTATTTAATGACATTGCTGTACTTGGTCGTATTGTATCTAGACGAGAGGCAGTGCAGTTTGGAATCCCCGCAAATGCGGGGTTTTTTATTATCTGGAGGGGTATTTTATGACGTCAGAAAATACAGAGCAGGCTCCAAAACCCATTAAAAAGCGTATACCACCAAAGGCAGGTCAAGGGCGTGCCAAAGGTGTTCCCAATAAAATGACGCGCATTTTAAAAGAAGCAGTGGTTAAGGCTGCTGAGAATGCTGGGAATAAAATTGGCAATGATGGTTTGATCTCCTATTTGGAAAAGCAGGCTATGGAATGTCCAGCGGCTTATTTAGCGTTGCTTGGTAAGGTGTTGCCTTTACAGGTGACTGGGGAAGATGGGGGAGCCGTTAAGGTGATAACGCGTGTAGAAATCGCGCCTTTGGTCAATGACAACACGACAGATTAATATTGTTCCAAAGCTTATACCGATTTTTACAGGTAAGGCTTTGGTACGAGCGGCTTGGGGAGGAAGAGGGTCTGGAAAGACAAGATCATTTGCCTTGATGGCTGCTTTAAAAGGCTATCAATTTGGTAGGGAAGGGATATCAGGCACTATCCTTTGTGCACGGCAGTTTCAAAATTCGCTTGCAGAGAGTTCTTTGGAGGAGATTAAACGTGCCATTGAAGCGCATGACTTTTTAAAGGACTATTACAAGGTTGGGGAGTCGTCGATTAAGTCGATAGATGGTCGTATAGCCTTTCAGTTTTCTGGTCTTGACCGCAATATAGCTAGTATCAAGTCTATGGGGCGTATTTTGCTTTGTTGGGTTGATGAGGCGGAGCCGGTGACAGAGACGGCTTGGCAAACGCTTATACCGACTTTGCGAGAAGAAGGAGAGGGATGGCGCGCAGAGTTATGGGTGACATGGAATCCATTGCGAGAGAATGCCCCCGTTGAGAAGCGGTTTCGCTTTTCAGACAATGAGGCAATCAAGCGTGTGGAGATCAACTGGTCAGACAATCCGAAGTTTCCGAAGATCTTGAATGAAGCGCGATTGGATGATCTGAGAAACCGTCCAGAGACCTATAAGCATATCTGGGAAGGGGATTATCTGAAAGCGGTTCAAGGCGCTTATTATCAAAAGGAAATGTTGGCAGCCGAGCAGGAGGGGCGGATAGGGCGTGTTGCTCGTGATCCTTTAATGCAGATACGCGCCTTTTGGGATATTGGGGGCACGGGTGCTAAGGCAGATGCCACAGCGATATGGATAGCACAATTTGTTGGTAGAGAGATTAGAGTGCTTAATTATTACGAAGCACAGGGACAACCGTTATCAGAGCATATAGGCTGGTTGCGTCAAAATGGCTATGAGAAGGCATTGATGGTTCTTCCCCATGACGGTGCGACGAGAGATCGTGTGCACAATGTGAGTTTTGAGAGCGCTCTTAAACAGGCAGGCTTTCAAACAAAAGTTATCCCTAATCAGGGAGCAGGGGCTGTTAAAATACGTATAGAAACAGTCCGCCGTGTTTTGCCTTCTGTTTGGTTTAATGAGAAGACGACGGTAGCAGGACGCAAGGCACTGAACTGGTATCACGAGAAATGGGATGAGAAGCGTAATATTGGCTTGGGAGCAGAGCATGATTGGTCCAGTCATGGGGCAGATGCCTTTGGACTGATGTGCATTTCATACAAACCACCAAAAGAAATACAAAAGCGACCAGCTTATAGCGGCAGAACGGAATATGAGAGCACGTCATGGATGGCAGAATGATGTATGATGAAGAGCATTTAGATAAAGAAAGTAACGCATCAGATCTGTCGACAGAAGGCTTATTTCGTAAGCTTGTGAGCTGGTACAAAGAAGATGTGGAGCATGTGAACAAATGGCGTGAACATGCGCGGGAGGATTTTGGTTTTTACAATGGTGATCAATGGAATGAAGAAGATTTATCGGCGTTAAAAAAGCAACGCCGCCCCGTTATGACCTTTAATCGTATTGCTCCGCTTGTGAATGCTGTTGTAGGTTCAGAGAGAAATAATAAGCGAGAAGTGCAATTCATCCCCCGTCAAATAGGCAAGGCATTGCCAAGTGAATTGCTTACCGGTGCGGCAGAATGGTTTCGGGACATGGCGCATGCAGAATACGCTGATAGTGACGCTTTCCAAGATGCGGTTATCTGCGGCATGGGGTGGACTGATACACGGCTTGATTATGAGAACAGCCTCGATGGTGAACCGGTAATTACGCGTTTAGACCCACTGAAAGTGGTCTGGGATAGTGCGGCAGTGCAACCGAATTTAACCGATGCGCAACGTTTGTGGTATGTGGACCGCAAGCCTTTGGAAGTAGCCAAGCAGATGTTTCCCAAATCTCATTGGACAGAGTTGAGTGCAGATTGGGCAAGGGATGGGAGCTCTCATGAAGGTGTTCACCATAATGATCTTGATTATTACAGTGATGAAGGGAGCATTGATGTTGAAAACGGTCGTCGGATGGTCACGCTTGTTGAATGCCGTTGGTTTGAAAGCGAGAGGTATTACAAGGCAGCTGATTTAGAAACGGGTGAACTTCGTGACTATAGCGAAGAGGAATTTAAGCAGCTCCAATGCATGATGCCTAATATTCAAGGGGCGGCTTTCAATAAAAAGGTTGTAAGACGTGCTTTTTTAGGGAGGAAATTGCTTGAATCCCCAGATCAACCATTGGTTCCAGCTGGTCAATTGGGTTGGGAGTGTATAACGGGATATTTTGACAAGATAGAACGTCAGTTTTACGGTGTTGTACGTTCGACGAAAGACCCGCAACGGTGGGCGAATAAATATTTCAGTCAAGTGATGTATATCCTTAATAGCCAATCCAAAGGGGGGCTTATTGTCGAGGAAGGGGCGTTTAAGGACATCAGGCAGGCTATGCAAGATTGGGCGCGGTCTGATGCGTTGCTAGTTGCTGAAGATGGCGCCCTTGCACAAGGAAAGATCCAACCCAAACCCGTAGCAGAATTTCCAACGGGGTTTTTCCAGCTGTTTAATGAAGCTAAGGAAGCAATTAATCAGGTGACGGGTTTATCCCCCGAATTCATTGGCACAAGGGAAGTGACACAAGCGGGTATTTTGGAGGCACAACGACGCCAATCCAGTTTAAATCTGCTTGCTTGTCTGTTTGATGGTTTACGTTTGTACCGCAAGCGGCAAGGTAAGATTATTTTGCACTTGATACAGAATTACTTGTCCGATGGTCGTTTGGTACGGATATCTGGTGAGGAGAATGCGCAATATATTCCATTGACGCGTGAAGAAGTAACGAGTGTTGAGTATGACATTGTTGTTGATGATGCGCCAACCAGCCCGAATGAGAAAGAGCGCACCTTCGGTATCATCACACAGCTTCTTCCATTGCTCCAAAATGCCATTACACCGGATATTATGCTTGATCTACTTCGTTATTCTCCATTGCCGGCGTCATTGCTTAATCGTGTCAGTGAGAAGTTCCAACAGCAACAAATGGCACAACAACAGCAGATGGACCCCGAGCAGGAAATGAAGTTGCAGGAAAAGCAACAAGACTTAGAGACGAAAGCACAGATGCATCAGATGGATTTGCAACAAAAGC
>NZ_JBHIMQ010000003.1:0-144615 GCF_042194225.1 Bartonella sp. MR110HLJHH | reverse complement strand
TCAGTAAGACAGCAAAAGGATTGCCTACAAGCAAATATGAAGACTACAAAATCAAACTCATAACAGAGCGCTTAACAAGAGAAACAAGCCCCTATTATGAAACTGAAGATATGCGTTGGGGTATTGAGCATGAAGAAGATGCCTTGAGAGAATATGGCTTCATTTATGATGCCGATATAACAAAATGCGGCTTTATCCAACACCCCACAATCCAAATGGCGGGGGCTAGCCCCGATGGTCTCATTGGAGAAGACGGTTTAATCGAAGTCAAATGCCCCAGATCAGTAACACATATGCGCTTTTGTATAGGTGACGAAATCAAACCAGAATATCACGCACAAATGCAATTCCAAATGGCTTGTACAGAACGAAAATGGTGTGATTTCGTAAGCTATGACCCACGTTTTACGGGGGAATTCTTTCACTTACGCATGAAAGTCAAGCGTGTTCTCCGTGATGATCAACAAATTGAACAGATCAATCAAGCTGTTGAAGCCTTTTTAGCAGAGATAGAACGAGAGATACAACAACTCTCAACAAAAGCTGCTTAACCTTATGGGGGTGTTTTGTTCCCCGCATATCTACGAGCACCCCCACCCATTTATTAAGGAAATTAAACGTGTGTAACATCAAACATATTATCATACAGCCTGCTAAAGATGAGGAATTTTGTTTTTTTACCATTGGCTATGAAGGTAGGTCCCTTGAGAATTATCTTAGTTGTCTCATAGAAAACAATATCAAAACTTTATGTGATGTTCGTAAAAATCCAATAAGTAGAAAACACGGATTTTCAAAAAGACAATTAGAGCAAGCTGTAAGCAACATTGATATTGAATATATGCATATGCCTGAACTTGGAATTACTTCTGAAAAACGAAGAAATTTGAAAACACAAAAAGATTATGACCGCCTTTTTGAAGATTATCAAAATACAACTCTCAAGAATAATTCTTGTGCAATAAATAAATTATATCAAATTTTTTTAAATAAAAAGCGTGTTGCAATCACCTGTTTTGAAGCCAATGTATGCATGTGCCATAGAGGACAACTCGCATTAGCTCTTACTCAATTGCCTGATTGGAAATATGAAATTGAACACATCTAAAAAATAAACTTACAAACTTTTTACATATGGGGGTGCTCTCTCCTCCCAGCACCCCCGCCCTTTCCTAACAACTTTTAAGTAATGCATGATTCACGCTACGGGTGGATTGTGCGCAAATCAAGGAAATAAACCATGGAAAAGAAATATGAACTTACTGATGAAACAATTGAAGTTGATGGATTTACGCTTCACCGAATTAGAGCATTAAGAGATTTTGGTGGCGTCAAGAAAGGTAACCTTGGGGGCTTTATAGAGGATGAGGACAACCTAAGTCATGAAGCCGACTGTTGGGTTAGTGATGAAGCTATGGTTTATTGTGGTGCCGAAGTTTACGACAGCACTAAAGTGTTTGGTAACGCGAAAGTTGCTTATTTTGCACGCGTTTATGGCAATGCACAAGTTTATGATAACGCAAAAATATATGGGGGGGATATTTTTGGGGACGCACAAATTTACAAATATGCAATTATTGATGGTAATCCAAGAATTTATGGCGACGCACAAATTTATGCCGATTACAAAATTGTTTACAAGGAAAAGACAGAAAACTTAACAGGGGACGACGTTCCTTTCTAGCAACACAAACAAACTTTTAACACCAGCGTGATTCACGCCACGGGAGAATTACATCTAAAATGAAGGGGAATAAACATGCCACACCGCCCACCTACTATCACGCAACCAGCTATTGCTCGTGCTTTAAGAGAAGCTAAAAAACAAGGATGTGAACTCATAGAAATCAAACCTACAGGAGAATTATTAATTCATATCAATAAAACCATAACACCAACAACGACAGATAATACTTATAGCATTGACGATTTTCCACCGCTTGAAAATGAACAAGAAGACTACGAGACCAGCAAAAGCTGCCCCTCTGTCGACGGTATAAAGTTTTAGCCATGCCAAAACGCCGTCCACCGCATCTTGTTCGTGAACGTACACGCCATGGTAAAGTTATATGGTATGTACGTATTGGTCATGGACCACGGTTTCGGATTGAAGGAACCTATGGAACGCAAGAATTTGTTGACAATTATACGCTGGCTATTAAACAAGCGCAAAATGGCTCCTCCAAAACAAAGAGGCGTACCAGACTCACAGAAGGGTCTTTCGATTGGTTGTTGCATCAGTATTTACAAAGCATGCAATGGCATAATCAATCAGAATCTACTAAAAAAGTTAAATATCGAATTCTGAATAATGTTTCTAAACATATCGGTGATCGTGCATATAAAAGCATAAACAAACAACACATTCTTGACGCAGTAGAAAGAAGACGAGAGACTCCCGCGGCGGCAAGACATTTTTTAACGGCTTTAAATGGTCTTTTCAATTGGGCAGTTGATAACGATCTTTTAAATAGAAATCCTGCTTTTAATATAAAGCCGCCAAAATCCTTTAACGCAGAAGGATTCATACCATGGTTAGAAGAAGATATTGATAAATATTATTACCGTTGGTCACATGGTACACATGAACGTGTATGGATTGACGTCCTTTTATATACAGGTTTACGTCGTGGTGATGCCGTTCGTATCGGCTGGAAAGATATCACAACAGATAATATTATTCATTTAAAAACAGAAAAGAGCCAATTTAAAACAGATGTTTTTCTCCCGATTTTGCCTGAACTTGCAGAAACACTTAAAATTGGACCTATTGGAGATGAAACATTTATTTGCGGTAAAGAAGGTAAAAAACTGACCAAAGAAAGTTTTGGTAATCTGTTTCGTAAAGCTTGTAATGCAGCAGGTATTAAAAAATCAGCGCACGGATTGCGAAAATTAGCAGCAACACGTGCAGCCAATGCTGGTGCGACAGTTTCGCAAATGAAAGCGCTTTTTGGCTGGACAGAAGATAACATGGCATCCCTCTATACCAAAACAGCCGACAGAAAACGACTTGCAATAGAAGCAATCAAAAAACTTCAAAAAAGTTAGGACAATGAGTGGCTGCTAAAAAACAAACTAAAGCCCCGTCAAAATTATGAATGAAATTAATGCGGCATTTGAGGTGCATCAGAAACCAGAGGAGAAATAGGTGGTTGTGTCTGTTGCATTGTTTGCCATAAATTATAATTCGTTTGCATATCCAGCCAAAATTTTGCTTTACTAAAACCAGCTAATTCTAATTTCACTGCAAGTTCGGTACTCATAGAGGCATGTCCGTTAATCACTCTTGATAGAGAAGCTCTTGTCATATGGAGATGATCAGCTAACTTTTGTATTGTTATCCCCATTTCTTCTAAGAAAGCTACTTTTAGAACTTCGCCCGGATGTGCGGGGTTATGCATCATTTGTTTTCGTTCCTTTCATCAATGGTAATCTTGATAATCAACAAGCTCCACATCTGTTCCTATAAAGCGAAAAGTAACACGCCAATTTCCATTCACCCATATAGAATAGTATCCTGTAAGTTCACCTTTAAGAGGATGCATTTTAAAGGCAGGCGCTTTCAACATTTCAGGCGTCGTAGCACTTGTTAAAGCCGTCAAGATAACGCGTAATTTTTTCACGTGATCTGATTGAATAGCTTTTGTAGAACCTGTTGTATAAAATAATTTTAAGCCCTTATGTTTGAAACTCACAATTGCCATTACCGCCCCTTATCGTATATCGTCACTATACGATCAATAAAAATAAGAGTCAAGCGCCCTGCTAGCAAATCCAGTTATCTAGATAAAATGATTGGGTATAAGCTATAAAAAAGTTAGGGATAGGTAGAAAATAAGTTAAAAGAATCAACGGAATCAAAATTCCCGAACTTTTATATAACCTATTGATTTTACTAAACATTGGCTGGGGTACCTGGATTCGAACCAGGGAATGCCGGTACCAAAAACCGGTGCCTTACCGCTTGGCTATACCCCAAAAAAAACACGCTTTATAGCGACTCTTGCACCTTATAGCGATTCCTGTGATTGGACGCAATATCTGAAAATCAAAGACCTTACTTTTTTATCATAAAGTGCCTGATTTATCATAAAGTGCCTGAGTCTTGTATGGCATTGCATCAATACAAATTCGTAGCAGGAACTGATATACAATTGTGCTTTTAAAACAAGTAGAAACCATTTATCCACCAATTATTTTGCTCTTTGTATTGATTTTTTAGGAACAGAAAATGAAAATCCCGTAGTTTACTCATGTATCTAATAAATTAGCATATGATTTACTTTTCTTGATATATTCCAATCTCATCTTGCTTCATTAAGATAAAAGCTGTCACCATATTGGGAACTGGTAAAGTGTGTGATAGTTGCTGTGCTCTTTCATTAAGCGTAAAGATGATAATGTCCACTGGTTTTTACATTATATTATTCATGAATAGCGCCATAAAATGAAATCAAACACATTGAAAAATATCTCCTAAAAATAACACTTAAATATTCTATTGCAAACACTATGACACACCAATAGGTTAGAAGAGTTTTGCAAAAATTAAAAATATTTTATCTGGCATTTGAAAAAATAAAGATATAAGAACGAGGGATAATAGCTATTTCTATTTACTTTATTATTCAAAAGATAATGATATTTTTATCGGTTCATAGATGTAAAAATCTTCAGAAACAATCTTTATATAGACCAATGCCTTTTTTGATTGATTAGCATACATTTCCTAAAAGCTTCTTTTACAAAAAGAGAGATATTAAAATTAATTTCACACAAATAGGTATTCAACATTTGCTTTTCAATTCTGTAAATGGCAAATTAGACTTATGAAATAAGCTTAACAATTAGAATCGAGGAGATTTTTAATGGCTTTTGAATTGCCCCCGTTGCCTTATGATTACGATGCCCTTTCACCTTATATGTCACGCGAAACGCTTGAATATCATCATGATAAGCATCACCTCGCTTATCTTAACAATACCAATAATTTTGTGAAAGAGTTAGGCTTAGAAAATGAAAGCCTTGAAGATATTGTTAAAAAAAGTTTTGGAAAAAATATTGGTTTGTTTAATAATGCAGCACAGTATTACAATCATAACCACTTTTGGCTTTGGATGAAAAAAGATGGGGGTGGCCAAAAACTTCCTGAAAAGTTAGCAAAAGCTATTGACACTGATCTAGGTGGTTACGACAAATTCCGCGCTGATTTTATTGCTGCTGCTAGTGCCCAATTTGGTTCTGGATGGGCATGGGTTGCTGTTAAAGATGGCAAGCTTGAAATTATGAAAACGCCTAATGGCGAAAATCCCTTAATTCACAATGCTCGACCTATTTTGGGTGTCGATGTGTGGGAACATTCCTATTACATTGATTATCGCAATGCTCGACCGAAGTACCTCGAATCCTTTGTAGACCATTTAATTAATTGGGACTATGTTTTGAAACTTTATGAAGAATGTGAATTTTAAGCTATCTAGATAATTTTTTTAGTGTATGAAAGTCCCTATAATCCAATAAATTATCGGGGACTTTCAAACAAAGATATTATGGATTAGCAACAGCCTTTTCCTGCTATCTTGAGAATATATGCATAGATATAGGCAACTTCTTCTAGCTTTGAAAAACGTCCAGCTGCACCAGCGTGCCCCGAATCCATATTAATACGTAATAAAATTGCATTATCGTCTGTTTTTAAGTCTCGTAATTTTGCCACCCATTTTGCAGGCTCCCAGTAAGTTACACGAGGATCTGTTAATCCTGCCATCACAAGTATAGGGGGATAGTTTTGAGCTTTGACATTATCGTAGGGTGAATAGGAAGCAATAAGCTTATAATCTTCTTCTGATTCAAGAGGATTCCCCCATTCGGCCCATTCTGGAGGTGTGAGTGGCAATGAAGCATCTAACATTGTCGCTAAGACATCAACAAAAGGCACATTCGCTACGATTCCAGCAAAATCCTGTGGAGCTATATTGGCAATGGCTCCCATCAACATCCCCCCTGCTGAACCACCATAAGCAATAAGCCGGTTGTGAGAAGTGAATTTATTGTTTACAAGGTAACGTCCACAAGCAATAAAATCTGTAAATGTATTGTGCTTAAAGAGATGTTTTCCTTTCTCATACCATTCTACTCCCTTTTCTTTTCCTCCGCGAATATGAGCAATCGCGTAAATAAACCCCCTGTTTACTAGAGAAAGTACATTACTATTAAAACTGGCAGGAATAGAGATTCCATAAGCACCATAACCGTAAAGAAGACAAGGCGCACCACCATCAAGAGGAGTGTTTTTGTGATAAAAAAGTGAAATAGGAATCTTCTCACCATCGTCTGCTATTGCTGTAATACGTCGTGTTACATATGCATCTTTATTATGCCCAGAGGGAATTATTTGCGTTTTTAAAAGCATTCGTTTACGACTTTTCATCTCATAATCAAACACTTGATCAGGTGTTGTCATAGATGAATAGGAAAAACGAATAGTTGGACTGTTATATTCTGCAACCCCTTGTAGACCTAAAGAATAAGCCTCTTCAGTAAAAGCAATGGAAGTAACTTTTTTAGTGGTACGTTCCATTACTTTTATACGTGGAAGCCCCTCAAAACGTTCGATCCAGACAAGAAAATCTTGATAAGCATCATGGGATAATATTAGGCACCCAAGCTGATGTGGGACAAACTCAGACCAATTTTCTGATTGTGGAGATGTATATGGCGCTACCATAATTTTGAAATCTTTTGCATTATCTAGATTGGTCAGAATATAAAAGACATCACCACCTTCTGTAAGTGAATATTCAATACCTTTTTGTCGTTTCCGTACACATTGGGGAGTAGTAAAAGGCGCCTCAGCAGGAATCAACCAGATCTCTGATGTTTCATGATCATGAATATTAATATAAATAATATCATTAAGCTTAGAGCCGCTTACATCTAAGAAAAAACCTGGATTGTCTTCGCGAAAAATAAGCTTATCTTGTGATTGATCAGTGTTTAATCGGTGATAATAGAGCTCTGAAGGTCGGTGATTTTTATCCATTTTAGTATAGAAAAAACCTTCAGATCTAGCATCCCATACAATTTGACCAGATGTATCAGTAATTATGTCCATACAGTCAGACAATGTCTCAAAATTACGAATTTTAGCTGTATAGAATTCTGATCCTTTGTCATCATAGGTCCATACCACATGTGTATGGTCAGGAGATTCTTGAACTGAACCAAATTTGAAATATTCTTTGCCTTCTGCCAAGACATCACCGTTAAGGTAAACGGTTTTTTCTCCGCCATTCCTTGGTGTCCGAAAATAATGCGGTTGTTGACCTCCGGTAACATAAGAGAATCCGTAAGCAAAAGGACCATGTTTTATAGGAACAGAACTATCATTCTCTTGGATCCTGTTTTTCATTTCGGTAAAAAGCAAATCTCGTAATGGTTTTGTATCAGCCATTTGAGCTGATTGATAAGCATTTTCTTTTTCAAGATAATGTCGAATATTTGGATCAAGACAGTTAGGATTTTTAAAAACATCTTGCCAGTTAGACGCACGTAGCCAATGATAGGGATCATCACGAAAAATACCATGATATATTTCCTTATGAGTGATTCTAAATGCTTTGGGAGGAATTGCAAAAGTGCGGGTCATACACAATCCTATATTAAAATATGTTAACAGCTTCGTTTATTCGTTTATATGTTAGAATCATAATTATTGATGCAAGTGTAAAAATCTATAAGTTCTATTCACTTGTAAAAATAGCGCCATGATAATTTTTAAAACTAATACCTTTCTGTCCATTACATATCACAGCTATTGTTTTCTAGGGATATAATACCACTTTTATAATGAAAGTGATTGGTAAGACAATTAAACTATGAGAAAAAGAATTGATTTTTTTTGAAACAGTATAATCTTATAATTTTATAGAAAGTAATAACTATATTTAAAGTATTTTTATTAATGTATAAAACATAAAAATATTCTATGTCGTTTTAATGAATAGTTTTATATTATAAGTAATGCTGTTGTGTCTTATTTATAATATAGTATGTTCTTTATTATTAAATTTAATAAATATAAATAATAAAAACAAATTTAAAATTTAGTAAAAATAAAATTACTAAATTATAAGTATTCAAAATAAAAAATACTAATTTATATATTATATTTTTATAATTAGTAATTTTATTTTTACGTTCTCAAAAAAAAATAAATAAATTTTATCCTATATTTTTTTATATTTGTGATGTATTATATGTCATGTATGATATGTTATAGGATAAAAATATATTTTAGCATGTAATAATTTCGTTTTTCTTATTTTATATTATGACAAAAAAGAGGTATTTATTTGATTTTTTTGTGTTTTGGCAATTTTATAGAATAATTGAATTGACAAAAAAGATTTTTGTACAATATGAAGCTCATGTGCATGAGATCTTTATATCATGAGTATATGCACTATATCTCGATTTTGAATTACTCAATTTTAAATTAAAGGAAACAAGAATGGAACATCGTGCAGTCTTAGAGACTGAAAGCAATTTAGTTATTACATTGGTTGCTGATATTGTTGCTGCCTACGTGAGTAATAATTCTATTCGACCGACTGAAGTGCCAAGTTTAATTGCTGATGTCCATGCTGCTTTTCGTAAAGCAGGGAATTTAGAGTTAACAGAAGTCGAAGTTGAAAAACAAAGGCCTGCCGTTAATCCAAAGCGTTCAGTATTTCCTGATTATCTCATTTGCCTTGAAGATGGGAAAAAATTTAAATCTCTAAAGCGTCATCTCATGACACATTATGGAATGTTGCCAGAGGAGTATCGTGAAAAATGGCAGTTAGATAGTTCTTATCCTATGGTGGCGCCTAATTATGCAAAAACACGATCAGCTTTGGCCAAAGAAATGGGTCTTGGACGCAAAAGTAAACGGAAAAAAACTAAATAATCTTATTTTGCGAAAAAATGGTTTCGTGTATAAATTTGATTTCAGTATACATGTTTTGTGTGAATCTTTTGTATATATAGCAATTTCTATCAAGGGGATTATACATAGCTTTCGTTACGAATCCGTTTAATCATTGATTTCAGACCATTTGATCGTTGTGGTGTAAGATTTTCATTTAAACCAAGTTTTTCAAAGAGCTCTTGAGCATCAGAATTGCGAATTTCAGAAGCTTTTTTGCCTGAATAAAAAGCAAGAAGTATGTAAATGAGTCCACGCACAATATGAGCATCGGAATCACCTTGAAACGTCAATATTGGATCTTCTGAGTTATTACGTGAAGATAAAAGCCACACTTGGCTAACACAACCAGGAACTTTGTGAGCATCGTTTCGAGCGCTTTCCGGAAAAGGTGGCAATTCATGGCCAAGCTCAATGACATAACGATAACGGTCTTCCCAATTATCCAAAAGCGAAAAGTTCTCTATGATATTACCGATTGTTTCCGCCATTATTTTAGTCCTGTTTTGTTTGAATAATCATTCTTAAATACACTTATAAAAAATAAATATTTATTCTTCCTAACATAAATAACACGAAGAACGTTAAAAATCCTTATTTCAAGATAACATTGTATGGTTTTGTAAGAACTCTTGTATTGCGATTTTGCAAGAAACATTAAGGGAAATCTCTGATATTATTGTTGTTCCCTAATATGTTGCCTAAATATTCATAAGCAGCTCTTGCACCGTAATATGCGCGTTCACCAAGTGAACTTAAAAATGATTTTCCTACTTTGCAGGTTTCTATATTACGGTCACAAAATGCTCCTAGGTCATTTAAAGCTTCTTTAAATGACCTAATCACATCGCTCGTTGTTGTCTCATTATTTTTGGGGCTAAAAGAATAGTCACTGCTTGGATTTGCTACAAAAAATGAAATAATGACAAAAATAAAAAATAAAAAAAATGATAATTTGATTAAAAAACGTATCATGGGCAATCAATGTACCGCAGTGGTAAATACAATAAAAGAAGCATTTTATACACTGTTTCTTTATAAACAATTTATAAAATTTGTTTTTTATAAAATTGAGTATTCATTTATTGGATCTATATCATTGGCTTTTTTATAAATATGGCACAATGCCGCTGTATAAAATGGGATACATTGTCTATTCAGTAAAAATTTAACATCCCAATTATACACTTACAGGCTGATCATATTAATGAACATACCATGATAAAAAATGAGAGATATAACCATGATCGTGCATAAGAGTTAAGAAATGTACCCCCCACATTTATAACCTTTCATTCCACAAGAAAGTGTAGCAATGAGATAAGGATTAAACACAGAGTCCAATTTCTTTTCCATATTGTGTACATACTTATTTTAAATAATAGTTCATCATCTTAGCTTAGTTGAAAAGGCTAAAAAGAGTCAGACTCTGTTATTCTGACTCTAGTAGTGATAAAATATTTATATTATCTATAAAATTTTTACTAGAACATCACCAACATGATCAATATGTCGATCAAAAGATCAAACAATAGCTTCATCTCTTATAACTCCATCTCAAGATCTCAAGACAAGTTTTTCTATAACATTGTAAACATCAATTTAATTGATACAAAAGTAGCTCCACTAAAATATAATAACCTTAAGAGACCACTATTCTCACCAAACCGTTTACAGAAAAGTAACCCTATATATGTAAATTGTAAAGAATATAATGACTCTTATCTTTTTAACGTTATAGAAAAATAGTCTCTAACTTGTTTTTAAATGATAGGCAAACATCTGCGCCAAAAATGAAGAATAACGCGATATTATTATTGAGATGATTATATGTGATAATGCAGTTTGCAAACACTAAAATGCTCTTGAACGTTAATCATTCGATGTTCTCTTTATACATATTGAAAGATTTGTAAAATCTGAAATTAATAAAAATTGATAAGAGCTCTTGTTGATTGATCAACTTATACATTGATAGAATGAAGCTGCTTATTCTAGGAGTTTGAAAGGAAAAAACAATAATGTAAATGCATTTCTCTCTAGCGAAAAGTAAGAACTAATTTGCATTCGTTTCTTTGTGAAACATAAACGCAACTGAAAATAAAAATGATGACAACAAAACGAAAGACGACCCGAAAAAAAACTGTAAAACACCGTAAATACTATAGTAGTATTGTTATAACACTTCTTCTTATAATTTTTCATTTTATTTTTTGGATAGCAAAAACTCTTTATTTCTATACACGAAAAAATACTTTATTTTTTGTTGGATCTCTTCTTTTTAGCATTAGTTTTTTATTTATTTCATTTAATGCTTTATTTTCGCAAATGACAACGCATCAAAATATTTTAACTCAAATGAAATTTTCCTCCGTTCAAAGTATAGGGAAGAGCTCTACTTTATTGGAAAAAGAAGCAAAATCACAAGAACTCTCTCGTGTAACTTCTCTACATTCTCCAAGTCATCACCATACAAATTCACCTTTACCTCCTCAATCAGCAAGCATTCTGGAAAAGCAAAAAGAACTAGTAAAATTAGGACTTTATGATGGACCTTTAGATGGACTGGAAGGACCTAAAACACGCCGAGCTATCACTTTATGGAAACAACAAACTGCTCAGAGAATGCAAAAGAATGCTCTATCTAATCCCACAACAGATGAAATTGCGATATTAATTAAGCAGAGCGAAATAGAAACAAAAAATATGACGCACTTAAAAGAAGCTATTTCAGAGCCTTCTGTCGAAGATATTATACAAGTGCAAAAAGCTTTACATATTTTTGGGAATGAAGAGGTTATTGTCACAGGAATAGAAGATCAAAAGACGATAGAAGCCTTAAAACAGTTTCAAAAAATGTTTGATCTTCCTGTAACAGGTAAAATTAATCACACAATTTTAATGAAAATGCGCGAATTTGGTTTATTAAATTGAGGCTAATCATCTATACTATAAAAATAATCTCTTAATTTATAATGATAATTCATCTTTCGCTTGTTTAATGCCCCCCCAAACATTCCTTCATCTCAAGCCCTCTTATATTCAATCAATCAGAATGGTTTTCTTACACATTATATATTGCGCCATACAATCTGCTGTAAGAAAACCACAACCAATTGCAGAAAAAGAAATATTGCAAAATAACAAACGCGCTTGTTCTAGCATTTTTATTACTTCTGATGATAAAAGGACACGAAATTTTATTGTAGTATCATGTAAACCTTTCATATTCTCGAGCCACGAATTGTCCACATCTTATCGTCAATTTGATCTTTATAAATATGACGCAAAGAATTTGTGCAAACACCTGTAAGGATAAGTAGACGTAAAGCTAGTTGTGTTATGCTTGTTGTTTTGCAAAGTGTCTGATAAAAAACCGGCACTTCTCTCCAATCTATTGCTGGAAAGTTTTGTGTTTTATGACGTTGTTTTCTAAGAGAGCGTGTGCTTTTGGTGTCGTCTAAAAATCAACATCCAAACCTAACGCAGCAGTATGTTTGAAGCAAATGTTAAGACAGTTTAGTACTTTCTCAACTGTTATAGCTTTTGTATGCCAAATGGAGGCAAGAGCATTGCACATCTCTGTTTGTATAATCTCTGAAACAGAGAGACAGTCTAATTTGGGAAGAATATGAAATTTTAAGGGTAGAAACCAGTTTTCATCTTTGCCATTTCCTTTTAATTTAGCTTTACGACTTTCAAAGACATCTAAAGCAATGTCTTTAAAATAATGGAGATTACCTATTGCCTCATGCTTTTATTTAGCTCGCGTCTTTTTGGGCCCCCCCTCACGTAAAACAAAATGTCCTAAACGGAATATACGTGGATTGCCATTCACGATCTTTCTTAAAAAAACATTTCTAAAGCACCCAAGCCCATTTCGCAACAACGGCCCGTGAATAATAATAGCAGCCTTCTCTGTGCGCTATCATCTTTACGCTTGTGAAGAAGCAAACCGGCACCATTACACACTGTACCTACCTTCAATTTGTGACAGCTCTTGACACTTGAAGAAGCATATCATTGCTTTATTTTTTTATCCATAGACGCTAATTCCGCCTGTAATATGCAAAAAACATGGTTTTAATTGATTCATTATCAAAGAAGTTGAAATGAGACAATCTTGTGATATTTACAGCTTTCGTTCAATATGAGAAATAAAAAATTATCATTATAAATCAACATATTGTATAACTTTGATATTCCTTCAGGAATGTAAAGATGATAGCGCATAGTAGAGTTTATATACTTTGGGAAGATTTTTATAAACTTACGGGGAGTTTTACATAATCCCCATTCCACGAATGTCAATGTGAAATGGGGCATCCACTGAGAGATGTCTATCTCAAACAGCATGATGTGCAAAAAAAATGCATTTGTTTGGAGCATTCTATTTTGCGTGAGGAGTCCATTACCCTATAAAAAAGCAAACGTGTAAATTGACTGCACAATAACACGTTTCTCTCTATCAAGAGGTTCGTCAATAGAAAGTGTATTAATAATACATCTTTGTCTATCCTGCTTTATATTTTCTCTCATAAACCTCTCAAAAATACACTTTCTCGCGTAACACAACTTATCGTGCATTTTAGAAGCAATTTTATTTCCTTTATTAAAGAAAATAAAAGAATATATAAAAAATTATTTCAGTAATAACTATACAACAAAAAAATATTAACCCATTATATCCTTTTTGCTATTGCGGCCTGGGCTGCTGCTAAACGAGCAATTGGTACTCGAAAAGGAGAACACGAAACATAATCTAGGTTATTTTCTTCGCATAAAGCAATAGAGGCCGGATCGCCTCCATGTTCACCGCAAATTCCTAATTTTATTTTTGCACGCTTTGATCGTCCACGCTGTGCAGCAATGGTAATAAGTTCTCCTACTCCATCACAGTCAATAGACACGAAAGGATCTTGCTCTAAAAGACCTTTTTGAAAATAGGTTGCCAAAAAAGGAGCAGCATCATCACGGGAAATCCCAAAAGTGGTTTGTGTCAAATCGTTTGTTCCAAATGAAAAAAATTCAGCAGTTTCAGCAATTTCATCTGCTCGAAGCGCCGCCCTTGGAAGCTCAATCATCGTCCCAACCATATATTGAATAGTGCTTCCCTTTTCTTTCATCACTTCCTCAGCAACCTGATCAATACGTGCTTTTACAAAATCGAGTTCAGATTTAAGCGCAACAAGTGGCACCATAATTTCAAGCATAACAGGAGATCCAGATTTTTGGGCAGCTTCTGCTGCTGCTTCAAAAATCGCCCGCGCTTGCATTTCTGCAATTTCAGGATAAGTAATAGCTAAACGGCATCCACGTAATCCAAGCATAGGATTAAATTCATGCAACTGCTGAGCGCGTTCAGCAAGCACTTCAGCAGAAACACCCATAGCTGTTGCAACATCAAGAATTTCTGTTTTCGTTTTAGGTAAAAATTCATGTAATGGTGGATCTAGCAAGCGGATAGTAACAGGTAAACCACACATAATTTCAAATAATTCACTAAAATCTGAACGCTGCATTGGCAAAAGCTTATCTAGTGCTTTACGACGACCATTTTCATCATGACTTAAAATCATTTCACGCATGGCAACGATACGTTCATCAGAAAAAAACATATGCTCCGTACGGCAAAGACCTATACCTTCAGCCCCAAAGGAACGCCCCATACGGGCATCAGATGGTGTATCAGCATTAGCGCGAACTTTGAGACGCCGCATTCCATCAGCCCATTCCATTAATTTTGCAAAGTCTCCGCAAAGCTGAGGTTGCAACATTGCAACTTTCCCTTTGAAAATTTCTCCACTTCCACCATCAATTGTAATAATATCACCTTTTTTAAAGCTTTCTCCTGAAGCAAACAGCGTATTTGTGTTATAATCAATCCGCACACTTCCAGCACCAGAAATACATGGTTTCCCCATCCCCCGCGCAACAACAGCAGCGTGACTTGTCATACCGCCACGCGTTGTTAAAATTCCTTCTGCAGCATGCATACCATGAATATCTTCTGGGCTTGTTTCTACACGGACCAAAATAACTTTGCGACCTTCCGCCGACACCGTTTCTGCCTCTTCTGAAGTAAAAACAATTTCACCAGTTGCGGCTCCAGGAGAAGCAGGTAAACCACGTCCTATAATAGAACGTTCTGCTTTGGGATCAAGTGTTGGATGCAAAAGTTGGTCCAGCGACTTTGCATCAATACGCATCACAGCCTCTTCATGGTTTATTAACCCCTCTTCAACCATTTCAATTGCTATCTTGAGAGCCGCACGAGCCGTGCGTTTTCCTGAACGAGTCTGAAGCATCCATAATTTACCTTTTTCAATGGTAAATTCGAGATCTTGCATATCCCGATAATGCTGCTCAAGCTTCTGCGCTATCTGACATAATTTCAAAAAAGCCTCAGGCATAATTTTTTCTAATGACGGCCTATTTGAACCAGCAACAATACGCGCATTTTCTGTAATATTTTGAGGCGTTCGAATGCCCGCCACAACATCTTCCCCTTGCGCATTAACTAAAAATTCACCATAAAGTTCTTTTTTCCCTGTCGATGGATTGCGTGTAAAAGCAACACCCGTTGCCGAATCTTCACCCATGTTGCCAAAAACCATAGCTTGCACATTAACTGCCGTTCCCCAACTTTCAGGAATATTATGTAAACGGCGATAGGTAACTGCACGTGCTGTCATCCAACTTGAAAAAACCGCTCCAATTGCTCCCCACAATTGTTGTTCAGGATCTTGTGGAAAAGGTTTTCCTAATTTTTCTTCAACATATGCTTTATAAGAAGTAATAATATTCTTCCAATCACCTGCTGTCATTTCTGTATCAATAGTGTAACCATTGCGTACTTTTGCTTCATCAAGAATTTCTTCAAAATACGCATGATCTAACCCCAAAACAACGTTAGAATACATTTGGATAAAACGCCGATAACTATCATAAGCAAAACGTTCATTATTAGCTTGTAAAGCAATGGCTTTTACAGTCTCATCATTCATGCCAAGGTTAAGCACTGTGTCCATCATCCCTGGCATAGAAGTTCTAGCACCTGAACGAACAGAAAGCAAAAGTGGCTTTTGCTCACTCCCAAATTCACGTCCTGTTTGTTCACCAATGCGTCTTAGTGCTTGCTTAACAGATTCCTGTAGCTCTTCTGGATATGATTTGTCATGGGCATAATAAAAATTACAAACTTCTGTTGTCAGCGTAAATCCGGGTGGTACGGGCAAACCAAGATTACTCATTTCTGCCAAATTAGCCCCTTTACCTCCGAGAAGATTACGCTCACTTGCACTTCCTTCTGCCTTTCCATCTCCAAAACTATAAACCCATTTTTTCATTGTACAAATCCTCCCATATCAGCATCAAAACATCATTCAACCTAGGCTCACTTAAAAGCAATGACTTGATTCAAAATCGGCTCAACAAAAAATATTGCTTCATAAATGCATAATATTAATCCTTCCAAAAGCGATAATGACTAAAAGTATCACTATCTATCTTCTGGAAGATTAAGATTCATTTTTAAGAAAACTATCAATCACCGAAAAAAAGTCTTCTACTTTCATGGCACCTTCATATTTACTACCATTAATAAAGAAAGTAGGCGTTGCTGTAACACCAAGTTTTTTACCACGCTCAAAGGATGCATTCACTTCATCTAAAATGGCTTGATTTTTCAAACATGCAGTAAAACTTTCATCTGTAAAACCAGCCATTAAGCCAATTTTTTTCAATGGTGTTAGAGCATCTTTTCCGAAAGCCCATTCATTTTGTTTTTGAAATAAAACTTCTATTAAAGGAAAATAGCGATCTTCTGGTGCACACTGTGCCAACATAAAACCTGCTGTTGCCCGAGGATCAAAAGCATAATCGCGGAAAATCAGTTTTACTTTTCCTGTTTTGATATATTTTTTACGAATTTGAGGAAGTATATCATTATAAAAATGCGCACAATGGGTACATGTCAACGAAGCATACTCAACAATGACGACTGGTGCATCCGCCTCTCCCTCAAAGCGATCCTTTACTTTACCCGATTGGAGAATCTCTTCCATATCAACAGTTGCCACTGGTTTGGGATCACGCGCTAAAGCAACTGTTACACTGTTTTGTACAATCGTTATGAAGAGAAAAATTATCCCGAAAGATAAAAAAGAACGATATTTTACCATAAATAATACTTTTCTGTTGTTATTAACGAATAAGAATCCAACGCTTTCTCATATATTAAAGAAAAATATATAAAATATCTTGCTATTTATTATTTTTTTCCAAAAAAATGCAACAGCCAAGTTTATAAAGTGATTGGCGCAAGCTTTTATCTTCAATTCCTTCAAGCATTTCTCCCACGCATTTTTTGTCTTGTTCACTCAAAGACGATTTTAGAGGCAAGTGATTCATAAAAACCGTCATACTCCTTTGCTCAATCTTGATGCGATCAATAGCAATATAGCCAAAAAATCCGTTAATTCTATGAAGTAATTCCTCTGTTTCATGCATCAATTTTAACGCAGCAAATCCTTCACATGCGACAACAAGTGTTGCTGGCTGAAAAACATCATCTTGATCTGCACGACGTTTCCAAATAATTTTAAGCGGCATTGTATGTTCACTGATATCATAGCCCGCAATTTGTGGCCAATGTTCTATAAGCGCTACATTAAGCCCTGTCCGTTTGCGTAAAACTGGATCAAGTATTTTGTATACCGTCTCAGAAAGAGAATAAAAGATATGTTTTTTAAGTTGTTTTCTCATTTTTAGATCATTGTTCAATCGCTTACTAAATTAAAATCATTTGTTTCATCTAAAAATTATTGCCTCCTCAATTTATGAAAGATCAACAAAATAAATAATTTTTTCTTTTGCATTTTATATCTTCCTATGCTTGAAAACAATCATGTATGAAATTTCTTCGCACCTCCTTGCTTGGTACGATCAAAATCACAGACATCTCCCATGGCGGATTACCCCCGAAAAGCAAAAACAAGGTATCCGTCCTGATCCTTATCAAGTTTGGCTTTCTGAAATCATGCTTCAACAAACAACCGTTGAAACAGTTAAGCCTTATTTTAAAAAGTTTCTGAAACTATGGCCTGATCTTTCCTCTTTAGCAAAAGCCTCACAAGATGACATCATGAAAGCATGGGCTGGACTTGGTTATTATTCACGCGCACGTAATCTTAAAAAATGTGCGCAACAGCTTGTTGAAAACTACGCGGGACAATTTCCACAATCTGTAAAAGAATTGCGAACTCTAGCCGGTATTGGAGATTATACTGCCGCAGCCATTGCTTCAATTGCTTTTAATCACCCTGTAGCAGTGGTTGATGGTAATGTCGAACGTGTGGTAGCGCGCCTTTTTGCTATCACTTCAATATTACAAAAAGCAAAAGTTGAAATTAAAGAAAAAACACAAAAAATTACTGCTTTAAATCGTCCTGGTGACTTTGCTCAAGCAATGATGGATTTAGGAGCAACAGTTTGTACTCCACGCAAACCATCTTGTTATACCTGCCCTCTTCAATGTTTATGTAAAGCAGCAAAGACGCAACAACCGGAATCTTTTCCAGTCAAAGCCCCTAAAAAAGAACGCCCTTCAAAAACAGGTATTGCTTTTGTGGCTCTTAATAAAAAGAGACAAATTTATTTGGAAAAACGACAGACGCAAAAGCTCCTTGGTGGAATGACCCAAATTCCTAACAATATTGGCATAAACAACGAAAATGGGCTCCAAAATGCACCCTTTACTGCCAATTGGCAATTCAAAGGACAAATTACGCATGTTTTTACTCACTTTTCTCTAAAACTCGATGTTTACTATACTGAGGATATTCATGAAATGAATTGTGAAAATGGTTGGTGGTGTAACATTCAACATCTTGCCGAAGAAGCACTACCTACTGTTATGAAAAAAGCCATTTCCGTAGCACTTCCCAATTCTTTCAGATTTAAATAACCTTCCCTATTCGTAAAAATGTTTTCTAACGGAGACTTTTGTATCTCTAACGATCATTTATTAAGTCATTTATTAATCTGTAAAAGAAAAACTTAAAAAAATGAAATAACCAATTTTTTCTACAGATAAGAATTAAGGAGGGGTAAAAAAGCTTAGAAAGCTTAGATTTAAATTTCAGAATCTATCCTTTTTTGCTTATGAAGGAGCAAGTCAGCACCATCATTATATTTACCAGTCCCCTACAACAACCCTTGGCACTTGAAACGGTTCATAAAAGGTACTTTTTAGTTCTTTCTTTAACAATTTTATTCACACGCCAACCCCGCTTATGACATGCAAGCAAGTAAATTTTATTGATTCAATATGAAACAGGTCTGAAATAAGAAAATTTGACGATATTCGGGGGGAACTCAATATGAATAACGCTAAATTATCTTGATAAACCAATACATTTTACGCACTTTATAGATGCACATATTACCTCAAAAAAGCACTTAATTTTGAGCTTCTGAATGAGCCTTTTAATTTTGATATTTCATTTTTATAAGATTATATTAAAATTTTACTGTTTTGGAACTAAAATCAGAACATAGAGTGAAAGTTTCTCATTTTAATTTCTTCTACAAGAAGCAAAAAATACTCGCTTGCCGCTTACAAGCGAGATTAGTGTGTTAATAAAAAACATCTAAGAAAGGCATAAAATGCCCTCACGTCCATCTCAATCAAGATCAGGTACATTGATGATCACTCTAGAATGAAGCGATCAGCTTAGTTCATAAAACACCCGTTTTTAACATTTGTGAACGTATGATCATTCTTAAATGATCTATGGACTTCAACCGTCCATTTTCCTCATAATACCAAAATGTCCAACCATTACAACTCTGCGAATCTTGAGCCTTTCTTCCCATTGCGTGAATTGAGCCCGCTTCACCACCATGCATAATCGTACCATCAGCTCTTACAATAGCAGACACTTGCTTCTTACGATCATAAAGAACTTCTCCAGGATAGAGTAAACCTGCTTCAAGCAAACTGTTGAATGCTACGCGCGGTTCTGCTTTTTTTCTATCCAAAATCGCTAGTTCTGGTTGCGCTAAAGGTTTAACCGCTGCAATTCTCTCACATGCTGCATCAATGTAATCTTGCTCGCGTTCAATCCCAACAAAATCACGCCCTAAAAGCTTGGCAACAGCACCTGTTGTTCCCGAACCAAAAAACGGATCAAGAATAACATCACCAGGTTTACTAGAAGCCATAATAATACGCGCTAATAACGCTTGCGGTTTTTGTGTTGGATGTAATTTACGCCCTGAATCATCCTTTAAACGTTCAGCTCCAGTGCAGAGAGGGAAAAGCCAATCTGAACGCATTTGTAGATCTTCATTGGCCGCTTTTAAGGCATCATAATTAAATGTGTACTTTTTATCTTTTTGATCTCGCACGGCCCAAATAAGCGTCTCATGAGCATTTTGAAAACGGCGCCCTCGAAAATTAGGCATCGGATTATTTTTGCGCCAAATAATATCATTAAGCATCCAAAAACCTAAATCTTGTAATGCCGTCCCAACTCGAAAAATATTATGGTAAGATCCGATAACCCAAAGTGTTCCGTTGGGTTTTAATACACGACGACAAGCAAGCAACCATGCACGGGTAAAAGCATCATACGCAGCAAAACTCTCAAACTGATCCCATGCATCATCAACCGCATCAACAAGCGAATGATCTGGACGGTATAAAGCTCCGTCCAATTGCAAATTATAGGGTGGGTCCGCAAAAATCATATCAACGGAATGTTTTGGAAGTTTTTCTAGAACGGAAACACAATCTCCTTTAAAAATTTTATTGCGCCATGGCATCTGTGAGGGAGTACGAAGAAAATCTTTTTGAAGCTGAATAACTGTCATGAAAAACCCAACAAAATTAACTGAATTTGCCCTATAATCAACCAAAATAGTTTATAGGCCCGCATTACCAATCCATATTTACAAAATAGCGTAAACGTATCGTTAAATTTCTACAAAATTGATAATTGTTTTTGTTTTTTTAAGTAAAAAAACTTTCATATGAATGAAACCTTATTTTTCTTTTTTTCAATGTACTGTTCCCATATCATTTATTTCGTAAAAGAATTAAGAATCATTTTCAAAGCGTATTTTTATGAAATAAGATCTTCTCAATATCGTTTTCATAAAAGTTGTCCATCTCGTAACATGTAAAGGAATATCTTATGCCTCAGATAGATCTTATTATTTTTGATTGTGACGGAGTTCTCGTCGACTCTGAATATCTTGCAGCAAAAATTGGATCTCAATTGCTCAAACAAACAGGATATGAAATATCATCCGAAGAATTGAGTGAGCGTTTTGCAGGACTTATCTTTCCCGATATTCTTAAACACGTTGAACAGGAAACAGAAAAACCAATTTCTGCTCATCTCATAGATCAGATGACTAATATTTTTCGTACACAAATAAAAACTAAATTACGGGCTATTGATGATGTAAGAGAAGCCGTAGAAATTATTCAAACACGCTATCCCTACTGTATCTGCTCTAATGCAAAAAGCGTAGATATAAAAGAGATGCTCACCACGGTTGATCTCTATGACCTTTTTGAAGGTAAAATATTTTCAGCACCTGAAGTTGGAACAAAAAGAACGAAACCAGCCCCTGATGTTTTCCTTTTTGCCGCACAACAATTACAGGCAGAGCCCCAAAACACTATCGTTATAGAAGATTCACTTCATGGTGTACACGCAGCCATAGCAGCAGGCATGCGTGTCATCGGCTTTACGGGAGGATCACATAGCTATCTTGGCCACTCCAATGCACTTGCAGAAGCTGGAGCAGAAACAGTTATCGCAAAACATGCTCATTTAGGAGAAGTCTTAGAAGCAATGGCAGTATGGCGAGATCTATTATAAAAAATCTCTTGAATATATCAGTTTGTAAACTCTTGTAAGAAGCATTTTTACTCAAATGCCCTTCTCTTCTCGCTACTTCTTTTATAATAACTTTAGTAAATGCGTAATTCAGGACATCTTTCTTCTTTATAAACGTCAAAGATTCTGATGCCCTAAGAATTTTATATTATGGGGCTTTATCATCATATCTATTAATTGCAAAATAGACTTGAGTACCTTGAGAAGGATTTCTTAAAAAAGCACATAAATATGAAACATAGAACAACGTAAAGAGATACCTGTAGTTGCTCAAAATTTTCTGAAAGCACTTGTATAGATTTTTTAAATAAGCAATGAAATCAGATCTTTTCAAAAGTAATCCAACTTTAGGAAAGGCATCCTTTCTAAAAATAAAAGTGGCTTTTCGGTTTGGAAAGAAGAAAATGTTGAAAAATATTATCTAATGCCGATCTTTCAGCACTCATAAATGTCTCTGAATTGATATTCTGCTATACACTGCTTTACATCACAGTAATATGCTGTTCACATTGGCGAGAAAATGATAATATCATTTATCTCTATCCAATTCGAGCTCTACTTTATACTATGAGCGAAATGTATATTTTTAGTATCTATAAATGTATTTAAAAAAATAATATTAATATCATTTTATAAAAATTATGCGATCACCACATGTTATTTAATATATAACACATAACGAAATATTTCATAAAATTTTAAAAAATATTTTTGTAATTATTACTGTTACATTTTTACAATAATGTTTATAAAAAATTATATTTATATTTTTATATGTATTTTTATTATTGACTAAAAATACATATTGAAATATATAAATTATATATAGTGTGAGATATATAAACATTATGTATATTTTCTTACATATATAACTTAAAAATATTTGAGGTAAAGTTATGGTCAAAATATTTAAAAATTATATCTTAAGCACTTTTATAGCGAGCACTTTTTTTATTTCACAAACTGTAACTGTTAATGCAAACTATTTGAAAAACGATACTCCAAAAGAGGAACTTTCTGTTTCCCCAATGGAACAAGTAAAGTATGCGAAATCTGATGTAGTTTCTACGACTGCTTTCTATGTTCCATCTGTAAATTATCAAACAGAAAATGGAACAAAAGGTGAAGGGAAAATTGAAAAGGTCGTTGAGCCTATGACTGTAGGAGTGGGACTATTGTTTGCTGGATATGCAATGAGCTTTATAGGATCGATAATAAGTTGGATAAAGGACATAGTGTTGATGTTCAAATAATTCAACCTCGTCTAGAACTCTAGAACAATAGCTTCATAATGAAGCTATTGTTCATTGTAAGTAATTACATAATGGAGCTTATCTTGCTACAAAATATAAATGTTGTAGATTATATCCAAATATCCAAAGTATAAATTTACGCATATATATATTGAATAGTATAAAATATTTGAGGTAAATTATGATTAAATTGTTTAAAAATCATATGTTAAGTATTTTCATTATGTCTGCCTTTTTTCTTTCACAGGTTGTAAATGTGCATGCAAACTATTTGCAAAATAATACTCATCGTGAAAATATTTTTGTTTCTGCAATAGAGCAGAAAAAACAGGATGCAGTCCATACCGTTTCTCTCTATAGCCCCATTCTAAGTCGTGGAGTGGATAATGAACCTACTATTGAAGGAAAATTTGAAAAGGTCGTTGAACCTCTTACACTCGGAACCTTTGGTGTTGGGATGGCAATTGGATATGCATCAAGTACGATAGGCATGTTTTTAGGATGGATAATAGGTAAAATAATATCGTATTTTAAATCTCGTTAAAATTGAAATCTTATCAGAATAAAACCTTCTCATACGAAATATAAACTATGGATATATTCTGTATTTATCCATTGTTGATGACAAAAAACTAATGAATTAGTGCACATTAAGAATGAAAAAGCTTTAAATGCTTCTGTTTCTCTTAATGTGCACTAATTCTGCCGATGCATCTATTCAATTCAGAGTAAAATAAAAGTAAAAGTATTGGTGATAAATTATGATTAAAGTATTGAAAACTTACGTATTAAATATTTTTATAGCAGTTTCTTTTTTGCTTTCACAAGTTATAAATGTTCATGCCAATCATTTGAAAAATGATTTTCAATGGGAAACTGTCTCTCTAATAGAACAAGGAAAGAAAAAAGCTATCAATATAGCTACTCTTTATGTACCAAGTTTCACTCATGGAGCAAAAAGTGAAACTGCCATTGAAGGAAAATTTGAGAAAGTGTTTGAACCAATTACGTTAGGAGTTTTTTCTACAGCAGGAGCTTTGGGTTTTGGATTCTTGACTGGATCTATTATGGCCATATTTAGCGGGATAATCGGATGGGCAATAGGAAAACTTAAAGGCAAATAATTCAAAGATACTCAGTTATTTTTTCTATTTAAAATAAGAATATTTTACAGCCTGCTTCACATCATTTAGCAGGCTGTCGTATGTTTTCTATGGATAAAAGTTAGGTTACCATACTGTATAGAACAAATATAATATCTATAATAATAATTAAGCTAAACAAAAATTATTCAAAGTATAGATTTGCGCACGCAATGCCATAAAATTACCTTACAAATCTTCCAGTGTGAATTTTGATCTGTATCATTTCAATATTCATTTTAGCAGATTTAATTGTTACAAAGTATAAGAGCATAAAATAACTATAAATGATTGAGTTTTACAAAAAAAAGTTCTTCAATAAATACCATTCTATCTATTTGATTTTATTATTTAAGAAGATGCACAAGTGAAGATACGTTGTAAAATTTAAGTAAATGAATAATAGAGGGAAAATTTTCGACTTTAACAGATTTTCTGTGAACATTTGACGTTTATATCTCAAAAATAAAAATGCTTAAGAATATTTCCTTTCATTATTGAGTTAAAAACTCTATCCATTTAATAATTTAAATATTATGAAAAACGTGAAATAAATAACTTCACCAATTTGCCAGAAATAAAAAAAGGATAAAACGTATGGAATATATCAGCACGAGAGGTGAAGCTCCTGCTTTAAGCTTTACGGAAACGATCATGACAGGATTGGCAATTGATGGGGGACTTTATCTGCCAGATAAATTTCCTCAGCTATCATTTGATGCGTTACGAGCACTTCGTGGTCAGTCCTATACAACAATTGCTAAAACTATTCTGTGGCCCTTTGTGAATAACGAAATCGAATATACAGCTTTTGAAAATATGATCGCTGAATCTTATGCAACCTTTCACCATCCAGCAATCTGTCCGTTACGACAAACTGGAGCAGATGAATTTATCCTTGAACTCTTTCATGGTCCTACTTTAGCTTTTAAAGATGTCGCAATGCAGTTTCTTTCTCGACTGATGGATTATGTTTTGACTGAAAAAAATAGATGTGCAACGATTATTGCTGCAACATCAGGTGATACAGGAGGGGCTGCGATACAAGCTTTTGCTGGAAAAGAACACTCAGATATTTTTATTTTATTTCCTAAAGGACGTGTATCACCTGTTCAACAACGGCAAATGACAACCAATCAATGTTCAAATGTTCATGCCATTGCCATTGAAGGAAATTTTGATGATTGCCAAGCTCTTGTCAAAGCAATGTTTAATGACCACAATTTTCGTAAAAAAAGAGCGCTTTCAGGTGTTAACTCTATAAATTGGGCGCGTATCATGGCGCAAATTGTTTACTATTTTTCATCTGCACTTTCCTTAGGGGCTCCTGATAGAGCTGTTTCATTTACTGTTCCTACTGGAAATTTTGGTGATATTTTTGCAGGTTATGTTGCAGCCCGTATGGGATTACCCATTGCTCAACTGGTCATCGCAACGAATGATAACGACATCCTTGCACGTACATTGACCAGCGGTACTTACGAAACACAACCAATAGTCCATACAACATCACCTTCTATGGATATTCAGGTCTCTTCTAATTTTGAACGTTTGCTCTTTGAAAGTGGTAATCGTGATCCAATGTGGATTCGCAATGCAATGGACAACTTGAAACAATCAGGACGTTTTACTCTTGATGAAAAGCAACTCAAAAATATTCGTTCCCTATTTTCTGCTGGGAAAAGCAACATGGCTGCAACAGCTCAAACAATTAATAGTGTCTATAAGGAAAGTGGCTATCTTGTTGATCCACATACAGCCGTCGCTCTTCAAGTAGCGCGTAAAAACAAAAAACCGCATATTCCAATGATCGTCCTTGCCACGGCTCATCCAGCTAAATTTCCTGATACTATTAAAAGTGCTTGTGGACTTCATGCCCCATGGCCATCTCATCTCAATGATGTAATGAAACGCAAAGAACACTTTATAAGTCTTGCTAATGATGAAAAAATAGTAAAAGATTATATCTCTTTAAAATCGCATGCATCTTATTAAAGTTAGCTGCATTAACTTAAATCAAGAATATTCTAATACCCTTACAATGAGGTATTTAACTTATTTAATGGAGTTGTAAATACATGGATGTAGATATATGTCGCCTTAGTAATGGCTTGACTATCGCCACACATACAATGCAACAAATTGATAGTGTTGCCCTCGGAATATGGGTTAAAGTGGGCTCACGCAATGAAACCTCCACACAGCATGGTATTGCTCATCTTCTTGAGCATATGGCTTTTAAAGGAACCGAAAACCGCACTGCTTTTCAAATTGCAACCGATATTGAAGATGTTGGCGGTGAAATCAATGCCACCACCAGTATTGAAACAACAGCTTACTTTGCACGTGTACTTAAAAGCGATATCCCACTTGCTATAGACATTTTAGCCGATATTTTAATGCATTCAAAATTTGACGACAATGAACTAGAACGAGAAAAACAAGTAATATTTCAGGAAATTGGTGCCGCTCATGACACTCCTGATGATATTGTTTTTGATCACTTTACAGAAACAGCCTTTCGTCATCAATCCCTTGGACGCTCTATTTTAGGAACAGCTAAAACTATCCAATCATTTACATCTACTGATCTCCATGATTTCATCAATAAACAATATAGTGCAGATCGTATGATTGTCGTTGCTGCAGGAGCTGTAAAACACGAAAGTTTCTTGCGAGAAGTTGAAAGTCGTCTTGGTACTTTTCGCTCCCATTCAACCGCACCTCTTACTAATCTTGCAAATTATGTTGGTGGCGACTTTCGTGAATATCGCGATTTAATGGATACACAAGTTGTTCTGGGGTTTGAAGGGCGTGCTTATCACGCGCGTGATTTTTATGCGGCCCAAATTCTTTCAATCATTCTTGGTGGTGGTATGTCTTCACGTCTTTTTCAAGAGGTAAGAGAGAAACGTGGATTATGCTATTCTATTTATGCTTTTCATTGGGGATTTTCAGATACTGGTCTTTTTGGTGTTCACGCAGCTACCGGACAAGAAGGGCTCAAAGAACTTATTCCCGTGATTCTTGATGAACTTTCCAAGGTCAGTAAAAACATTCACGCCAATGAACTGCAACGAGCACAAACGCAATATCGTGCGAATCTGACAATGTCACAGGAAAATCCCTCTAGTCAAGCACATCTCATTGCTCGCCAAATACTCCTTTATGGTCGACCAATTCCAATATCGGAAACAATTGAACGCCTCAATCTCATCACTCCTAAAAGATTAACTGATTTAGCACATCGTCTTTTTACAAATTCCACTCCAACACTAACTGCTGTCGGACCTGTAGGACCCCTCATAAATTTTGATGATTTAACGTCAACTCTTTCATACAAGCTAAAGTAAAAAACTTCTTTTCAAAACAGCATCACAATAACATACACATATTTTATCGTAAAATTTACCACAAAAGCTCTTCTCATTAAATAAGTTTTGGAAATATTGGGCAAAGAAGCGTACAAAACTACCCAATTCATACTTCATGTGATAAAGATTCTAATGAGTGAAGGTATATCCATGAAATCTGGAAATTCATGGTTTAACTTTGCCCTTTTAACATATAAAACTTCATTCGCTTCAAGTTCCATTGAAGCAAATGGACATGTGGTCTATTTGTATACAAAACCACATAACTTAAGAAAAAGTGATAACAATTTATTATGTAAATAAATTATAAAAGGTGGACGTTTTTTCTCAAAAATCGAAATGAAAATTAAACATCCTAAAATATTGAGAGTGGGACATTGTGAAGAGTTTGCGTAAAATAATTGATATCATTTTCATTGTAGTCGTTAGTTTTCTTGTCCATCTTACATCAGTACAAGCAATTGAGCCAGTTAAAATTTCTTCTCAGGATGCTGCTCTTGATCTCTCAAAAGCAATTGAAATTCACCATACAAACAGCTCTATTTTTCAAACAAGTACAGCGCCAGGACCAGATGGTATTGTATGGCGTATTGAAGTGCAGGCAAAAAATGAAAAATTTTCCGGAAATTGGGCAGTCTTTTCTCTTGCAAATCCAACAGATGAACAAGTCGATCGTCTCATCGTTGCCCCCCATTACCGCATGGCGCGTTCTGGATTTTTTTGGCCAGATCTTGGATCAGAAAGGATTCAATCCATAACGCCAAGCGAAGGGTTTTCCCTCGATCGTCAACTTAGTGCAAACTCTGACATCTTTCGTATTACCCTTAACCCTGGTGCTGTTGTTACATTTGTGGCCGAACTTAACTCTGCAAATCTACCGCAAATCTATTTATGGCAACCTGAAGCTTATAAAGATGCTATTAATTCTTATACGCTTTATCATGGTATTCTTCTTGGTATATCTGGTCTCTTAGCGCTTTTGTTAACTGTTCTCTTCGTCGTCCGTGGAACAGGGCTGTTTCCTGCAACAGCAGCTGTTGCTTGGGCTGTGCTTTTTTATATTGGTATTGACTTCAACTTTTTAAATAAATTCTTTGCAGTTACACTCACAACACAACCAATCTGGCGTGCTGGTACAGAAGTAGCACTTACTGCTACACTCTTCATTTTTCTTTTTACCTATCTCAGCCTTAACCGCTGGCATTATCATTTTAGTTACGGTGCTATCGCTTGGACCATTGCCTTTTGCAGTCTAGGAGCCTTTGCTATTTATGATCCAATCAGAGCAGCTGGAATTGCGCGTTTGTCTTTTGGTCTTACCGCTGTGCTTGGTATAATATTAATCATCTATTTCTCAATCAGAAGCTATGACCGCGCCATTATGCTTATCCCAACATGGTTGCTCATTAGCTTTTGGTGTATTGGAGCCTATGCCTGCATAGCTGGATATTTAAACAATGATATTATCCAGCCAGCATTAGCGGGAGGATTAGTGCTCATTGTTCTTCTCATCAGCTTTACTGTCCTGCAACAAACTTTTTCTAATGACGCTTTCCATGAAGGAATATTTTCCGATCTTGAACAACAAGTACTCGCAGCAAAGGGAGCTGGAAATATTATTTGGGATTGGAATATTGAGCGTGACCGTATTGTTGTACATCCAAACATGGCAACCCTTTTTGGTACTGAAATTCATAACCTCAATGGACCTATGCGCAACTGGATTTCAGCCTTGCACCATGATGATCGTGAACGCTTTCAAGCCGTATTAGATATCATTCTTAAAAATAAAAAAGGGCGCATTGATCAAATTTTTCGGCTTTCTTCCGGTGGTGGTTATTATCATTGGTTTTCTCTTCGTGCACGTCCGGCTATGCAAAAAGATGGGAAAATCACACGTGTCATTGGAACCATTGTCAATATTACTAACCACAAAAAATCCGAAGAACGCTTATTGCATGATGCAATCCACGACAGCTTAACCGGCCTTCCTAACCAACAAATTTTCTTCGATAGACTACAAAATTATACCTCTTTGGCGAAAGCAAATATCAAAATTAGACCGACTGTCTTTATGATTGATTTTGACAATTTTCGCCAAATTAATCGCAAATTAGGCATAGCAGTTGGGGATACTGTACTGCTTATAATCGCACGTCGTTTAAACCGTCTCATTAATTTTCAAGACACCTTATCGCGCCTTTCAGCAGACCGCTTTGCAATTATTTTACTCAGTGAAACTGAACCACAAAAAATTGCAGCATTTGCAGATCATTTGCACAAAACAATTTCAGCACCTATTTCACTTTCAGAAAACAAAATAATCCTTTCAACGTCTATCGGATTGGTTACATGGAGTGAAAGCCGATCGACGGCTAAAGATATTTTTAATGATAGTGAATTAGCGATGATTCGTGCAAAACAAATGGGTGGAAACCATATTGAACCTTTTCGTCCTAATTTTCGCACTTTGGGTCTCGAACATAATACTCTGGAGAAAGATGTTCATTATGCCATAAAACGTAATGAGATAAAAATCCTCTACCATCCTATTCTTAATTTATCAGACGGACATATTATTGGTTTTGAAACAATTGTAGAATGGCATCATCCCACTTATGGAAATTTAAATGTCTCTGATTTCATAAAAATCGTAGAAAACGAACAAATTGTTATGAATTTGTCACAATTTATCATCGATAATGCCATTATCGATCTTATAAATGTACAAGAAAAGTTTTCCCAACAATCTTTCTTTATTTCAATTAATTTACCAAGCGCAGAAATGATTCATCCTCGTTTTATCAGTCAATTGCGCGCCGCTTTGCTTCGTCATCCGCTCCACAAAGGACGTTTGATGATTGAAATATCTGAATTTGTCTTAAGAAATAATCCTGAACAATCAGCGCACTTTCTCGAACAAATTAAAACACTTGGAATGAATCTCGCACTCGATAATTTTGGAACAGGTTATTCGTCTCTGACCTATCTCGTACGTTATCCATTTGATATGGTTAAACTTGATCGTTCACTTATTTCAATCGACTCCCTTAAGAAGAAAATTGTTCTCAAGTCTATCATTAATATGGCAACAGATCTTAATTTGCAAATTATCGCAGAAGGTGTTGAAAATGAAAAAGAAGCGATCTTCCTCCGTCAAGAAGGCTGTAAATATGTTCAAAGCACACTTGTAACGAAACCGATTGCCATAGAAGAATTAATTACGCTCGTTCAGAGCCATTTCCCTTATAAAGTAAAAACATAAGGGATAAAATAACGTGTAAAGTTAAAAAGCTTAGAAAAAACTCTATGCATGTCCCATTTCAGAAGCAAGATAAGTTGGATCGATACCCATGCGTGTTAAACTTTTATCATACTTGCAGCTTAAATCGCTTTCAAAAAGAAAACTAGGTGATGTAGAACTGATTAGCCAACCATTTGTAGAAATTTCTGCCTCAAGTTGCCCCGCTTTCCATCCAGCATAACCTAATGCTACCAGTGCATGTTGCGGACCTTGTTCGCAACTGATCGCTTTTAATATATCAATTGTCGCAGTAAAACAGACCTTATCTGCAATAAAAACAGTTTCTTCACAAGCATAATCATCTGAATGAAGGACAAAACCACGCGAAGGATCAACAGGACCACCATAGCGAACTGGAAACTGTTTTATTGGTTCAGAAAGACTTTTTTTTTGGCCACTGTCTATGACTCCCAAGTGAAGCAAAAGCTCTGGAAAATCAATATGATGCAATTGATTGAGAATAATGCCCATCGCACCGGCATCAGAATGCGCGCAAATGTAAATAACAGAACGAATAAAGCGTTTGTCATTCATCCCAGGCATTGCTATGAGTAATTGTCCACCTAAAAAGCCATTACACCGCTTCATTAATTTGTTATTCTCCATAATTTACATGATAAAAGTTTGTTCATTTAGTACACTAGGAAAATAAAACTCCAATGAAAAAAAGTCATATATTTACAAATTTACAAAATATCGCAACTTTCTTTTATAAAAATCTTTTAGTTACTTTAAGCTTAACATTCATAGTTTTAGAATTACTTAACATTCCTGTAAATGCTCAAAAAGGACAAAAACTCCAGCTTTTCGCAACATCTTGGTATGAATCAGATGGTGGTCGTATCCGATTAGCGATCACCGAACCTTCTCTTTCTGGAATAAGAGAAGGCATTATTGAGATTGTGCTTAAACCAGGATGGAAAACTTACTGGCGTAATCCAGGTAATTCTGGCATGGCACCGTTTTTTAATTTCAACCAACAGGTTTCTTATGAAATCTTTTATCCTACCCCACAGCTTTTTGAAACAGAAAATGATTGGTCATTAGGCTATAAAGATAAAGTAATATTGCCCTTCAATCTTTCTGGTTCAAGCAAAAATTTAAGTGGTGCTTTCACTCTTGGATTATGTAATAAAATCTGTCTTCCATTTACTGTTAACTTTGATTTTTCGCCATCTGCTCTTAAAAATAAACATCTTCCTGCTTCCTTCTTAAAAAATGCCCAAGATTCTTTGCCCCGCATGATGCAGAATGCACTAAAAATAAGTGCCGAAAAAAATAACAGTACCCTTCTTATAAAAATACAAAATAACAACAAAACCACTCCTTCCTCTCTCTTTTTAGATGGAGGAGAAATGCAAATTGGAGCAGCAAAAAAAGTCAGTGATAACGCAGAATATACACTCTTCAGTGCTCCACTCTATTTCGCTCCAGAAGAAATAAACCAAAAAATTTTTTATACAGTTTCTTTTAAAGATTACGCCTTAAGTGGAACATTCATATTCCATACGCAGCCAACCCCTCTTGTGACTCCGTAATAAAAGAAAAAAGCTATCAAACAGCAATTATGCTGTAAAATGTCCATTTTCGCGATATTGAGTAATTGCTTTGCGAGCAAGGGCATCTGCGCGTTCATTTTCTGGATGTCCCGCATGCCCTTTTACCCAGTGCCATCTGACTGTATGACAAGAACAAGCATCCTCAAGAGCTTGCCATAGCTCCATATTTTTAACAGGCTTTTTTGATGCGGTGCGCCAATTATTCTTTTTCCAATCTTCAATCCACTTAGATATACCGTTACGCACATAAACTGAGTCTGTATAAAGGTCGACCAAACAGGGCTCTTTAAGCGCCTTTAATGCACAAATTGCCGCCATGATTTCCATTTGATTGTTTGTCGTATGGACCTTACCGCCATAAAGCTCACGTTCATGACCATTCCAGCGTAAAATTGCTCCCCATCCTCCAATTCCAGGGTTCCCTGAGCAAGCACCATCTGTATAAATTTCAACGACTTTTTGTTGAGTTGCCATAAAATTTAAAAACCTAATTCACTTAGCGAATTTACATTACTGAAAAAACAAAGCTTGTGCCAATACTCCCATGGATCTTTCTTAATAACAAAGCTATTAGGCGGTGTATTAAACCAATCATAAAGACGTGTGAGTAAGAAACGTAAAGACGCACCACGAGCTAACAAAACAATCTTGTCCAATTCTAAAGGGATCAATGGTCTTATTTTTTGATAATTTTCCAATAACTTACGTGCTTTGGCCAGATTATAGGAATGATCAGGCTCAAAGCACCAAGCATTTAAACAGATCGCTAAATCATAAGCAAAAAAGTCATTACAAGCAAAATAGAAATCTATCATCCCAGAAAGACGATGATTCACAAAAAAGACGTTATCATTAAATAAATCTGCATGGATAATGCCTATTGGTAAATTGAGCGGCCAATTTTCCTGTAAAAAAGCCAATTCAAACTCAATTTTTTGTCCAAATTCTTTTAATAATGCATCTTCTTTTGTTTGACAACGTTGCCACAATACCTGCCAATCCATAACAGAAAGAGTATTTTTACGACTGAGTGTAAAATCCTGTCCTGCTAAATGTAATTGTGCGAGCCCCGTCCCCACTTCACCACAATGATCTATAGTGGGCTGGCAGACCCACTCTCCTTCCAGAAAAGTAATAATAGCAGCAGGGCGTCCTGCTAATTCACAGATCATCATTCCATCATTTTGAATAACAGGTTGAGGACAAGGAATTCCACGCTGTCCTAAATGCTGCATCAAGCGACAAAAAAAAGGTAAATCATCTTTTGAAATACGTTTTTCATAAAGTGTTAAAATAAATCGCCCTTGTGTTGTCTCTAACATAAAATTAGAATTTTCAATCCCCTCCTCTATACCTTGATAAGACAAAAGTGACCCTATTGCATAACGTGTTAAAAACACTTTTAAATCATTTGAATGAATATCTGTATAAACGGCCATTATTCTGCTTTCGTTGTAGACATGTCTGTATTCTGATTTTCATTTTTTGCATTATTTGCTTGACCATTGACGAAAGCCATATCTTGAGACGTTAAAATGACGTCACGTAATTCGCGACTCACTAAAAATTTTTCCGTTTCTACCGCTGTTTCAGCTAATTCTATTGTGACATCATAACGCTCACGAAACGCTGAAATAATTTCATCAATAATAATTTCAGGAGCCGAAGCCCCTGCTGAAAGACTGACAATAGAAAGAGCTTTTAGGTTTTCAAAATTAATTTCATCAGCGCGCTGAACTAAAATAGCTTGCCGCGCACCAGACTTTTCGGCAACCTCTACTAAACGTCGTGAATTAGAAGAATTTGGCGCTCCAACAATCAAAAACAAATCACTCCCCTTTGCTGCTGCCTTAACCGCATCTTGTCGATTCGTTGTAGCATAGCAAATTGACTCAGCCGCTGGGGCCGCTAATGTAGGGAAACGTTGTTGTAATATATCGAGAATTCCTGCAGTATCTTCAACAGAAAGCGTTGTTTGTGTAACAAATCCTAATTTATCTGGATCATTGGGTTGGTAATGCAAAGCATCTTCTATCGTTTCAATAAGCGTCACAGCCCCTTCTTCAAGCTGTCCCATTGTCCCTATCACCTCAGGATGACCAGCATGACCAATCAATATAACATGACGACCATGACGTTGATGTCGTATCGCTTGTTTATGAACTTTCGAGACCAACGGACATGTTGCATCGAGATAAAACAAATTATAGCATCGTGCTTCTTCTGAAACAGATTTTGGTACACCATGAGCAGAAAAAACAACCGGTTGATTGCGATGTTCTTCTGGAATCTCATCAAGTTCTTCAACAAAAACGGCTCCCCGTTGTTGTAATCCCTCAACCACGTAGCGGTTGTGTACAATTTCATGACGAACATATACTGGAACACCATATTTTTTTAATGCAAGGAGAACAATCTGGATAGCACGATCAACCCCTGCACAAAATCCACGTGGACCACAAAGACGTATCGTTAAAGGGGGAAGTCCAGACATAAATCATCCTTAATCTCTACAGTTTTAGCTATATATTCAAACAACCTATCGTTATACACGAATAAGCAATGTAAAAAAACTGGCAATACCATCTTTTGCATAAGAACACACTCTATCGTGTTTTCTTACAATATGTTCTTGCAACAAAGCTCTTTTAAAATTTGTTCTTTCATTTTACGCGACTAAAGAGCGATAAAATACCAAACAAGAGATTCAATCAAAAGAACTCCAAAGATAGCTGCCAAATAAAGTAATGAAAAGAAAAACAGTTTTTTTGCCATCAAAATAGTTTCATTATGTGTATCAGCTTTCCACAAACGATAGGCAAAATAAACAAAGATAATGCTTAAAATTGTTGAAAAAATACCATAAAAAATTCCACCAAGACCAGTAAAGCAAGGAGCAGCTGCGCATAATGCCATCAAAATAGTATAAAATAAAATCTGTTTTTTTGTTGAATGTTCACCTCGTACATTAGGCATCATAGGGATACCTGCTGCCTCATAATCAAGAGATGAAAATAAAGAAAGAGACCAAAAATGAGGGGGGGTCCACATAAAAATGATTAAAAATAATAAAAAGCTATCAATACTCACTGTCCCTGTTGTCACGGCCCATCCAATCATTGGTGGAAAAGCCCCAGAAGCACCACCAATAACAATATTTTGTGGTGTGATACGCTTTAACCAAATTGTATAGATAACAACATAAAAGAAAATCGTAAACGCAAGAAAAAATGCCGCAAACCAATTAATGAAGCTCCCCATAACCAATACCGAAAGCATAGAAAGAACCATGCCAAAAATAAATGCTTTTCGGGAACTGATTTTACCCATAGGAATAGGACGCTTTTTGGTCCGTTCCATCACGGCATCAATGTCAGCATCATACCACATATTCAGTGCTCCCGCACCGCCACCACCGATAGCAATACATAAAATCGCTAAAAAACCATACAACGGATTGATAGAAACAGGCGATACAAGCAAACCAACCAGAGCCGTAAAGACCACAAGAGACATAACACGTGGCTTTAATAACGTGATATAATCACCAATACCGGATTTTGGTGGCGTTGATTTACCATTCACAACCGATAACTCTCCTGAAACTGACATTCCGCTCAAAGCCCTTTTCCATTTCTGTCATTCACAAACCAATATTATCTAGCGTATGGAAATGATCAATTAAGACCAATCGTATTTTTGAGAAAATATGAAATACCTCGTTCGCACGTATCCCCTAAAAATAGATGGAAATATTGGCAACAAAAATACATTTTTTCAATCAACATTCTCTCCTACATTACAAATGTATCATAAAAATATATCCTATGGATTAATATATTTGGGTAAATACTGATTTTGTGTTATAGTTTTTATGTGGGGAATTCATTTTTTTATGTAAATCTATGCATGGTTGTGTGTGTGTTGAGTCGGATAGGATTTTCTGTGATACTTCATAAATTACTCAAAAAAAGTTTTTTTATTGGTGCTGTTCTTTACACACTTTATAGTAGTTTTATCAATCATGCATTTGCACAAACACCCTATGCGCAAAATGTCCCTGCTCCACAAACCTATGGTGCATGGACAAAAGTTTGTACTCTACCGCCAGGTACACCTAACATGCAGTGTGAAGTTGTACAAAACGTTCATACACAAGGTCGTCATGATATTACCTTGCGCGTTACATTTTATAAACTTCCTAAAAAGCAAGGTGCTTTGATGCGTGTTTTTGTTCCGATTCGCGTTGAATTACGTCCTGGTGTTGGAATTAAAATTGACGATAAAAATATGGGCAGAATGGAATATCGTCGTTGTCTTGGTGATAATTGTGTTGCTGAAGCCTTTCTTAAAGAAGACATATTGCAGCTCTTTTTAAAAGGAAAAATGGCAACTTATTTTATTTTTACAACTCCTGAACAAGGGATTGGAGGTTTCGTTGACCTTCATGGTCTTGGCGACGCCTATGCAACCTTACCTACATGAATGAAATCGATACACTTTATACGATTAAAATCTCATCGTATATTTTGAAAGCTTCTTAAATTAGATTAATAAAAATCTTCTAAGTCCCCATAAAAATAGGATAATTCTTATGAAATCGCTGATTGATCATTTTGATATTACTTCCTCTAAAGTGCAATCACTTGTACAAGAAACGCTTCATCATGCTGATGACGGTGAGCTTTACCTTGAGTATACAGAAAGCGAAGCTCTTTTATTTGATAATGGACAGCTTAAAAACGGCTCTTTCCATCAAGATATGGGATTTGGTCTGCGTGTCGTTGCTGGAGAAGCTACCGGATATGCATATTCTAGTGAATTATCAGCTGCTGCACTCAAACGTGCCAGCGAAGCAGCTAAAGCTATTACCTATAATAATCATGCAGGGACTTATAGCATAGCACCTCAACAAACAAACAAGAGACTTTATCAACCGCATAATCCCCTTGATGCTCCATCATTTGAAGAAAAAAGTGCTCTTTTGCAAAAAATTGATGCCTATTTACGTGCTAAAAATGATAAATTGCATCAAGTGACTGCTTCTCTTTCCGGCTCGCTACAACATGTTGAAATTTTACGTGCAGATGGTTATTTGGTTCGTGATATTCGTCCCCTTGTGCGGCTTTCTATATCTGTAGTCGCAGCTGAAGGCAATCGACGTGAAAATGGTTTTTATGGATGTGGAGGGCGACAAGCATTTGACCAATTTATTCATGAAGACAATTGGAAAAAAGCTGCGGATGAAGCCTTACGTATGGCTTTAACAAATTTAGAAGCAGAAGCAGCACCTGCAGGATCTTTTGATGTTGTCTTAGCCAATGGATGGCCTGGCGTTATGCTCCATGAAGCCGTAGGTCATGGTTTAGAAGGTGACTTTAACCGTAAAAAAACATCCGCTTTTGCTGGACTTTTAGGACAACAAGTTGCGGCAAAAGGTGTTACAGTTGTTGATGATGGAACAATTCCACAATGCCGTGGTTCTCTCACTGTCGACGATGAGGGGACCCCTTCAGGATATAACGTTCTCATTGAAAATGGAAAGCTCGTTGGTTTTATGCAAGACAGGCTTAATGCACGGCTTATGGGAAGTAAATCAACTGGGAATGGACGGCGTGAATCTTATGCTCATGCACCAATGCCACGAATGACCAATACAATCATGCTAGGAGGAGATAAAACACCTGAAGAAATCCTTTCTTCACTCAAACATGGTATCTATGCTGTTTCATTTGGTGGAGGACAAGTTGATATTACTTCTGGAAAATTCGTCTTTGAATGTACTGAAGCATACCGAGTAGAAAATGGTAAAATTGTAGCACCAATCAAAGGCGCAACTCTTATTGGAAATGGACCGGATGCTATGAAACGTATTACAATGATTGGTAATGATAGTAAACTTGATAATGGTATCGGTCTCTGTGGAAAAGCTGGCCAAAATGTCCCTGTTGGTGTTGGTCAACCTCATCTTCGAATCAATAATATGACAATCGGTGGAACTGCGCTTATAAAGGAATAAGCGTTCTCATTCCTTCCCAATATTGCCTCCTTCTCGTCTATCACGACCACTTTGTGAGGGGGGGGTACAATGCGTTGATTTATAAAGATAATCTATCGTTTTTCATATTGAATTAGAACCTTGAATTCCATAAGATTCTCTCATTTCAAATCTGTTCCATGTTGAATCAATCAAAATCTTTCGTTTGTACGTTACAGGTGGGGGGAGTTATATGAATAAAAACTGTAAAAGACAGGACCAAAGATTCCTCTTATGTCCCCTCTCAAGTACCAAGAGTTGTAGAAACATTGAGAGATGGCAAATATAACACTAGCACCGGCTTGTTCAGATACATCTTCTTCGTAATACATTAGTCTTTTGTGTGGGATAATTTACCTTTTATATTTCATAATAAAAAAGTTTAAAATAAAAAACACTTTCTACATTCAGTGCTCTTAATTCAACGAGCAAAAGGTTATTATTATAGAGAAATTTTGGAGAGATTTTTATAATAATACTCAAGTAAACTTTTAAAAAAGTCTTCATGGCATTAAAAAATTTTAGGCTAAAGCTTCCAAGCTTTCTTTTTTTTCTTTTTGCTCAAAACAGCAACAATTTCGACATGTGGTGACCATAAAAATTGATCAATCGGTATGATTTTTTCTACTGTATACCCCCCTGCAACAAGAAGAGATAAATCACGAGCAAATGTAGTAGGATTACAGGAAATTGCCACAACACGTGATACTGTTGTCTTCGCTAATTCACGTACTTGTTGCTCTGCACCAACACGGGGAGGATCAAAAACAACACTCTCAAAACACTCAAGTTCCTTTACAGAAAGGGGATGTCGGAAAAGATCACGTTTTTCACAAGTGACCGTTTTTAAACCAGTTGCAAAACGTGCTGCTGTATTTAGATTTCTTAATGCATCTTCATTATCTTCTACTGCATGAACATTCATCTTTTTTGCCATACGCAAGGTAAATGTTCCTATCCCTGAAAACAAATCAACAGCATTCTTTGCTTTTTGTAAATGAGTCAAAATAATATTGCCCATTATATTTTCAGCTTCGCAAGTTGCTTGAAGAAAACCACCAGAAGGAAATTCAACACGGACATCTCCAAAGTAAATCTCTGGTTTTTCTCGTTCAACCAAAACTTCACCGTCAACAGATAAACGTATAATCCCATATGAAAGAGCAGCACTGATCATTTTCTGACGAAGTGATTCATGGTGTACAATGCAACCGCTTAAAGCAACATCTAAACCATTTTCAACACGTGTTATTGTAACATGAAACCGTTTGGCAGAGCTGCTTAGAAAAGCACAGAGCTCTCTAATATTATGCAACTGAGAAATAAGCTCTGGACGGCTTACTGGACATTCCTCAAGAGCTACAATCTCATGAGAGAGATAACGGTTAAAACCAACTTTTTGCCCCTGTGGGGTCATAGATGCTGTTAGAGTAATCCGCCGTCGGCTATAAGGTTTACATTCTATTAAAGGCGCAACAACATTATTAAGTCCATACTTTTTAAGCGCATCAACAACCAATTGTTGTTTCCATACGCGATAAGCATCCATATGCCAATGCTGAAGAGTACACCCTCCACATTCTCCAAAATGCTGACAAAGAGTATCAATGCGTTCTAATGATTTTTCTTTTAATGCTATACATGTTGCATATTTTCCATGAACAGTAATTTCAGCACACTCTCCTGGTAAAGTAAAAGGAACATAAACGAAGCCGTGAGACGTCCTAGAAGTACCATACCCATTTGCTCCGATATGGTCGATTATGACATTGTCACTCACTCTTGTTTTTCTCCGAATAGTAAATATTCCACGTTGCCATCACCACCTGTAATAGGGGAAGAAATTAAACCTTTTGCACTCCACCCTGTTTGTGTATTTAACCAAACAAAAAGCGCCTCAGCAGTTTCTTTAGCTATTGATGGATTTAATATTCCCCTCTTGCTAAAGTGTTTACGACCAACCTCAAACTGAGGCTTTACCAGTAAAACAGCTTGGGCACCCTTCTTGGCTAAAGACAAAACGGGAGGCAATGCAAGTTTGAGAGAAATAAAGCTAACATCTGAAACGATAAGATCAATTTTTCGCCCACCTAAATGTTTATGTTGAAAATCTCTAACATTCAAGCCTTCTAATAACGTTATAGCACTGTTGCCCAATAAACGTTTATCAAATTGATGATGCCCAACATCAACGGCAATTACATGAGCCGATCCACGCTCTAAGAGAACTTGTGTAAAACCACCTGTTGATGCACCAACATCAATGGCCGTCACTTTATCTGTTATAATCGGAAATGCATCAAGTGCAGCAATCAATTTTAACGCTGCCCGAGAAACATAATTCTGCGCTGGATCACAAACAGCAATCTCTGCATCATCAAAAACGATTTGCCCAGCTTTAAAAACGATTTCGCCGTTAACTTTAACAGTTTGACGCATAACAGCATCACGTGCGCGTGAACGTGTCGTAAAAAAGTTTTTTTCAACTAAGAGAATATCGAGCCTTTTTCTGGCAGCCATATCATACTCGAATTTTTTATCCTGTTCGAATCTCGCGGCCTAAAGCAGCAAAAACCGTGTTGACAATACCCATAGCATCAAGTCCGATACGTGAAAGAACTTTTTCTGGTGCACCATGATTCAAATACTCATCAGGAAGTTTTAGTGTACGAGCTTTTAAACCATGCTCTAAGAGCCCTTCTTGCGCTAAAAATTGTAATATGTGCGCTCCAAAACCACCGATTGCCCCTTCTTCAATTGTCACCAATACTTCATGCTCACGTGCCAAACGACACATCAAATCCTTATCTAAAGGTTTCGCAAACCGTGCATCTGCAACCGTTGTAGATAATCCTTCAGCCTCCAATGCATCAGCAGCTTGCAACACTTCTGACATCCGCGTTCCAAAACAAACCAAAGCGATCCTATTTCCTTCACGCAGAACACGCCCTTTTCCAATTTCTAATAACTCACCACGTTGCGGTAAATCTATACCAATGCCCTCACCACGTGGATAACGAAAAGAAATTGGTCCCTGATCATAAGCTGCAGCTGTACGCACCATATGCATCAGTTCAAGCTCATCAGAAGGTGCCATAACAACAAACCCAGGAAGAGTGGACAAAAAAACAATATCAAAACTTCCAGCATGTGTTGCACCATCTGCCCCCACAAAACCTGCACGGTCAATAGCAAAACGTACCGGTAATTTTTGAATTGATACATCATGAATAATTTGATCATAAGCACGCTGTAAAAAAGTAGAATAAATTGCAACAAAAGGCTTGTACCCTTCACAAGCAAGTCCTGCCGCAAAAGTTACGGCATGTTGCTCAGCGATACCAACATCAAACATTTTTTCAGGAAATTTTTTCGCAAAAGAATCAAGACCTGTCCCTGTTGGCATCGCTGCTGTTATGCCAACAATCTTATCATCATGGCGAGCTTCTTCTATTAAAGCTTTAGAAAATACCTTGGTATAGGGTAGAATATTACTTGATGCTTTAACCTGTTTTCCTGTCGTGACATCAAAACGATTAACACCATGATATTTATCAGGTGAGGCTTCTGCAGGTGGATATCCCTTTCCCTTATGTGTGACAACATGCACCAAAACAGGACCACTAGGATATTCACGAACATTTTTTAAAACAGGCAATAAATGCCCCAAATTGTGCCCATCTATGGGGCCAAGGTAATAAAAGCCAAGCTCATCAAATAAAGTTCCCCCAACCAAAAGTCCACGCGCAAATTCCTCTGAACGACGCGCCTTATCCAAAAAAAACTTTGGCAATTTTTCGCTCAACATCTTTACGCGTTCACGCAAATGACGATAAGAAGGACGAGATACTAATCGTGCAAGATGTGCACTCATAGCACCTGTAGGTGGTGCGATAGACATATCGTTATCATTAAGAACAACAATCAAGCGTGCATCCAAAGCACCAGCATTGTTCATTGCTTCATAAGCCATGCCCGCAGACATTGCACCATCACCGATGACAGCTATGATATTGCGTCTTGTCTCTGCTTTCAAAGCACTTGCCACCGCCATGCCAAGCCCCGCTGAAATAGAAGTAGACGAATGACCCGCTCCAAATGGATCATACACACTTTCTGAACGTTTTGTAAAACCTGATAATCCGCCCTCTTGACGTAATGTGCGAATTTTTTCTCTACGCCCCGTTAAAATCTTGTGTGGATAGGTTTGATGACCAACATCCCAAATAATCCTATCCTCTGGTGTATTAAAAATATAATGTAATGCAACAGTGAGCTCAACAACACCAAGTCCCGCCCCAAGATGACCACCTGTTACAGAAACCGCATCAATTGTTGCAGTCCGCAACTCATCAGCCAACTGTACCAAATCAGACTCAGGCAATGCCCGCAAATCTTGCGGAAAACAAATACGGTCAAGCAATGGTGTTAAGACCTGAGACAAAAAAAACCTTTCTATTATCTTAACTCAAGAAAACGAAACGATAAAAATATATCTTCTCTACTCTTATTTACAGTTTTGCATCTTTTTTACTGAAAAATGCTCTTTTCTATTTGAGATGAGCTATACTTTCCTCATTTTTTACTTATTTTATAAAAAAGAAATCAATCGATTTAATTTTCTATAAAAAAGGTTATTATATCTCCTCGTTTCACAATAAATATCCAAAATATTTAATATTATTTAGCATCAAGTGGTTCTACTCCTTCTGGAGAACCGTCTTCTGAAAGCTGTATTTTTTCAACTTTAGCTTCAGCAACTCTTAAGAGTTTTTCACAATGCTTTTTAAGCGCTTCACCGCGTTCATAAATATCAATGGATTGTTCCAAAGGCACATCGCCACGTTCCAAATTTTCGACAATAACTTCAAGTTGCTTAAGCGCTTGCTCAAAGCTTAAGGTCGTAATATCCCCCTCTTGTATCTCTTTTTTCATATGAACCTCAAAAAATATCTGTTCTAGATATACGAATTCCAAAACCTTCTAAACCTACATGATGATGCTCTTTAGCAGCATAAACAATAACAGAGCCTATTCCTAGATATTTTAAAATTTGTGATCCTAAACCAATTTTGCGCCATTCTTCTTCGCGTTCAATCGCCTGCACATGGTTTTCTGAACTGTCTCTTGCCATATTTTGAATATCAATAGTTGATTGCATAACAGATCCTTTACGCAAATAAATAAATACGCCACGTTTTTCTTTTTCCATCATACGCCGCATCACCACCATAATATCTGAAGATTGACAAAAAACGTCATTTATAATGTTTTCATGATGTAAATACACAGGAATATCCTCACCCTCACGGACATCACCAAAAACAATTGCAATATGCTGAACGGCTTCCCAAGGGAATTGATAACTTTGAACAATAGCGGGACCTACAGATGTTTCAATAGGCATTTCTCCAACATGCTTGATCAATATTTCCTTATGTTGGCGGTAAGCAATTAAATCTGCAACCGTTATCATATGTAACCGATGTTCTTGTGCAAATTTCATGATCTGATCGCCATGTTTAACGCTGCCATCATCATTGACCAACTCACCAATAACACCAACTGGTGGCAAACCAGCTAATTTACATAAATCAACAGCGGCCTCCGTGTGACCTGAACGCATGAGCACCCCCCCTTCATGCGCAATCAAAGGAAAAATATGTCCTGGACGGACAAAATCGTGAGCACCAGCATTTGGATTAGCAAGATTACGAACTGCCAATGTGCGGTCATGTGCAGAAATACCCGTTGTTATCCCATGTTTAAAATCCACAGTAACAGTAAATTGCGTCCCATGTGCAGAGTTATTATCTGGTACCATAGGAGCAAGATTAAACCGTTGTGCTTCTTTTTTTGGCATAGGTGTACACACAATACCTGTTGTGTGACGAAGAATAAACGCCATCTTTTCTTCTGTACAATACGCTGCAGCAACAGTTAAATCACCCTCATTTTCACGGTCATCATCATCTGTCACCACAACAATTTCACCGCGTTCAAAAGCTTTAAGTGCAGAAACAATTTTTTTTTCATCATACGCCATTGTTCACCTTTTCAATCACCCAATTTGACCGCGATGTCTTAGATAATGGTCAGCAATAGCACAAGCAACCATCGCTTCACCAACAGGAACGGCACGAATCCCAACACATGGATCATGACGTCCCTTCGTTATAACATCTATATCATGACCATCAACATCAATGGAGCGACGAGGCGTTAAAATTGATGAAGTAGGCTTTACAGCAAAACGTGCAACTATTGGCTGTCCACTCGATATTCCCCCTAAAATACCACCAGCATGATTGGATAAAAAAAGCGGTTTTCCATCATTTCCCATTCGCATTTCATCGGCATTTTCTTCTCCCCTCAGGCGGGCTGCCGCAAAACCATCACCAATTTCCACACCTTTTACCGCATTAATCGACATAAGTAACGATGCAATATCTTGATCAAGCTTTGCATAAATAGGGGCTCCTAAACCTGCCGGAACATTTTCTGCAACGATCTCAACAACCGCACCAACAGATGTTCCCTCTTTACGGAGTTTACTGATATAATCACTAAAAATGGGAACCATCTCTGCATCAGCTGTAAAAAAAGGATTATTATCAACCTCTGACCAATCCCACCGATCACGATTAATATTATGAGGACCAATTGCTATCACTGCTCCTCGTACAATCAAACCAGGAACGATTTTACGAGCAAATGCACCAGCTGCAACACGTGCTGCCGTCTCCCGTGCTGAAGCACGTCCCCCACCTCGAAAATCACGAATGCCATATTTAATATCATAAGTATAATCCGCATGTCCTGGACGATACTGATGAGCAATCGAGCTATAATCCTTCGAACGCTGATCTGTGTTTCGAATCAACAGAGAAATTGGTGTACCTGTCGTCACCAATGTTGTCCCATCGTCTTGAACAACAACTCCTGAAAGGACCTCTACTTCATCTGGTTCTCGGCGCTGCGTTGTATATTTTGATTGTCCTGGTTTGCGTTTATCAAGATAAGCTTGAACTTCTGCAAGAGTAAAAATAATTCCAGGTGGACAACCATCAATGACACAACCAAGAGCAGCACCATGACTTTCACCCCATGTTGTTACACGAAACAAATGACCAAATGTATTATGCGACATGAAAAAAGATCCGTTTCTCTGTCAAATATATACAACGACAACGTATGTTGTGTGCTATAAAAAAGGTAGCTCTTTGCTCCCAAATACTCTTAGCCACTTTAAAGTTGGTCAAATTACTGCTGTCCAATAAAATCCCATAAACCAAACTTTATTCTTTAACGACAGAAATGTCTGGTGCATCAACTGCTTTCATACCTATGATATTATAACCCGAATCGACATGATGGACTTCACCGGTAACAGAACGAGACAAATCTGAAAGAAAATAAAGCGCAGAATCACCAACCTCTTCAATTGTTACCGTACGACGTAATGGAGCATTATATTCATTCCATTTTAAAATATAACGAAAATCACCAATACCAGAAGCCGCTAACGTTTTAATTGGTCCAGCAGATATAGCATTAACACGAATATTTTGAGGACCTAAATCTACCGCTAAATATTTCACGCTCGCTTCAAGAGCTGCTTTGGCAACCCCCATTACATTATAATTGGGAACAACCTTTTCTGCACCATAATAGGTCAGTGTCAAGATTGACCCACCATCTGGCATCAATTTCTCTGCACGCTTCGTTAGAGCTGTTAGGGAATAAACGGAAATATTCATGGTCATCATAAAATTTGATTCGCTGATATCAATATAACGACCACTTAATTCGTCTTTATCAGAAAAACCAATAGCATGAACTAAAAAATCGAGTTTTCCCCATTTCTTCTCTATTTCTCTAAAGACCGTATCAATAGAGACACTGTCAGAAACATCACAATGTCCACAAACAAACCCCTTTAATTCTTCAGCCAAAGGCTCAACACGCTTTTTCATTGCTTCACCTTGATAGGTAAAAGCAAGCTCTGCCCCTGCGCTACTTGCCGCTTTAGCGATTCCCCAAGCGATGGAGCGATTATTGGCCAACCCCAAAATTAAACCACGCTTACCGTACAATAAACCATTACCCTTAGCCATCAGCACTGCCCCATTGTTACTTAAAATTAATATTATTCATCTGCCTATGACACAGGTCAACTTTTTCTTCAAGCAATTGGTTTAAAATCAAACAAAAACTACGCTTTTGTATATAAAAAATTTTAAAATTAATCTTGTTGCATTTGCAAAAACTGTTCTAGCGCGGCATTTTCACCTTCCGGCAACATAATGCGAACATGCACATAAAGATCATCTCTTGTACCATTTTTTAAACGAAGCCCTTTTCCTTTCAACCGTAAAACGCGATCAGAACTTGACCAAGCAGGAATCGTTAAAACCACACGTCCCTCCAACGTCTCAACTTCTTCTTTTGCTCCCAAAACAGCATGTTTAAGAGAAACTGGTAAATCAAGATGAAGTGCTCTTCCTTCAACCCGAAAACGAGGATGTTTTTGAATCTGAATGGTTATCAACGCATCTCCTGCTTGCCCGAGAGGTACCTCTTCTCCCTGACCTTTTAAACGAATAGTCTGTCCGTCTTCAATATAATCTGGAAGTTTAATTTTTAACTTTTTTCCATTTGGAAAAACAGCTTCCACCTTTTCTGCGCCAACCATCTGCTCTAATGTTATGGCAAGATTAGCACGAACATGTGCTCCTTGTTGGGGACGGTTATAGTGTGTGGAATTCGAAAAGCTACTACCTCCTCCAAACAGATCCCGAAAAATATCACTCGCATCAAAACCTGCACCACCTGAAGAGGAAAAATCAAATCCCTTTGCTCTTCCTGAAAAGGGATTTTGTTTATTGCTAAAATTTTCACCAGTACCATAAGCTTGATAAAGCGGTTTTCCTTCCATATCAATTTCACCGCGGTCAAATTGTGCCTTTTTATCCTTATCACCTATAATTTCATAAGCTTGATTAATTTCAGCAAATTTTTCTTTAGCCTTTGTATCATCTTTATTATGGTCTGGATGATACTTCTTTGCTAATCTTCTAAATGCCGATTTAATCTCTTGCGATTTTGCGGTACGTGCCACACCCAGAATCGTGTAGGGATCACGCATATTGCCCTCTTTTCAATTTTTTCGTTTTCAAAATATCAACTGATCCGTTGCTCAATATCCCTTATATCTTCATCAGTCTATTCTAGAGAATAATTTCTTCTTTCCTTTTTATATGTCTATCAATAAACTAAAATACCAGATAAAATGAGACATTTATTTAATATAGCTCATTGTAGCCTATGCTAAAGTAAAAATAATTAAACTACCATAGAAATACACAATAGCATTGGCTTTTTGATGATAAAGTAAATGAGAAAATGCCTCGCCCATGCTCACTGATATTTGGAGAAACTATGAGCAACAAAATACCAACAGATGATCATTTTATGAAAATGCAAAAACCTTTTGAACTTTTCGCAAAGTGGCTTGAAAAGGCAACGATAAGTGAAATAAATGATCCAAATGCTATGGCATTAGCAACAGTTGACGAAACAGGACTCCCTAATGTTCGTATGGTTCTCCTCAAAGACTACAGTCCCCAAGGCTTCGTCTTCTATACCAATTATGAAAGCTGTAAAGGACAAGAAATTTTAAAATCAATGAAAGCATCTTTAGGTTTTCATTGGAAATCGCTCCGTCGTCAGGTCCGAATTAGAGGAATTGTTGAAAAAGTAAGTCAACAGGAAGCCGATGCCTATTTCCAATCGCGACCACGTGGTAGTCGAATTGGTGCATGGGCATCTAAACAATCTCAACCTTTAGACAATCGTTTTGTGCTCGAAAAAGCAATTGCTCAATATACTGCGCGTTATGCTCTAGGCAATATTCCACGACCACCTTATTGGTCTGGGTTTCGTGTTAAACCCCTTTCTATAGAGTTCTGGTGCGATCGCCCATTTCGTTTACATGATCGTCTGCTTTTTACACGCGATTGTGTTGAACACAGCGATTGGAAAAGACAAAAACTTTATCCCTAATCCTTCAAACTTCATCGTTATAAAGATTTTTTCTTCCCAACAGTTAAACAAGTATTTTTTATTTGAAAAATTCTAAAAGAAGATGATTTATTTTATTTAAATAGAAGAAATTCATTTTCACTGTAATTCATTTTCACTGTAAAAGTTGATTGGTAATATTTTCTACTGTATTGCTTAAAACAGATTAGCAACAAGCTTATTTAAAAGAAAATACTGTATTCAGCAGAAACTATGATTTTAGCTAACTTATTTTTAGACCGCAGGATAAAATATCGTCCATATACCCCCACATACCAAACCAGCAAAAATCACAAAACCAATAAGCGAATTAGATTTGAAAAGCCTGAGGCATTGTGAACTGTCATCTATATCAATGACTTTAATTTGAATAAACATATGGATGCTTGCCACAAAAATCCCCAAAAAACTAAGAACAGGGACTCCAGCTAAATAAAATGCTAAACTAACGAACACCACAAAACCACCATACAAAAATACTAAAGCACGCTTGGTTCCTTTACCAAAGAGAAGGGCCGTAGAACGGACACCAACAGTAGCATCATCTTCTTTATCTTGATGTGCGTAGATTGTATCGTATCCTATGGTCCACAAGATTGATCCCACATAAAGCAAGATTGGTGCCCAGCTTAAACTTCCAAAGACAACAGCCCACCCCATTAATGCCCCCCAATTAAACGCAACGCCTAAAAAAAACTGCGGCCAATATGTTACGCGTTTCATAAAAGGATAAAATGCAACAGCTATCAATGACGAAATACCTAGAAAAAAACTAAACCTATTAAATTGTGATAAAACGACTAAACCAACCAAACATTGCATAAGTATAAAAACTCTTGCTTGAAACCGACTCACATGACCTGTCGGCAATGGGCGAGAACGTGTCCTTTCTACCTGAGCATCAATTTTATGGTCAATAAGATCATTCCAAGTACATCCTGCCCCTCGCATAGCAATAGATCCCAGAAAAAAAAGAAAAAGATACCAAACCCAGTGAAGAAACATTGATAAAAGAGTATCATAATGCATGTTATAAGAGAAAAAAGCCATTGTTGTTGACCAAAAACAAGGCCACATCAACAATTGCCATCCGATAGGCCGATCCCAACGCGCCAATTGCGCATAAAACCATAAAGAACAGGGAAGGAAATTGTAGACCCATTGTTTGGAAGATGCATCCATAACCCGTCCCTGACTCTCACAGGATTGAACATGCGCGATATTTTTATTTTTTTTCATCAAATGATTTACCTTTGGTCTTGCGATAGAGACATTTCATTCTTATGAGAAGGAGATGAGATTAATCATCTTTTATGAGAGGAGCAAGCAATGAATATTCTTCTTATTGGCTCAGGTGGACGAGAACATGCTTTAGCATGGAAAATAGCTGCATCACCACTGCTAACAAAGTTATATTGTGCTCCTGGAAACCCTGCAACAACAGAATTTGGTGAAAATATTAATTTAAACATTGATGACCATCCCCTTGTTATTGATTTTTGTAAAAAACATTCTATTGATCTTGTGATTGTAGGACCAGAAGCACCATTGGTTGCGGGTATAACAGACTCTCTTAATAGCGCTAACATCTGTGTATTTGGTCCTACTCAAAAAGCTGCTCAACTAGAAGGTTCTAAAGCTTTTACAAAAGATTTATGTCGTAAGAATAACATTCCTACAGGAAGTTACCAATGCTTTAATGATGCCTCTAAAGCTAAAGCTTACATTCATCAACAAGGTGTTCCCATTGTTATTAAAGCTGATGGCTTAGCAGCTGGCAAAGGTGTCGTGGTTGCAACAACTATGGAAGAAGCATTTAACGCAGTCGATGCCTGCTTCAAAAGTGCATTTGGAGATGCAGGAAACAAAATTGTTGTAGAATCTTTTCTTGAAGGTGAAGAAGCAAGCTTCTTCTGCCTTTGTGATGGTAAAGTTGCTCTTCCTTTTGGTTCTGCTCAAGACCATAAACGTGTAGGTGATGGCGATATTGGAGCAAACACCGGTGGTATGGGTGCTTATTCACCAGCGCCCATCATGACCCAAGAAATAGTGAATCGTACCCTCAAAGAAATTGTTGAACCAGCTTTAAAAAGCATGAAAGAAATGGGCGCCCCCTTTAAAGGTATTCTCTTCGTCGGATTAATGATAACGCAAAAAGGACCCGAATTAATTGAATTTAACGTACGATTCGGTGATCCTGAATGTCAAGTTTTAATGATGCGCCTCAAAGATGACATTTTGCCAATTTTTCTTGCTGCAGCTCAAGGAAAACTTGAAAATAAGCCTCTTCGGTGGTCTGAAAAAACTGCTCTCACCGTTGTTATGGCTGCCAATGGTTATCCAGACTCTCCCCAAAAAGGTACTGTTATCCGTAACGTTGATAAAGTAAACAATCTTCCCGATGTGAAAGTTTTTCAAGCTGGTACAGTATTGCGTGATGGAGAACTCATTGCAAATGGTGGACGTGTCCTCAACATAACAGCAACAGGAAAAACGATTACGCACGCACAAAAACGTGCTTATGAAGCTGTTGATTGTATTGATTGGCCAGAAGGTTTTGTTCGTCGTGATATCGGATGGAGAGCCATTGCGCGAGAAAACTAAATCCTTTGAATATTCTTTTTTCCGATTTGATTATTTTATATAAGAGCATGATACACAAATTTTCTTACTGTTTTACGTTGACCATAATTTTGAAAAAATGAGTGTGCTTTCCTTTGAACAATCAAATATTGTAAATAGGATATCTACTCATGATAAAATAGGAAATTTCTCTGAATATAACACTGTGATATAAACTGATCATTTTACTGTTGTATTTAATTTAAACGTATTTTCTCATCATCTTTATAAATACTTTCTTTCTTATAAAACCCTGAAGAAAAACATATATACTATCATTTCTCTTATTTATTGCGTTTTTTAATGAAATTCCGCTTTTACGAAAAATAAAATGCCAAAAAAAAGATACTGATGTTATTCACGTACAAATTCTTAAACAATATCTCTCATGCTCGTCACTCCCATTTTACGACACTACCTGCAAATAGTATAAATCCATTCTGCCATCTTTCTGAAATAAAGATAAAAACCGATACTATCATTGTATTTTCCAACTCCCAATATTACGATAACCCTTTCTATCTAAACGCTTTATCAGAGAGTGTTTACTCTTTTTTAATGATTTTTATCCACACTCTACCCCTTCTTATAACGTGCAAAAAAATGATTTTGATTATAGGAGAGAGATGAAGTAAGAATATTTTGCAATATTCAAAGCTCTCATTCAACATGGAGAAATGATTTATAAAAAAGTAAAAAACACTTCCAGCAATCTGCTCGTGTTTTAATGATGTGGCAAAAACCAAAAATTACACCGCCAAAAAAACGGTTTCTATTGTTATGAAAGCCGTTTTTACCTCTCCGAGAAAAGCGTTTAACATAACCGATTCCTGCTGCCAATGTATGGTGTCAAAAAACTCTCATTTACAATCATTGACTTCCTCTTTGCCTTAAAGAACCAAAAGTCACACCAAATCCCATCTGTAAACGTCCGGATTCTCATTGAGCGGGTTCCTCTTGGTTCCTACTCATATGCTTCACTTACACAAAGATCGACAAGCAAACTTAAGAATATTCGCCATGTCCTCTAAAAATACTTCATGTGTGAAGTTTACACGCCTTATATTACCGCCCCAAACAACGATGTTTTACGGCACAACAAGATAAATGCTTACGGTAGTACAAAAATGAATGCATATTAATATTACTGGAGTGCAATTCGATTCGCAATCACCAAACGCAAGCCTAACGGATTGCTATAACGAAGTAAAAAACGCTTTTGTTTAGAATGTGCTGTTGTACCAAAAAAACGATGTAAATCAGAACGATCTTTTACAACCAGAATGCGATTATCTTCATTGATCATAAGCATGGGGAGTCCATAAGTATCCGCCCATAATCGCCAATCCAGAAGAACATTATTCAAATCTCTGGAAACCAAAAGCGGTATACAAGCTTCCTCATCGGCATGAAGTAATTCTAATGCAACAGCTCTTTCTCCTGAACGCGTTTTCACGGTACGTGCTGCAATTCCTTGGAAATGATAAGGGGGTATTAAATGCGATAAGCTTGAAGGCATATCCGTTTTAAAAGAAACACCACGCTCATTTAACGAACAAATAACCTGATTACCCGTTTTGGATGAAAAATATGTCGTCGTTTGTGGCAAATGGCACGGATCTAACCGAAATTCAAGCACCGCTTTTGCCTGATTAAAGCATTGATTAGCCATATACATTATCCCAATTTATCTTAAATAACATACACCCTTTAGCAGCTTTTTCTCATTGGATTATTAAAAGTTTGAATAAAAAACAACTGGTTTCTTTTTTGGTTATTAAAATCTAAACAAAAATACATGATCACTATTCTTGAATTATAATACTTTTCCGGGATTCATTATCCCTAAAGGATCGAGCGTTTTTTTAATCCCTTGCATAATATCCAATGCGACAGGCGATTTAAAAGAACGAAGTTCTTCGCGCTTAAGCTGACCAATTCCATGCTCAGCAGAAAATGCACCTCTATAGTCCATCACTAAACTATGAATGCGATGATTCATTTTTGACCATAACTGCAAGAACACCATCGTATCAGCTCCTACAGGTTGTGTAATGTTATAATGTAAATTTCCATCGCCCATGTGTCCAAAACAAATCACCCGTGCTCCTGGAGCAATATCTTCAACAATAAGCGCTGCCTCAGCAATAAAATCAGGAATAGAAGCAAGTGGGACCGCAATATCATGCTTAATGGACCCTCCTGCTAACTTTTGTGCATAGGATATACTTTCACGCAACTGCCAAAAAAAATCTTGCTGTTTTAAAGATTGTGCAACAATTGCATCTTCTATCACCGCATTCTTTAAAGCTTCTTCTAAAATAATACTCAGTACTGATAACGCCTCATCATCGCCTTGCAATGATGAAATGTTCATTAATACATACCATTCATGCTTCCGCTGAAGAGGAGGCTTCTCACACATCTTATAATCTAAAGCCATTTGCAAACTGAGATTTCCCATGAGCTCAAAACCTGTCAACATCCCTCCTCCATATTTTTGAGCCAGAGATAAAAACTCTAAAGCCTTCGCCGGACTATATAATCCCACCAAAGCAACAGCTTTTCCTTTTATTTTTGGAAACATCTTCAAAACGGCTGCGGTTATAACACCTAATGTGCCTTCTGCACCAATAAAAAGATTTTTCAAATCGTAACCGCTATTATCTTTTTTAACAAAACGCAAATCATCTAAAATACGGCCATCCGGTAAAACAACTTCCAAACCAAGACAAAGATCACGCATATTGCCATAGGCTAAAACAGCTGTCCCTCCAGCATTCGACGAAAGATTTCCCCCTACTTGACAAGAACCTTCAGAAGCCAAAGAAAGAGGGAAAAAACGACCTGATTCATCCACTTTTTTCTGTAAATCCTGTAAAATAACACCTGCCTCTACAACAACAAAATTTCCCTCAAGATTTATAGTTCTAATCTTATTTAATCGTTCCATGGATAAAAGAACGCTCCCTCCTCTTTCATCTGGTTGTTGTCCCCCCACAAGCCCTGTATTTCCACCCTGTGGCACAATCGGTGTGCGTGTTTTGCTCGCTAGCTGCATAATCGATGAGACCTCTGCGCAAGAAGATGGACGTAAAAGTAAAGGTGTTTTTCCATGAAAAAGCCCACGCTCTTCAAGCAAATACGGTGCAATCAACGCTTGATCTGTTATAGCATGCTTAGCACCAACAATTTCTCTAAACCCCTCAATTAATTTCTGCTCCATGTTTGTTTCTCCTTTGGAGCCGCAGCCCGTATAAGACGATCATTGATCGCCTCCCCTAATCCGTATGATGGAATAGGTTCTACTGCGATACATCTCACTTTAAATGAATCTAATTCCTTCATATATTGAAATAAATGAAAGGCTGCCTCTTCCAACTTTCCATCTTCGCTAAGATTTAAAATAGAAACGGCATTTTCAGCCCCCATAACGCGCTTTGAACCAAATGCTAAAAGCGCTTCACCATTTTCCACCTTTTCTACATTCAAACGAATCGTAGCATTGGGAGCATAATGCGACTTTAACATCCCTGGAGCTTCAATCGCCGCCCTTTGATCTATCCGTTTTAAAGACTTCCCCACAATTTCTTCAATTTTATCAGCCGCAAGCCCCCCTGGACGCAAAAGATAAATATTTTCATCACAAATCTTAATAATCGTTGATTCAAGCCCTATTTTAGCAGGTCCTCCGTCCAATATCAAAGGAACAGATTCCCCCAAAGATGCAAAAACAGCCTCAGCTGAAGTAGGGCTAAGACGCCCCGACTGATTCGCACTAGGAGCAGCAAGTGGTCGGCCAAAATGTTGTACTACTTCCGCAAAACGACTGTCTGGAAAACGAACAGCCAAGGTATTCAAACCAGAGGTTGTTAAAGGATGAATATTATGCTGTTCCTTTAAAGGCAAAACCAATGTCAAAGGCCCTGGCCAAAATTCCTCCATTAATTGGCGTGAAAGAAAGTCAATTTTCACATAACGTTCCGCCATTTCGATGCCGCTGACATGCACAATAAGAGGATTAATTTGCGGACGACTCTTTGTAGAAAAAATAGAAGAAATTGCCCTCCCATTGGTTGCATCGCCCGCTAATCCATAAACAGTTTCCGTTGGTAATGCTACTAACTTCCCTTGTTTAAGAAGCGCTATTGCCTCTCTTATCGAAGCACTATTGAGTGGTAGAATCGTCATGACACACCATTTCTATAACACTCTTTTAGTGGTGCAAAACTATAACGATGTAATCCTATAATTGGTCCATATTTATCAAGAGCTGTACGATGCGCTAGTGTTGCATAACCTACATGCTTCTCTAAACCATACCCTTTATAAACTTGTCCTGCACACTCCATCATCCTGTCACGCGTTACTTTCGCAATAATAGATGCGGCTGCAATTGAAACCGAACGCTGATCGCCCTTAATCAACGCCATTGCAGGACAGGACAACTCAGAAGGAATATCACGTCCATCAACAAGGACATAGTGGGCTGGAATGGCTAACCCTATAATACAGCGACGCATTGCTTCTAAAGTTGCTTTTCTAATATTAGATTGATCAATTGTACGAGCACAAAGACTAGCGACTGAAACCGCTAATGCACTTTGCAAAATTTCATGATAAAGTCTATTTCGTTGGAGAAAAGAAAGTTTTTTTGAATCATTTAACCCATTAGGAATATGGTCTTTATCCAAGATAACTGCTGCCGTTACCACAGGTCCAGCGAGAGGCCCCCGTCCTACTTCATCAACACCTGCTATATGAAAAAAACCCTGTTTTTGCAAATCCAATTCGCACGAAAAATTTGGTTGAAGCGGAACATTAAACATCTTTGATAAATCACAATACAACAAACATACATCTATTTCTGTAGCCTGATCATTTTTTGCAAGCATTACAGTTTTAAATGGCTCTCCAAACATTATGCGAATTCTTGCACAAAAGATAAAAAAATACATTTCTTTGGTTACCCTCTTTCACTGTGTATAATAAAATCAGGACGAAATAAAAGCTTTTATATTTATTTATCAAATATTTCCTAAAGTCATGATAGGTTTTACAAACCAATTTGGGTGCATTGATTTGATAAAAAGAGCTGCTTGTTGCGCTGTTTGTTTATTTTTAAAAATGCCAAAGCAAGTTGCTCCCGTTCCAGATATACGGGAAAAAAGAGCCCCACATTCATCTAATACAGATAACACTTCAGCTAACTGAGGTGCTATTTTTAATGCAGAAGAAAAAAGATCATTACGCGTTTCTTGTAAAGCTTCAACCAATGAATCAACACTCTTTAAAGAATCTGTATTAATTTTTAAAGAAGGATTATGACGCTTCTCTAACGCTTTAAAAACAGTTTGTGTTGAAATCTCTTGTCCATGATTAACCAATACTATTGCAAGAGAACAGGCTCCTTTTAGTTGTATCATCTCTTGACCAATTCCTTTGACCAAAAGTGGCTGCTGATATTCTAATGCATAAAGGCACATGGGAACATCAGCACCAAGAACTAAGCTCATTTTTGCTAATTCTTGGTAAGAGCAATCAAGATTCCACTGTTGACGCAACATGCTTATAACCCCAGCTGCATCACCTGAGCCACCACCAATGCCTGAAGCAACAGGTAATGTTTTTACAAGCCGAAAAAAAGCAGGTTGAGCACATTCAGGAAAAGTCTTATGCATAAAATCCCGTGCGCGAATAACCAAATTATCTAAATGAGACACAAGGCCTTTTGCAAACGGTCCCGTCAAAACAAATTGATTATTTTCGCAAGGTGCATAGTGTAGACAATCACCGCTAAGACTAAAATAAACCAAACTTTCTATTAAATGATACCCATCAGAACGTTGCCCCACAACATGTAGAGCTAAATTCAATTTAATAGGTGTAAATAAATAGGAATGTCCTTGGAACGAAGCTTGTACATTTGATATCATATGACGTAATATTCACCTACATAGGGTTCTTTTACAAATTCCCCCTTTTATCCATACTTTTATTAGCACAAACCCTATAAACAGCTTGGAATATTCTTAATCGTTTTCTAAACAAACAATAAATATAAAGAGCACTCATACAAAATAAACGACATGTTCTCATTCGTATCATTTCAAGCCTTTTTTCTTCTAGAATCTGTTTTTAGATAACAATCCCTCTGGCTTGAATAATCCTTTCCATTACAAACCATAACGCTGCCAAAGTGCTCGCTCTTCTGCTGCCATCAATGCACTGTCAACGACTGTATAAACCGTATGTGCCGTCACTCCTGAAGGCGTTTTAGGTCCTAAGAAACTTTTTGGAGGCATAATAAGTCGAAGTTTTGCATCATTACCAAAGCGCTCCTTAATAACAGAACGTACATCATTCAATCCATCAACCAGACCAAGCTCAACGCTTTGTTTTCCACTCCAAAACATTCCTGTAAAGAGATTCGAATCATTTGATAATTTTTCAGCACGGCGTTCTTTAACCAAATCGATAAAAGTTTGATGCACTTCAAGTTGGAGAGATTTCAAATGCTCGATATCCGCCTTTTTTTCTGGCTGAAATGGATCTAATGTAACTTTGTTCTTTCCTGCTGTGTATACACGCCGTTCGATACCAATTTTCTTCAAAAGTTCCGGAAAACCAAAGGAAGCTGAAACCACTCCAATGGAACCAACAATTGAAGAAGGATCTGCAAAAATTTCATCCCCCGCACAAGCAATCATATAACCACCGGATGCTGCAATATCTTCAATAAACACAAGAACCTTTTTATTTTTTTCTTCTGCCAAGTCACGAATACGCTTGAAGATAAAACGCGATTGTACAGGTGAACCACCAGGAGAATTAATAATAAGTGCAACAGCCGGTGACTTTTTGTGTGCGAAAGCCTTCTCTAAAAGATTTGCACACCTACTGAGGGAAAGGGTACGAGATATAGACGCTGATGAATCCATAATTGCTCCTTGAAGGCGCACCACAGGAATTTCAAGTTTATCGGAAGAAAAACGACGTGGAATAAAACTTTTAATAAAATCCATCAAAACAAAATCTCCTTATAAATTAAGAACAATTAAATAGGAAAGGACAACAAAGAGGAAGAACGCGATAATATCCAAAAGCGCCAATCAATCCCCACATTACAAGCAGAAATATAATTTCACCCAAAGTCAAACCTCCCTAACAACAAAGTTTCGACTTTAAATAATAAACTAAAAAACACAAGATACTATTAGAAAAGTTCCCACAAGCTTATATATCCATTATTAATTGCATCAACTTGGGGTGAAAAAGTATGGTCATTACCTTCATGTATAACCAATGCCGGTAAAATAGATAAAGCTGCTCTGCTTCCTCGTTTTGCGTAAAATAAAAGACGAATTGCAGCTGTTTTCGCACGTGCATGCACAGGAATTATACAAATATCACCAAAACGCCCTTCTAAAGCACGCAAGATATCTGTCAGCGATTGTGGACGTGCAATGAGCCCTAAGTATCCACCTGGCTTAACAATGGCCGCTGCACTCCGCAACCAGTTATCAAACATCGCTTCAGACATAACATGTGCTTCAGATTTTTGTTTATCAGGTGTCTTGCGATCAGTAGGATTATTAAAAGGTGGATTCATAATCGCAAAATCAAAGCTATTATCTATCAAACCTGCTTTTATACGGGCATTCCCTTTGAAGGTAACATCTGCTTCTAGCAAACAAACTCGGCTAGCAAATTGTTCATTTTGTTTTAGCATAAGCGTTTTTTGAGCGTAAGATACCATAAAAGCTGAACGTTCAACTAAAGTAACATGAACTTTCAGACAACGCGAAGCAACAGCCAACCCTGCAGCTCCAGCACCTGCGCCTAAATCAACAACCTTGCCCTTTAAATTACTTGGAACCAAACTAGCCAATAACATCGCATCCATTCCAGAACGATGACCATATTTATGGGGTTGAACCAAATAAAATTTTCCGCGGTGAAAACTATCAATTGTTTCACCACTCTGATTCGTTGTTTTATCCATTTAAAAGCCTAATGTTCACCTTTATAAACTGCATTTTTGCCATTCAGCTGCTATTTTAAATTTTTTTATTATTTCATAACAACAAGATTACACTCACTAAAGAACATTTATTGCCAATAACATTCCAAGCTTACACTTCAAAGCGCCATCAAAAGCTTGAGTCAAACACAAACCCCCTTTATGCTAGTAAATAAAGTAAATTTTATATATGTCCATTGCAATACTCTAGGAGTAAACACATTGAGCGCAGCTATCAAACCAGAACAAATAAGAAATAATCAAATTTCTCTTCAATCTCTTGTCAATCTTACTCAAAAAGATATGGAGCGCGTAAATCAATTTATTCTCTCTATGGCAAAATCAGAGGTTGAGATGATCCCTGAAATTTCCAACCATCTTATTTCATCAGGTGGAAAGCGATTACGCCCAATGATTACGCTCGCTTCTGCTCATATGTTCGGTTATCAAAGTGACGGGCATATAAAACTCGCAACAGCTGTTGAATTTATGCATACAGCAACATTACTACACGATGATGTGATTGATGAAAGTAATTTGCGACGTGGAAAATCCACGGCACGGATGATTTGGGGGAATCAAGCAAGCGTACTTGTTGGTGATTTCCTGTTGGGTCAGGCTTTTAAAATGATGGTCGATGTCGGTTCCATAGAAGCGCTCTCTGTCCTAGCGAACGCTGCTGCAATTATTGCTGAAGGAGAAGTTATGCAACTTTCTGCTGCAAAAAATATCAAAACCAGCCCTTCAGACTATCTCAAAATCATCAATGCCAAAACAGCCGCACTTTTTTCAGCAGCCGCTGAAGTAGGACCGATTGTTGCTGGCTATGGACATAAAGAGCGTTCTTCATTACGTGAATATGGAACATCTTTAGGTTTAGCTTTCCAATTGATTGATGATGCACTTGACTATAGCGGTAGTGCTCAAAGCTTAGGAAAAAATATAGGGGATGATTTTAGAGAAGGAAAAATAACAATGCCTGTTATTATCGCATATGAACGTGGAAATATAGTAGAAAAAAATTTCTGGAAACAAGCACTTGAAGATGGCAATAACAATAATGAAGCCTTCGCATACGCGCAACACTTAATAGAAAAGTATGATAGTATCACAGATACAATAGAACAAGCACGCATCTACGGAAAACATGCAATTGATGCTCTTATTCCCATGAACGAAAATCTTGCTTACAATGCTCTCGTTGAGACTGTTGAATTTTGTATTGCGCGCGTAAACTGAATTCTTTGCAAGAATCGCAGTATTTCTCAATAAAGTAATGAGATATGATCTATAAACAACACCATCGATTGATTATCTTGAAAAGGATTAGCTCCATGTGCTCTGCAACGGTATCCCGAATTTTTACCCTCTTTATCGTGGGTATCATGCTGATGCCATTCCCCACCTACAGTAAAATAAGCACCGCAATTCATACAAGCTCATTTACAGGTGCTTATTTAGCTGGAAGGGTTGCAAATCATGAAAATAAAACAGAACTTGCTATCAATTACTTTAAACAAGCACTCGTTTATCAACCTGATAACATTGAAACACAAAAAGAGCTCCTTGAAGCTATGCTCTCGGTCGGAAACTTTAAAGAAGCTGTCCAACAAGCCCAAAAACTCAAAGAGCAAGATGTTATAACTCCCTTTGTTTCCTTAACTTTGTCAGTAGAAAGTCTCATCAAAAAAGACTATAAGAATGCCAATTTTCTTCTACAATCAAAAGAACCTCCGAAATCCAATAATCCAATACCTGAACTCATCGGTGCTTGGATTAAATTTGGATCTGGACAAAAATCTCAAGCAATCGCTGATCTTAAGAAACTCAAAGGTCCTGTCTGGTATGACCTTTTTATATCTTATCATCTAGCACTTATGAGCGACCTTGCAGAACAGCCAAAGGATGCAAAAAAATATTTCATTAAAGCACTTAGTAACAAACAGGGGACTCTTATCGCTCCTAATACCTATGAACGTATTATCATAGCCTATGCCTCATTCCAATTGCGCCATAATATGCGTAACCAAGCTCTTCAAACAATCCAACATGGCGAACAAATGTTGTCAGGTCGAGAAGTCCTTAAAAACTTTCGAGAAAAAATTGAAAAAAACTCTTTCTTAGAGAGAGTTATTAAAACACCTCAACAAGGAGCAGCCGAGGTATTATATAATTTTGGAACAGCCCTCAACCACAAAAACTCAGGGCGAATCGCACGTATTTTTAAGCAATTATCTTTCGCCTTATACCCTCAAAATGACGCAACACTGTTTCAGCTCGCACACATTTCTGCTAAATTGAGTGATCCTCATAAAGCAATTAAACTTTATCGCGCTTTATCCCCTAAATCTCCTTATTATAAAGATGGACAACTTCATCTTGCATTCCTTCTTGCCAATAACAATAATTACAAAGAAGCAATAAAATTACTCACATTGTTAAATGAAAAATTTCCCAATGATCGTAATATTTTGATAACGCTCGTTGCTTTTTATATGCAGGACAATAAATTTCTTGAGGCCATTAAAACTCTAGACACCGCTATTGCCCAGATAAAAAACTTTCAGCAGGACGATTGGAAACTCTTTTATCAGCGTGGTATTGCTTTTGAACGTTTAAAGCAATGGCCAAAAGCAGAAATTGATTTGAGAAAATCGCTTGAATTTTTTCCAAACCAGCCGCAGGTTCTTAATTATTTAGCCTATTCCCTTGTAGAACGTGGTGAGAAGCTTGAAGAATCGCTCCGTATGCTGCAAAAAGCTTCCGCTTTGCAAACTCACAACAGTCATATTCTCGATTCTTTAGGGTGGGCTTATTATAAGCTAAAAGAATATAATAAAGCAGTGCAAATATTAGAAAATGCTGTCAGATTACAACCTGAGGACCCAACACTGAATGATCATTTAGGTGATGCCTATTGGAAAGTTGGACGTAAACGTGAAGCAATCTTTCAATGGAACCACGCAATTGACGGAAAACCAGAAAATTCTGAACAAATTCAAGAAAAGTTGAAATTTGGTTTGCAATAAACGATGCTTAACCATAAACCACATGAAATAATAAACAGAGAAACTAAAATTACTTTGGTTTTTTGTTTAGTCCAATATAAAGAGTATAAAGCGTGAAACTGCCTGAACATCTTAACCCTAAACGTTCTTTTCAGGGACTAATCTTAACTTTGCAAAATTATTGGGCACACTATGGATGTGCAATTTTGCAACCTTACGATATGGAAGTCGGAGCTGGGACTTTTCATCCAGCAACAACATTACGCTCCCTAGGTCCACGCCCTTGGAAAGTTGCTTATGTCCAACCCTCCAGACGTCCAACAGATGGCCGATATGGTAAGAATCCAAATCGTTTACAACACTATTATCAATTCCAAGTGCTTCTCAAACCCTCTCCGCTCAATCTACAAGAACTTTATATAAAGTCGCTACAAGCTATCGGGCTTGATACAAAAATGCATGATATTCGCTTTGTTGAAGATGATTGGGAAAGTCCCACCCTTGGTGCTTGGGGGCTTGGATGGGAATGCTGGTGCGATGGGATGGAAGTCTCTCAATTTACTTATTTTCAACAAGTTTGTGGCATTGAATGCGCTCCAGTTTCAGGGGAACTCACATACGGTCTTGAGCGTCTAGCGATGTATATCCAAGGGGTTGATAACGTCTATGACCTTAACTTTAATGGTTTGGAGGGAGAAAACAAAATAAGTTATAGAGATATTTTTTTACAGGCAGAACAGGAATACTCATATTACAACTTCGAATTTGCTGATACAAAATTGCTACATCAGCATTTTATCGATGCAGAACGCGAATGCAGGGCACTTCTTGATGCTGGAAAACCAAATAAAGAAAATATATTACATCGCTGTGTTTTTCCTGCCTATGATCAATGTATTAAAGCGAGCCATATCTTTAATCTTTTGCAAGCACGTGGCGTTATTTCTGTAACCGAACGACAAAATTACATTCTTCGCGTTCGTGATCTCGCGCGCCGTTGTGGGGAAGCCTTCTTACTCACAGAAGCTGGACAAATATATACTGGAGAAGCCTAATGTCTGATCTTCTTCTTGAACTTTTCAGTGAAGAAATCCCCGCACGTATGCAACGAAAAGCTGCTGCTGATCTCAAAAAATCTGTTACAGATCAACTTGTGAATGCTGGATTGATCTATGAAGCTGCTCGTGAATATTGGACACCTCGTCGGCTAACATTGGACATACGCGGACTTTCCATACGCTCAAAAGATATCCATGAAGAACGAAGAGGTCCTAGTATAAAATCACCACAGCATGTAATTGATGGTTTTCTACGTGCAACAGGATTAAACGATATTTCTGAAGCACATATTGGACATGATGATAAAAAAGGTCATTTTTATATTGCTAAAATTGTTAAAAAAGGTCGAGCTGCAGAAGAAATTATTGCCGATATTTTACCGAATATTATCCGCAACTTTCCGTGGCCGAAATCTATGCGTTGGGGAAAAGATTCAGCACAAAGTGGTGCTCTGAAGTGGATTCGACCCTTACAAAACATTCTTTGCGTCTTCGGACCAGAAATTGGTGAAACACATGTTATTCCGTTTACAATTGGTTCTCTTAAAAGCAATAATTTAACTTATGGTCATCGTTTCTTAAGTGATGGAAAGCCATTTCAAGTGCGCCGCTTTGATGATTATGTTACTCAACTTGAAACCCATAAAGTCATTCTGGATGCCGAGAGACGAAAGAATATTATTTTAGCTGATGCCCAAAATCTCTGCTTTGCCAACGGTTTAGAACTGGTTCAAGACAATCCCCTCCTAGAAGAAGTTGCTGGTCTTGTTGAATGGCCTGTTATCCTGATAGGTGATTTTGACCAATCATTCCTTGATATTCCTCCAGAAATTATTCGCTTGACCATTCGAGCCAATCAAAAATGTTTTGTTACCCGTAAACAAGGAGAAAAAGTAAAACTTTCTCATCATTTTATTCTCGTTTCTAATATTCTTTCAAATGATGAAGGCAAAGAAATTTCAAAAGGAAATAGTAAGGTTGTCCGTGCCCGTCTTTCTGATGCACTTTATTTTTGGCAAACCGATCAGCGTGATTTGCCTGATATTCAACAATTAGAATCTTCTATAAAAAAATTTGATCTTGATATAAAAAAACCTCTCGATCAAAGAATGGCGCGACTTGATCATTTGAATGTAACTTTTCATGCTAAATTAGGTACGCAAGGTGCAAGAATAGAACGCATTGCTACACTCGCACAAGAAATTGCACCTTTGATACAGACAGATCCTCTTTTAGCAAAACGTGCAGCAATCCTTGCAAAAGCTGATTTGCAAACAGAAATTGTCGGAGAGTTTCCTGAACTACAAGGGGTTATGGGGCAAAAATATGCCCTTCTTCAAGAGGAAGATCCTCGCGTAGCTGTAGCAATTGAGGACCATTATAAACCTCAAGGACCAACAGATCGTCTTCCACAAGAACCGCTTGCTATAACCGTTATGCTCGCCGACAAAATTGACATGCTCGTTGGCTTTTGGCTCATTAATGAAAAACCAACGGGCTCAAAAGATCCCTATGCGTTAAGACGAGCAGCACTGGGAGTTATTAGGCTTGTACTTTCGCGAGATTGGAATATCAATCTTATGCCACTGTTTCAGTTAGCAATGAATCTTTTCTTACAACAAAAAAATAAATATGAAATCTCTCAAAGAGAAAATTCACAATTGCTGAATCTGCTTCCAGAAAAAACAGAATATATTTTATCAGACCTGTTATTCTTTTTTCATGACCGTTTGAAAATCTATCTAAAAGAGGAAGGTGCTCGTTACGATGCCCTTGAAGCCGTTTTAAATAAAGATTCTGATGATTTTTTATTGGTTGCACGTCGTGTCGAATCGCTTATCGCTTTTATCAATACCCATGATGGAATGAACTTTGTAGCCTCTGTAAAACGTACTGCCAATATTCTTGAAAATGAATTTCAAAAAAGCACAACAATAGCGAATGAAATTAATCCTGAGCTCTTTGTCGAGAAAGAAGAAAAGCAGCTCTATCGTGCAATCTGTGAAGTAGAAAAACAGGTTCTAGCTCCCATCAATGCGACAAATTTATCATTTGCACTCAGTGTGCTAGCGCCACTTGGAAAATTGATTGATATATTTTTCGAAAAGGTATTGGTGAATGATAAAAAACCCGATGTTCGTGCTAACCGTCTTGCTCTTCTCAAACGTATTCACATTATTACACAATCGATTGCGGACTTTTCAAAACTTGTCATTTAGAATCAAAATGTCCTATTAATTGATAAAAATAATGAAGATAAATTTTTCTTTTTTATGACTTTTATTAATTAATATTGAGAAAATTATGCAACCAAAGAGGACATTTTTTATCTCTCAAATATCATTAATTAAGATATGTTTTCATTTTGATAAATGATTCTTTCTCAAGAGACTCTTTAATAAGTTCATCTGCCTTGTTAGAATCTAATTCCTTTGCAATAAGGATACGTGCTGTAGAAATTGCCAAATCAATAGCCGATGAAGAAACCATGCGTATCGCATCCGCTTCTGCTTGAGCAATTTTTTGCTCTGCCAATTTATTGCGGTTTTTTACATATTCTTCTGCTTTTGTACGAGCCTCAGCAATAACAGATTCAACTTCATGTCTTGCTGCTGCAATAATTTCTTGCGCATCTTTTTCTGCTTCTGCATGTTTGCGTTGATATTCAGCCAATATTTCCTGTGCCTCTTCACGAAGACGCAGAGCCTCATCCAGCTCATCTTTGATACGCTTCGCGCGCGCATCAAGATGGTGTATAACCCTCTGTGGAATTCGGAAATAGACTAAAAGAGCTAAAAAAAGAACTAACCCAACAAATGCCCAAAAAGTATCAGTCATTTTTGTCTTCCTCAATAATCCGCAGTTTTAACAACTGAACGAACAGCCTCTTTGCTGATATCAACGTCAATCAATTTTTTCACAATTTCAAGAGCCACTTCTTCAGCGATAGAACCAACATTTTGCATCGCTTTATCCCGAATTTTTGCTATCTGTTTTTCAGCATCTGCGAGTTTTTTTTCTAAACTCTCTTCAATTTCTTTCCGTTCAAGCTCTGCTTTTTCTTTTAATTCTTCACTAGCTACCTGCGCTATAGCATGCGCTTTCAAACGCGCTTCTGCTAATTTCCGCTCATAAGTTTCAACAACAATGTCTGCTTCCTGCTTCATGCGCATTGCCTGATCTAAATCAGATGCGATTCGATCTCGCCGCGTTTCAATAACACCACCAATACGTGGTACAATTACACGAGAGATAAAAAGATAAAAAAGTCCGAAAGAAATCGCCAACCAGAAAAAATGCGAACCAAAATGTACAAAATCAAAAGGCGGAAACACGCGATTTGCATGCTCTGCCACCTTTTTAATATGTTCTATCGACGTTTCAGTGTTCTGTGCATAAGCGCTTGAAACAAACATCTTCTTTCATCCTTTAAATAGCTTATTAAAGCCCTCTATAACCGATGATAACTGACTGACATCTCTCTGGTTAAGAGCTAAAAGGGTAAATCTTTCCTCATGCAAGAACAGATATACCCTTTTGATGATGATTAAACCCCAAAAAGAAGTAGTAAAGCAATGAGCAGTGAAAAAATTCCCAAAGCTTCTGTTACAGCAAAACCAAAGACAAGACGTCCAAACTGACTATCCGCTGCTGATGGATTTCGTAATGCACCAGAAAGATAGCTACCAAAAATATTACCAAGTCCTAAAGCTGTTCCAGCCATACCAAAGCAAGCAAGACCAGCGCCAATATATTTTGCTGCAAGCACCATTTCCATGTTATTCTCCTTTAAAGCGAAATTGCATTATTCGACGGAAAACCGCCAGTTCTATTAATGTCCTGGATGAATTGCATCATTAAGATACATACAAGTTAAAACCGTAAAGACGTAAGCCTGAAGAAATGCGACCAAAAACTCAAGAGCAGTAATCGCTACAGTCATAATAAGCGGTAAAACCGAACCACCCACACCTACGAGTCCTACCCCAATCATTGAAACAACAAACCCAGAAAACACTTTGAGCGTAATATGACCAGCAAGCATATTCGCAAAAAGACGAAGAGAAAGACTAATTGGACGGGAGAGAAAAGAAATAATCTCAATCATTGTCACCAGAGGCAAAACCACAACAGGAACTCCACTGGGAACGAACAGTTTCAAAAAACTGACCCCATGCTTATAAAAGCCATAACCAATCACCGTCAAAATTACCACCATTGCTAACGAAAACGTGATCATGATCTGCGATGTAACCGTATAAAAATAAGGAAAAAGACCAATAAAGTTAGCAACCAAAATAAAAGTAAACAGAGAAAAAACTAAAGGAAAAAACTGCATTCCCTGTACACCAGATGATTCCCGCAGAGTCGATGCTACAAACTCATATGCCATTTCCGAAAGAGACTGCATCCGCGTTGGAACCAATCCACGACTTGATGATGAAATGAAGAGAAAAATAGAAGTTATAACAACCGTGAGAACTGTAAACAATGATACATTTGTAAACGATAAATCCATATTTCCTATGGAAATCTTAATCAGCCTTGAAACCTCAAACTGATGAATAGGATCTGGAGCGTGCGCTGTCACTTCAACCTCATTTATCGGACCTCTCATTGGCCCCTTTATCTTGTTTATCTTGGCGCAATACGCCTTTTTTTCCTAATTGACTGGAGGAAACATACCCCACAGACCGAAGAATACTCACTACACCAGCAGCAAATCCAAAGAAGAGAAAAAATACCAATCCCCAAGGATACGAACCTGCTAACTTATCAAACCCTAACCCTAAAATAACACCAACTATAACACTCGCCAGAAACTCACTGGAAAGCTTAATTGCATTTGCCATCCCTCCTTGTGATTTTTCTCGCTTATTCTTATGCTCCCGCTTCTTTAATGCCCGCTTGCGCACTAAAGCTACGCTTAAGTTCCTACTACGACATTCCAAATCCTCTGAATGAAGACACTCTCCTTGCTTTTCCTCTTCAGCCTCCTTACGGCTTATAACGGGTTTCTCGCCCATCGCCATCATTGGCTCCTTAATTAAAAAGCAAAGTAAGAATGCATTTCATAAAACCGTGTGCATCATATTGTTCCCGAATTTATTCGTCAAGATACTAAAAGAAATCTATCACAAATTATCGTATAAATTTTATTGTATAAATAACGTATTTTTTAATTTACATCTTTCTTAAAAAGATATTCTGAGCACCTAAACCGATTTCACGACAGCACCCGTGAATGTATAACGAAAAGTTCCCGTGAATGATATAAAACTCATAGAACAGCCACTTTTACGCTTAACAAAAGGTGTAAACTGATACCATCTTATTTTCCAGCTCCCAATGTTATATCAATTCTAGTTTTGAAAGAGAACATAGAAAGCTAAAAACAGTATGAGAGCGTTGTTTTGTTCCTTTTATTCAAATAAACTTGCACTTTTTATTTTATGAAAATGATTAATGGTTTTTATATGATCCTATTCGCAAAGTATTTTACATATGCCATCACAGAACCCATCACTCAATGAGCTTGAGGGTATTAAGAGAGGTTCCTTTAAATACGATAAATCTAAAATTTCAAATAGGTCAAGCCAATAGAACACAATAAAATTTAAATAAAATCACCATACTACTTTATACAATTTTAATCCACTTTTTTGAATTTCGCCCTTTACAATTGAATATCGGTAGATTCAGCAAATATTTTTGCTTTTTATTTAGACAAACTATCGTAAGCAAAAGCGCTTATTCATAATCTTTATTTTTATAAAACGATAATTTAATGCTTCTTTTCAAACGAGCATCATAATTGTATTTCCCTACCCTCATATTTGCATCTATTCTTGCATTTAAATAACCCATTAAGAGGATGATGTACTCTTTCTTAAATACTCCTTATTAAACTCTTCTCATAACATGCAAATAAATGATCTTTATCAAGATGAGAGAACTCTATTCAATAGCGCTCATGGTAAATGATTATCAATAAAATTAAAACTTTAGCAAATAAAAATTTTTTCTTTTATGAAAAGAACGATCATTGAAAAAACTTATTTTTAAGATTCTTAAGTATAGATTTCATCACTTAAAAAAATTAAAGAGTTATCATTTCTTTTTGGAACGTGTCGCAAAAGGATTATCAGAGGCTCGTAATGATATGCGAACGGGTATACCAGACATATCAAATGTTTCACGTAACCCATTGACAAGATAGCGCAAATACGACTGTGGCATACTTTTGGGGCGCGAGCAAGAAATCATAAATCCAGGAGGACGTGTCTTAACCTGTGTGATGTATTTAACCTTAAGTCGACGTCCAGAAACCGCAGGAGGTGGATGATGTGCAACAACAGTTCCAAGCCATTGGTTCAATTTAGCCGTCGAAATGCGACGATTCCATACACGGTGCATCATCATGACATTTTCCATCAGTTTATCAATCCCTTGACCATATTGTCCTGATAAAGGAACAGCTCTCAAACCACGAACTTGAGGAAGAAATCGCGCACATTTTTCATGCAAATCAATCAATGTGGTCTGACTATTTTCAATAAGGTCCCACTTATTGAAAGCAATAACTGGAACACGCCCTTCACGAATCACAAGATCAGCAATTTGTAAATCTTGCTTTTCAAAAGGTATCGTTGCATCAAAAACAATGACCACCACTTCTGCAAAACGAATAGCACGTAAAGTATCTGCAACAGATAGTTTTTCTAATTTTTCTTGAATTTTCGATTTTCGACGTAAACCTGCAGTATCAAAAAGTTTAATATGACGACCACGCCATTCCCAATCTACAGAAATAGAATCACGCGTAAGTCCTGCTTCTGGTCCTGTTAACAAGCGCTCTTGTTTCAACATACTATTGATAAGAGTGGATTTTCCTGTATTGGGACGCCCTGCAATTGCAATCCTAATGGGCTTACTTTCATCGTAAATAAGCTCTTCTTCTTCCAAATCGTTTACATCATCACCAACAGATGCAAGCTGTATCGTAATATCTTCTTCTTTGTTGTTGCCAAAAGCATGCTCTGACCCCACAGCATCTATAATTGCATCACGCAGATCACTAAGTCCCAAACCATGTTCAGCCGATATTAGGCACGGCTCCCCCAAACCTAATGACCACGCCTCATACTCTCCTCCTGTTGCCGCTCTTGACTCAGACTTATTAGCAACAAGCACAATTGGCTTTCCTGATTTGCGAACCAATGAAGCAAAATTTAAATCACTTGGTGTTATCCCGCTCTTTGCATCAAATACAAATAAAATAAGATTCGCTTCATCAATCGCAGCTTTTGTATGAGAACGCATACGCCCCTCAAGTGTATGATCACCTGCTTCTTCCAGCCCAGCCGTATCAATCACATCAAAACGTAGATCTTGAAGTTTTGCCGCATGAATACGTCGATCACGTGTTACACCAGGCTTATCATCAACCAAAGCCAATTTTTGCCCAACCAAACGATTAAATAGTGTTGACTTCCCAACATTGGGACGACCAACGATAGCAATGGTAAGGCTCATCGATTTATTCCTTATTTGCCTTGCCCTCAGCTTGTATCAGCTCAAGCATTATTCGAGCCCGATCTGTTATTTTTGAACCCAAAGCACCTTTTTCAGAAATTTTCTTAAAATAATAAACCGCCTCATCCATTTTATCCGCCTTATAAGCAGCTAAACCTAAAGCCTCTCTTGCAGACATATGCATAGGATCGGTATCACTTGTCATATCTTTGATACGCTTTTCAACATCAGCTAATGTCCCTGTATCAACTAGGATATAAGCCGCCCGAATTTTTGCAACTTTCTGCAAAATCTCTGGTGCTTTCTCATCCGCTGCAACAGAATCAAAAATCTCCACTGACTTAATAATGTCACCCTTCTCCATGAGTAAAGAAGCCTCACGTAAACGAGCAAGAAAAGGATACCCCCCAAAATGAGAGGTTTTAACAGTTTCTAATTGCTTTATCGCTTTATCAAAATGACGTGTATCCGCAAAATCAAGACTTTTTACAAATGCATCACCAATATAACCGGCTTTCTTTATTTGCTGATGATGGTAAATTTGATAAGCAACTATCATGAGTATAAAAAGAATAGCTGCTCCAATAATTGAAAAACCATACCGCCTCCAAAAAGCAAGCGCCTTTTCCTGACGAAATTCTGCATTCACTTCAGCAATAAAACTATCATACGACATATATCATACCTTGAAAAAAGTTACTTTCCCTGTGCTTTTACGCATAAATGGACAAAGATGGTAGTCCTAATTAACTAAAAATCTTTAAATTGCTCGTTTATTTATTTTAAATCAACATGTAGCCAAATCAATCGGATTTTTGCAACAGTCTTAATCGAAAATGATGTAACCGCCCTGTTTGCTCACATTACAGCTTTTATATATTGTTTTGAGTCTTATAAAAAATTCACTGTTTTAATATTTATCATGATTGCCTATCATCTCAAGCGGACTTTCTCCCCATTATATAGAGAGATAATCTTTTAAAGTCTTCAACGCAATCGTTGATAATATTGGATTATAGAATTATAATAGAAAAGACAATTCTTTTAAAAACTTGAACAAAAAATAAATTTCCACGAATACCTACTAAAACCAAATAGATGAATCTTATCTGTATCAAAAATACCGAAGTACCATAATAAAAGTGTGGTATAATTTCAAATCTTCAGTTAAAGCTCTTTATACAAAATGTATCCCTTCAACTTATCTTTATACGATTAACAACCTTTTGTAATTGATCCTTAAAGTTTCTAAAAATATCCTATTGTAGGGGCCAAACCCACATAAGCATTGGAACAGCAATAATAATGATCAACACCGCCAATGGAGCACCCAAACGTGGATAATCACTAAAACGATATCCTCCTGGTGCCATCACGAGCATATTACTTTGATGTCCAATAGGTGTAAGAAACTCACAGCCCGCACCAATTGCAACAGCCATCAAAAAAGCTTCAGGCTTATAATGTAGGGAATGAGCAAAACTTGACGCAATTGGTGCTACCATCATCACTGTTGCTGCATTATTCAAAAATGGCGTGACCAACATAGCTGTCACCAACATAAGTGCTAAGGCACCAGATGGCGGGAAAAATATTGCCAATTGGCTCAGCCATTGACCAATGAGATCCGTACATCCTGTTTTCTCTAACGCTTCACTTACTGGAATAAGAGCCGCTAATAGTACTAATATTTGGCCATCTAATGCCTGATACAGATCACGCGCGGGCAAAACGCGAAAGATAACCATTGCAGCAGCAGCAGAAAAAAAAGAAAACGCAACGGGAACAATATGAAAAGCTGTAAAAATAATTGCTATAAATAAAACAGCTAAAGAGATGAAACCATGTCGTAAATTTCCAAACACAATATTTCGTTTTGCTAGGGGCAGGCATTTCAATTCTCTTAATAAATTTGGAATAACTGCATCCTGTCCTTGCAAAACAATCACATCGCCAAGATGGAAAATAATATCATCAAGTCTTCCCCGCACCCTTTCATGTTGACGACTTAATGCAAGCAAATTTACATTATAGTGATCAAATAGGGAAAACTCTTTCGCACTAATACCAATAAGAGGTGAATTATGGGTGATGACTGCTTCAATAATATCGATGTCACTGTCCTTATCACCTGCAGCAATAGTTCGCCCCTTAGAAAACTCTAAACGAGCAGAGTTCATCACGCTATCTAACCCTGTATGCGACCCTTCCAGCAAAATAATATCATTTTCAGACAAAACAAAATCTGGTAACGGTGAAATAGATACTTTGTTTCTGATGATTTGAATCACCATAACGTCACCACTTGATGGCTTAACCAAATCAACAATATTTTTCCCTATAATCGGTGAATTTATTGGAATACGCACTTCTGCAACATAATTACGAATATCAATGGCATCATCAAATGATACACCTGAACGCACACGTACAGGCAAAAGCCAATAAAAAAAGACTAAATATACAACACCAGCCGCCGCAATAACCGCACCAACTGGTGTAAAATCAAACATAGTAAAAGGTGTTCCTGCTAAACGTTCTTGCATCGCTGAAATAACAACATTGGGAGATGTTCCTATCTGTGTCATAAGCCCCCCCAACAAAGAACCAAAGGCCATGGGCATCAAAAAGACAGAAGGAGAAACCTGAGACCGACGTGCAAACTGAAAAGCTATCGGAAGCATAATAGCCAAAGCACCAATATTTTTAACAAACATTGATAATACGACAACAGAAAGAACTAAAAAGGCTAATTGAAGACGCACAGATTTCACGTCTGGCCATATCCGTTGAATAATAAATTCCATTATACCAGAGCGCGATACGGCCGTACTGACAACAAACACACTCCCCACGATAATAACAATATCATTACTAAAACCGCTAAAAGCTTCCTTCGGACTGACAAGACCAAGAGCACAAGCTATTAATAACGTACAAATAGCAACAAGATCATAACGAAATCGATCCCAAATAAAAACAACCATCATGAGACCAATGATCGAAAAAGCCATTATTTGATTTTCTGTCATAACACTCACCTCTCCCCATTAAATTATAATGCACAAAAACATATTTTTTATGTTTTAAATATTCCTATAAACAGCAGCAAGATAAAAACAGACATCGGAATATTTTAGGATAATTTTAAAATGATAAAAAATTATGATGCGCATAAACTTACCTCTCCTTATTATGCGTTATTATGCGTTCTTTTCTATAAAGAGCTAAACTCAAAGAAAATTGATAAAAGTTGATAAAGCTCTATTGCAAAAAAGATGAGAATAACTCTAATATAGAGAGTAGATAATTGTTGAAACTGGTACACGCTATATTTAAACCTTTGTCGTTGCTTAAAAGAATTTATCTTCACTCTCAATTCAAAGAGTGATAAAAATGAAAGAAGAAAGAATGCTCAATCTTAATAGTGGGTATCAAAGTAACCTCAGATATTGGCTCACTTGCATTATTGGATTTGTTGCTATTTTGGCAATTATAATTGTTGGTGGATTTTATATCGCAAAACCCTATCTTGACAGTTTTGTAAAACAAGAAATAGCCCGTCGTGGCATAAAAGCCCGAACATCTGAAGTAAGCATTCTAGGTAGAGTCAATTTGAAGAATGTGACATTACCTGTTCCAGCTGGTACATCACTTAGAATTGGTGCCATTTCTGCCCGTCCTCCCCTTTCCTTTATTCCCGGAACTTTTACATTTTATAATGTTGATTTAAAGCATAATAATATTCATGTGCAAATTCCCCAAATTTCTCTTCGGAGTGTATCCTTAAAAGAAAAAGATAGAACGATAACATCACGGCTTTTACAATCAATGATGCGTATTGAGCTTTCCTCAATTATTGCTCCCAATATACAACTTTCTATAGAAAATAAAAACAACCGAATAGAAACGGTTGAAGTCAAGAATTTCCAGCTTTCTGATTTTAAAAATGGCCATATCCATTCAGTTAGTATTAAAAATATGGATCTTAAAACAGTTGCAGTAAATGGTGCCAAACAGATGCAGCTTATGGCTAAAAGTGATACAATAAAAGCCCATGATATCGACATCAACTATGCCTATTCTATCATTTTTGGAAAAAACAATGCTCTCAACCAAGGTAAAACCGTCACTGGCCCCATTTCTCTGAATAATGTAAGTGTCGATGTTTTAGAAGAAGCGGAAAAAAGCAGTTCTTTCTTCCTCGGACAGTTTAAAACATCTGGTTTAAAAATGAAGCCGCTTGAACAAACTCCTGAAAAATTGATCAAAGCTTATCTTAATGCAAGAAAAGAGAATAATAAAATCGCTGAAAAAATAGCACAAAATGGTCTTCTTCTAAACATACTGCTCGCCATTACCTCAGCGGATGCCAAAATTGATAATATCACCGTTGATATACCGCAGTTGAAAGCAACACTCGAATCACTCCAATTTAAACCAACCTTGTGGAAACAACCTATCCCCAAAAAGCTTTTTCTTTCTCTCAATAACCTTTCTGTTTTACCTAAAAAAATGAATGAAAAAGACTTAGAGTTCTTCAAAAATCTGAACTTTGAGCGCTTTGACATTTCAGGAAAAATTGATATTTCTTACGATGAAAAAAAACGTATGCTCCTTCTTGATGCAATGTCTTTCAATATGAGAGACGTTGGATCTGGGAACATATCAGCTAAGGTTATTGATGTTGATGAAAAGCTTTTTTCTGGTCAGAAAAATATAATGATTGCTGCGTCTCAAGACCTTGGCATCAATGAAATTGATATACAATATACGGATGCAGGTTTCATTGATAAGCTTTTTTCTTATCTTGCGCAAAATCTTAATGACAGCCAACATGATCTAAAAAAGGAACTTTATGACGATTTCTATCTAATGATGACGCAGACCCCAAAAGTTCTGCTAAAAAATCATGACGAAGCAGAAAAAATTTCAAAATCCTTAGGAGAATTTGCTAAAAATCCACAAACATTGATCGTTAAAATTAAAGCAAAAGACAATAAAGGTCTCGCAATAGTTGATCTCGAATCTGCTCTACAAAATGATCTATCTAAGGCTTTAAGCAAAGTACATCTCACTATTAAAAATGAAGCGTCGCGTTAAACATTTTGTGCTTTAAATATGATGATTTTGTCTATAAATTAAGAACTTTATTCCTCTTTTTGCTTTTATATGATACAGAAGGTATCATACAAAGTCATTTACACAGAGAATATAGAATCTAAAATTGTCGATGCTTGGAGTTGTTCATGTCTGATTTATCTTCAAATCGCCTGCCTAATCGCGCTTCTCGTGTCACCAATCAAGCGCTTTCTGCGATCGAGCGTTTTCTCCATATTGAAGCTCTTAGTGGTATTGTTCTTTTATTAGCTGCTGCTGCTGCACTTATTTTTGCCAATTCTAAATATGCTGCTTTCTATGAATCTTTTTGGCATACACCTCTTGGCTTTAATTTGGGTCATTTCACTCTTTCATGGGATTTACATTTCTGGGTTAATGATGCTCTTATGACTATTTTCTTTCTCGTCGCAGGAATGGAAATTCGACGCGAAATTCATGAAGGTGCTCTTGCCGATTTTAGACAAGCAATCTTACCAATTGTTGCCGCAATAGGAGGCGTTTGTGTTCCCGCAATTATTTACTTTATCTTCAACTTTAACGAGGGGCATATACGCGGTTGGGCTGTGCCAACAGCAACAGATATTGCCTTTGCTCTAGGTATTCTTGCTCTTCTTGGAAAAAAAATTCCTTCTAATCTTCATATTATTCTTCTATCATTAGCGATTATTGATGATATTATCGCTGTTCTTATTATTGCTTTTTTCTACTCAACAAACATTGATCCTAGCGGTTTAATGATTGCAGGAGCAGGTATTGCTTTGGTGCTATTTTTTCAGTGGATCGGACTTGCATCAGCATGGCTTTACATTTTACCTGGTGCAATCATCTGGTGGGGTTTAATGGTAACAGGTGTTCACCCATCACTTGCTGGTGTAATCTTAGGAATGATGACTCCCGCTCTTCCTACCCGTACTCTTGTGGCGCCACTCACCATGCTCAGTAACGCTATGCAAATTCTTCAAGAAAAAAATACAAAAACAGATCTGCATCATATTTCAACCGCATTGAAAAAAATGCGCAAAGGACAACGGGCCATGATTGCTCCAGTAACACGCGTTCAAAAAGCGTTGCATCCATGGGTTGCATACGGTATCATGCCGGTCTTTGCCTTCGCAAATGCAGGAGTAAGTTTTGCAAACTTTGATCTTTCTTCTGACAAATCATTCTTGATTGTTTTGGGTGTTGTCATTGGTCTTTTCGTTGGTAAGCCTCTTGGTATTATCACAGCCAGTTATATAGCCGTAAAATCAGGGCTATGCCGCCTACCCCCTCATATGACATGGACAGGTGTTTTACTCATTGGTTTTTTAGCAGGAATTGGCTTTACAATGTCTATCTTTGTTTCAATGCTCGCTTTTAAAGATATTATTCTGCTTGATGCTGCAAAAATTGGGGTCCTTTGTGGCTCTGGTTTATCTGCTCTTATCGGTCTGGGATATGGATTTATTTATATTAAGCGCAATAAAGGAATTTCTCATAGTTCCTAACAAACTAACTGAAAATACATTTTTATGCAAAACTCTTAAAAAGTGATTTTGCTCATTTGTTGGATTCGGACAATATTTAATGTGAAATCCGTTGTCTCACCTCATCTTTACACTTATGAAGGAGAAAACTAATATCATCATACTATTTACTAGTCTCTAATGTCGCAACACCTTTGACACTTAAGAAGATTCATAAGAAATATTTTTATTCCTTTCTTCAATAATCTTTTATTCATACACTAACTCCAATCGTGATATACACAAGAATGATTTTAATTGTTTCAATATAAAAGGCTTCGTGGTTTCAGAGAAGCGGCCTTTCGTCGGGAAGTTATTCACTATAAAGAAAAATTTAATTATTATAAATCAATATCTTATCTTTAATTATACGAAACAGATAAGAATAAGCAAAATTCCGTAATCAGTTAAGTAATTCCATGGCTTATTTTTTCCCAATAAACCACCCTCCTCGTTACTGATTATTGCCGGTATTCTAAAAACTTTAATTTTTATCTTCTTAAAAGGCACATTATTTTTTGGTAAAAATATTCGATTTATAATGATACTTTATCATTATAAATCTTGAATGGACTCCAAATATCGTAAGATTTGCTCATTTCAAATCTGTACATGATCAATCAATCAAGACTATTCCCTTACACGTCACCAGCCAAGGAGGAATATGGAGTCACATTATTTGAAGAAAGAAATAAGAATGCTTCATATCAACACAAGAGCTGTTCAACACGAAAACTAAAAATAAAATGATGACGACCAACTGACACCTTTGATCTAAGTAAAGGAGATGGTCCCCAATAAATTTTACGTTACGCCATCCACAAGCGCCGTAATGGGCTTGGGGAGAAATATTTATTTAAAACAAGCGCGTAAATTGGCAATATAATAGCGTTTTGTTTTACGTGAAAGGCATATACGATTTAAATAACGCAATAAACAAAACGTGAATCAATATATAATATCCATTATTTCAAAGATATTTCTGTCAATATCTTTGAAAGTTGTAAAGCAGAATTAAAAGGAAGTTGTAAAATGGAAACTGGTTTTCACTTTTATGGCTTCATATTCTCCCCCAATTAGGTTTTATCTCCATTTCAGAGGTTCCCCCAACAAGTATACGCAACACCCTTGTTCCTATCTGGCATACAAAAACAGGAGTTGCTCGTAGTCCCCTTATCCGTCTCAATATATATATCATCAAACGTGCATCTGCGCTGACATTAGATATTGATACAGGTAACAAAAAACAAAAGATTTATTGGGAATAACAACGTCATAAAATCACTACTCGATTGACAATGGAGAGAAAAAATATCCTCGTTTTTTATCATAGACACATCACTTGTCTCCCTCCATGAAAGAATTAAACTTGAAGCATTCTTCCATAGGGAGCGCTCTAGTTTACGTAATTAACTCTCGGGAAAAAAGAAAACCCTAGTCATTTAGACTATTCTAAAACATACGATCAGTGGAAAAATAAAGCATATATATCGTTGCACTCCCCTTTTCCCGCTCTTAGTTGATATTTATTTTCTTTTTGTTTACAGAGTTAGCTCTATATTTCTTGATACCATAAAATAATCTTTACAGATAATTTAAAAAACAATATTTCCGAGACTTTCGAATTATACAACGCCACATTAAATACAATAAGAGTAAAATAATATTTATAAAAATATCTTTATTGGGAATAAGTGTATTAATTACTGCACTTTGATAACATATCTTATATTCACTTCAAATGGATATCCCCATTCGAATGCATTATGCTATTAAAAAGTAATTACAAAACAAGAGAATACGTTTCACATTCATATACTGAATAAAAACAAATTGTGAGAAAAAATATTTAACAAAATTAGAATAATAAAAATGGCTATATTTCTTACAAGAAGAGTTTTACTTACAAAAACAACCATTTGAAAAATATGTAAATATGATAAGAAACTAGCACGATATACGGCACAAACGAAAGAATGTATTTCATGCGTGAGTGGCAGTATGACAAAGAAAATACTTGTAATAGAGTAGTTAAGGGAAGAAAGTTAACCTAAAGAACATATAGAGGTATCGAAAACTCTGAAAATCTTAGTCATAATTCAAAAAAAGATAAATAGACATGAGAAAAAATTTAAGTAATGAAATCATGAAAGCAGCACACTATAACATTATCATTTAATTTTGATCTATCGTTACATGATTTTATGAAAAGTGCTTCTGAAGAGCTATAAGCCGTAAACGCATAAGATATAGTAATTCTACAACTTATAGCGCAACATAAATATTGTCTATAGAGATATATTTTTATTGCCTCATAATACGGAAAAAAATAAATTTACAAGATACACATAAAGCTATAAACAACCATTTGAGACAAGCTAAATATCTCTAGGAAATACATCTTCGATTCTATTTTTGATAATTCCGTCACTAATCCAATGAGCTCAAATTTCTCTAAGATTTATAATATTAAATCTGTATTCACAAGGCTGTCCCTCATGTCACATGCATCCTTTGAATAAACGCAGTGCCATTGTTCCTTATTCTATTAAAGCTTATTGTGAAGACTTCACTATCCCTCTCTATAGGCTTTAAAACGTTTATAGACGGCATATTTTATATCCCTTCTTAAACATTTTTTACCTAAACATCTTTCTCTTGTCATGTATAAGCAACCATTTTTAAATTCATCATGAACAAGTTTAAAATGAGAGAGTTTTGCTGTATTAAATATTCTATTTAAGTTAAAAATATAAATTGTCCTTAACAAAAATTATTAATATATATTAAAGCTTTATGTTATTGAAACTTTGTTAAAACTAAAAAATGCTCATCCCTTATCAAGTGCATAAACAGCATGTAATGTTCTAACCGCAAGTTCAGTGTAAGCACTATCAATCAAAATAGAAATTTTAATTTCTGAGGTCGTAATTGCTTGAATGTTAATACCCTTTTCAGCCAAAGCCTTAAATGCTGTAGCGGCAACACCTGCATGGCTACGCATTCCAATACCAATCACAGATACCTTGGCAAGATCACTTTCAAATTGGAGAACATCAAATCCAATTTCTTTGCGATTCTTCTCAAGTAGTGCAACGGCTTTTTCTACATCTGATGATGGTACAGTAAAAGTCATATCAGTTTTTGAGCCATCTTCAGAAATATTTTGCACAATCATATCAACATTAATGCGCTCTTCAGCCAAGGGACCAAAAATTGCTGCCGAAATCCCTGGACGATCGGCAAGCCGACGAAGGGAAATTTGCGCTTCATCCTTAGCAAAAGCAATACCAGTAACATTTTGTTGTTCCACGATTTCATCCTCATCGCAAATAAGTGTTCCAGAAGAACTCATTGGATCCTCCATGCCTAACGCATCAGGATCCTCAAAACTTGAACGCACAAAGGTACGAACCTTATGAACCATTGCCAATTCAACAGAACGAACCTGTAAAACCTTTGCACCAAGAGAAGCCATTTCCAGCATTTCTTCAAAAGCTACTTTTGGTAAACGACGCGCTTTCGGTTCTATACGTGGATCCGTTGTATAAACACCATCTACATCCGTATAAATATCACAGCGATCAGCTTGTACAGCCGCGGCTATAGCAACAGCACTTGTATCTGATCCCCCACGCCCTAAGGTAGAAATCCGGTTATCTGGAGCTAACCCTTGAAAACCAGCAATAACGGCAACCTGACCTTCCTGAAAACACTCGATTAAAAAAGATCCATCAATATCAGTAATACGTGCACGTCCATGCGCATTGTCTGTATGAATAGGAATTTGCCAACCAAGCCATGAACGTGCATTCACACCCATTTCTTGAAGTGTCAAAGCCAACAAACCTGAAGTAACCTGTTCACCAGAAGCAACCACAACATCATATTCACGAGCATCTCTATGCTTGGAGGAAGCATCACACGTCCACTGAACAAGCTCATTGGTTTTACCAGCCATCGCAGATACGACAACGGCAACCTCATTGCCTGCATCAATCTCTCTTTTGACATGCCGTGCAACATTATGAATACATTCAATATTTGCTACAGATGTTCCACCGAATTTCATGACAATGCGCGCCATTAATAACACTCTTACCTTTACATCTTTTATCTCAAACGGTAATGAGAATTAGATGCTGTATCAACTAACCATTTTCTCGACATAGCGAATATCTATCATTTGTGCAAGTTTCATTATGATTATATTAATTTCTCTTGACTTTGTATAAAATCTACTGGACTTGATCATTAAAAATAAAAGGCAGGCAACATGATAGATGAAACACAAACAACTATTGATCAAAGTGAAATTGATCATTTTTCACGTATTGCTACAGAATGGTGGAATCCACAAGGAAAATTTCGACCTCTTCACCAATTTAACCCAACACGCCTTGCTTACATCAGAGAAAAAATCTGTTTAGAGTTTAATCGTGACCCTTGTTCATTTACGCCCTTTGATAATTTGAAAATTCTTGATATTGGCTGTGGAGGAGGCTTGTTATGTGAACCAATGGCACGTCTTGGCGCTATGGTCGTAGGCGTTGATGCTGCACAAACAAATATTGAAGTCGCAAAAACCCATGCAGCTCAAAATGATCTTTCCATTGATTACCGCACGATGACAGCAGAAGCTCTTGCCAATGAAGGAGAAAAATTTGATATCATCCTTAATATGGAAGTTGTTGAACATGTCGCTGATGTTAATCTCTTCATAGAAGCTACAGCAAAAATGTTGAAACCACAAGGGTTAATGTTTGTCTCAACACTCAACCGCACGTGGAAATCATGGGGGCTTGCTATTGTAGGCGCTGAATATATTCTACGTTGGCTTCCTAAAGGAACACATGATTATAAAAAATTCCTAAAACCTCTAGAACTTAAAAATTTCTTATCAAAAAACGCCCTAACTATCATTGATGAGATAGGGATTACTTATAACCCATTAAACGACAGCTGGAATCGCTCAAAAGACATGAGCGTTAACTATCTCCTTCTCGCAAAACGGTCTTAAGGATATGTAATTTACAAATATTATACGCCTTGTAATAAAGAATTGAGCTTTCCCTCAGCCTCTAAAGCATAAAGATCATCACAACCGCCAACGTGATAATCACCTATAAAAATTTGTGGAAATGTATTACGTCCATTTGCACGCTGTACCATTTCTTGGCGAAGGGATGTGGAAGCATCAATATCTGTATACTTTACGCCTTTTTTATTAAGCAAATCACGTGCTTTTGTGCAATAAGGGCAGTTAGGGCGTGTATAAATTATTATCTCTTTCATAGTATTATCCTCCAATATTTTTTAATAATATTCACTTTAAATTCCTCTTACGAGGAGGGAAAAATAGAATCTTCTTTGAGAACACGCGAAAATGTTAGCACATCAACCTGTCGCGCACCTGCATATTTTAATGCAGCAGCTGCTGCTGTAACTGTTGCACCTGTTGTAAATACATCATCAATCAGCAAAACAGAACATCCTTTGAGATATTTTTTAACCTTATGCGAAACCTTAAAAGCATTTTTTACGTTAAGTTTTCTCTCTCTCGAAGAAAGACTAACCTGCGGACGGGTATGCCGACAACGAACAAGCCAACTCGGTTTTAAAAGCTTTTTTTGTGATGCTGCAATATAACGCGCAAGCTCAGCAGATTGATTATAACGTCTCTCCCAAAAACGACGAAAATGCAATGGAATGGGAATAATAACATCACAATCATCAATAACCTCGCGTCCAGCAAACATCATCCAGTTGGCCATAAATGATGCCAATTCTATATGATCACCATATTTTAAGCGCGTTACTAAAGCTCGTGCAAGCCCTTTATGAACAATAGCAGAACGGACACGTGAAAAAGGATGAGAATTACGAAGCGCTTCACCACTGAGAAAACCATCCCCCATATCACAAACAAAGGGAGTCCCCATAACAGGACAATAAGGTTTAGTGATAAATTGAAGGTCTTTCCAACATTCGGAGCAAATCGTGCCATAAGTAGAAACATTTTGCTTACATCCAGGACAAATTGGTGGATAAAGCACCGTTTTCAAGCGTTCAATGAACTTACTTAGTATATCCCCACTACTTAACGCCGCTTCTCGAAAATACAACATTATAAATTTAGGCTTTTACAAGTTTCCCTCAGAACAAAAGTTCCTTTGTATTTCCTCAATTTATAATTTTAATTCCTTTAAAAATTCTTACCTTCTATAAATTTATTTTTCTTTTATATTATAAACTTGACAGAGCTTGCACAAATAATGAACCTTTTCAAAATATATTCTTTCATAGATCGAAAGTGTTCCACAATATGTCGCATCCTTTAATTTTTGATCATAACCGCATTGAACAATTCCGAAAACGTGCCTTTCAAAAAGCAAAAAAAGGATACGACTTTTTACTCTCTCACATGGCAGAAGATCTCTATAAACGTCTTAGCACTGTTGATCGCCTCTTTACATTAGCTCTCGATTTACACAGCCATACAGACCTTGCTGCGCAAGCTTTAATGAAATCTGGAAAAGTTTGTTCCATAGAACGTATTGAGACCAATACGCTTTATCAAAGCCATGATAAAAAATTTCATTTACGTCATCGGGAATTTCTTGATTTACCTCAAAGTTACTGTGACCTTATTGTTTCACTTCTTTCATTACAATTGACCAATGATACCCCTGGTGTTCTAAGCCAGATAAAAAACACCCTTAAACCAGATGGCTTATTTCTTGCTGTTATGGCAGGAGCTGGTACATTAAGAGAATTGCGCGAAAGCCTTCTGCAAGCTGAAAGTGAAATTTATGGTGGAGCAAGCCCTAGGATCTATCCTTTTGCCGACATTCGTGATGCAGGCGCTCTTTTACAGCGTGTTGGCTTTGCCCTGCCTGTAGCAGACGTTGAAGATATCACAATACGTTATAATACAATGTTTGATCTTATGCACGATCTTAAAGCTATGGGAATGCAAAATGCACTCATCAATCGTTCACGACGCCCTGTATCCAAACGTTTTTTTCTCCGCGCAGCTGAAATCTATGCACAACGATTTAGTGATCCTGATGGACGTATTCGTGCACATTTTTCTTTCATCTGGCTCTCTGGTTGGGCTCCTCATCCCAATCAACAAAAACCCTTACAACCTGGTTCAGCGCAAATATCTCTTACAGATATTTTACAACCCCAAAAAACATAACCTAAAATCATTTTTTAAAAATACTTTTATCTGTTGTCTGTAACATTTGACTGGTGATCGTTCCAGCTATCATTGAATCGCTCACGTTTAGGGCGGTCCGTCCCATATCAATTAGCGGTTCGATAGAGATAAGTACAGCAACCAAAGTAACAGGAAGCCCCATAATTGGTAACACAATCAATGCAGCGAAAATAGCGCCTCCCCCCACACCAGCAACACCAATAGAACTCAATGTCACAACCCCAATAAGCGTAGCAATCCAAGTAGGATCAAGAGGGTTAATACCCATAGATGGTGCAATCATGGTCGCAAGCATCGCTGGATAAAGACCAGCACAACCATTTTGTCCAATTGTTGCCCCAAAAGAAGCTGCAAAACTCGCAATGGGTTGTGGTACACCTATCCACTGTGTTTGCGCTTCAATATTCAAAGGAATACTTGCAGCACTTGAACGACTGCTAAAAGCAAATGTTAAAACAGGTAAAACCTTTTTGAAAAAACGAAAGGGATTAACCCCAGAAATACCAAGCAATACACCATGAATTCCAAAAATTAAAATAATACCGACATAAGAGGCAATGACAAAAACCAGTAAATTTAAAATATCTGCAATACGCGATATTGCTCCTACTTTCGTCATAAGTGCAAAAATACCATAAGGCGTCAAAGCAATCACAATACGGACTAACCGCATAATCCAAGCTTGTCCCACTTGAATAAATAAAAGCGCTTTTTCTCCTTTTTCTGGCTCATCTTTCTTTAAAAGAAGAACCGCTGCACCTAAAAATGACGCAAAAATAACAACACTGATAATTGACGTACGTTTAGCCCCACTCAACTCAGCAAATGGATTTTTAGGAATCATAGACAAAATCATCTTTGGTATATTCATATCTCCAAGTTTAGAAATATGACCTTCAAGAATAGCAGAAACATTTTGCCCTTCATGCACTAAACCATCGGCTGTTAATCCAAAAAAATTAATCACAAGAACACCAACCAATGCTGAAAGAGCCGTTGTAAAAAGCAATATTGAAATTGTTATTATACTCATCTTTCCAACAGCATAAACAGAATGTAAATGAGCAACTGCTGAAACAATAGAGATAAAAACCAGTGGCATAACAATCATTTGCAACAATAAGATATAGCCCTCACCAACAATGTTAAACCATTCAACGGATTTCAATAAAGTGCTTTCACCCTCTCCATAAATAAACTGCAAAACACTTCCAAAAATCAAGCCAAGGATAAGCCCTAGCATAACACGTAGTGAAAGACTCCATTGCATTCTCTTACTTTGAGAAACAAACAATAAAAAAATAACAAATAGAAATAAATTGACGAAAAAATTAAATGTCATTGTCTATGCTCACTTACTATTGTTATGATTGACGTCAATAATCTGCATAATTCAAAATCAATGCATGATATTTAAAATTAACATAAAGCTTACTAGGCTTTTACAAAATCATTATTTTTTTAATTTATAGATTAAAAGAGAATTTTTTATCTACTAATAACTGTTTAAAGAAAATAAATAAAATTATGTTCCTATTCTTTAAATTTATGCTCTCATAAAATAGTTAAAAAAGAGAAATATAAACAACATTCATTGCATCTTAATACCGAACAATTCCAGCATATCTTATCCTATCAATATCCTTACCTCTCTCTTTTGCTATTTGAACTGAAGCGAGCTTTTCAAGAAAGGATGAATTAACAATCGAACATTCATGATTTTTCTAGAAAATACCTTTCATAGATTCTTTCTTTGCTTTCAATGAACGCTTTTTTATTTTTCGATTTTTTTTATAGTCATAAAAAAAGACTTTAAAAGCCACAATGCCTATTGAACGACAATACATTGATTTATAATAAATAATTTACTATTTTGCATATTAAATGAGAGTCCCGAATAACGTAAGATTCTCTCATTTCAAACCTGTTTATCTTGAATCAATCAAAATCATTTTCTTGCACGTCACAAGCAGAGCTGGCGTGTGGATAAAAAATGTATAAGAAAGGTGTAGAAATACCTCTTATGAAACGTCTTAATGCAAGAGCTGTCGCAACATTGGAGGACGGAGCTTGGGCAGAAAATATAAATAATATGATTGCTTTTTATAATAGCGCAGTAAAACGTTTTAACGATACATATCTATATGCTGATCGAACAACACGTGTACGTGCCGTAGATAATTTTATCACTTTAGATATAAAGTTGTAGTTATAATGTTAAGCAAGAACTAATAAGAGGAAGGGTTTTTGAATTTGAAAAGACATGCCTCATGCAAAGTTCGTATCGTTCTTTTACACGACTATGGCTTTATTATAATCGTATCTTCAATGACGGAGTTTATCAGATACCACATGTATTCCCTATGGGGCAAGCAGTAGAAAATAGAGTCATAGAAATTACAAGCATAGGAGCACGAAGCGGTTTTTCTGTGTTGATAGCTAAGAATTTACCTAATCTAGATGCAATAGATACAGGCCAATGCTTTCCACGGTATCTTTATAAAAATGTTGAATCTTCTATAACTGATCATGATGAGAAACAATCCCATTTGTTTACAAATTCAATAAAGGAAAGAAAAACATCTGGTTTACAGAGGCGTGATGCCATCACTGATAAAGGATTAGCGCATTTTAAGCTGCTTATCCTAGTGAGACCATAACTAAAGATGATCTATTCTATTACGCTTACGGATTATTGCATTCAAAAGATTACCGTACTCGCTATGCTCATAATTTATGAAAAATTTATGCAAAGAATTGCCTCGTATCCCTTGTGTAAAAAGCGCTGAAGATTTCTGGATATTGTGACAACAGAGTGTGAATTTGATCACTTGCACATGAATTATGAAAGTGTGGAGCCTTATCTTGTGACCTTTAAAAAAGGGTAATCCAAAACTGACTGACATCTCTAATCCCGAAAAGTTTTATTACGTGACAGAAATGAAATTCGCAAAAATTAAAAATAGTAAGGAAAAGGATAAATCTACTTTATTTACAACAGCAATATCATCATGACAGACATCCTTCTTGAAGCTTATGAGTATATCGTTAATGGCAACCCCACTCTTGAATGGGTTATGGAGCGTCAATGTGTAAAGACAGATAAAAAGAGTGGCATTGTTAATGATGCCAATCGCTATGCTCTTGGAACCATTAGTAACCCTGCTTATCCATTAGAGTTGTTTCAAAGGATCATACTATAAATTTAGAAACAATGAAAATTATTAAGAAACTACCAAAATTAGAAGTGTGAGAAACCGAATAGACTTATGAGGTTAACACACCTCATAAAGGTCTCTTGTGTATTGCTTTAAAACGGCAGTCTATAACTTTAATCATCTTATTAAGTTTATTACCTACAATCTTAAAAGGATAGCTTATCATGCGTTATTCTAAAAAAGAAGCTTTGCACTTTTAAACACTGTTATTTGGATTGCTTTTAAAAGATTATATCGTAATCTAAAATGATAGCTTTATTGTTTTGAAAAACTCTGTTGAAAAAGAGCTTTATGTATTCATTTTACTTATAGATTTTGAAGGTGTCTAAAATCCTAAAAATCTTCAAAAATCTCAAAACTAATAACCATAATGGTCTTAATAGCATTTTTTATGACTAGAACCTATCTTTTGAAATGGCTTTAAAGAATCACATGCTTTTCATAAGATTTAATCACTCACTAAAATGATCTATTTTGTCGGTTCAATTTACTGACAGAAAACTGACAAAAATGACAAAAGTCTATTAAAAGGGAGTTTGCTGACCTCTATAATTATCAGTCTCTCTTTAGATGTTTTTATAAAAGGCAATAAAGCGCATTATCATCTTTATCATTTATCTTATGAAAATGAAAAATGGTGCCATGACTATAAAAATATAATAGCTATAGAGCATGCGTGAAAAAAGCAAGTTTTCATAATCACAATGCAAATGAACGCGTTGGTTATAAAGAGCGCGGTGCCTATTAAAGTTGTTCAAATTAGAGCCCCTTATAAACAAAATCTACAAAAATCATTAAAATCATTTAGTAAAAAACTGATACGTTATAAAGCTAAAAATACGCATGATGAGAGCGTTTATAAATATTATTAATGTTATAGATAATAAATAACGCAATTGTTTAATAAATTCCACAATATATCTTTAAAATACATAATAAAAAATAATCAAGTAATAAGCATATAAACAATATTTACACATAATATATTTAAAAAATATAAAATTATAAAATATTTATTTACAATAAATACGTATCGTGTTACATAAATTCTAGATATATTATTTTATATGTTACGAAAAAGCCTTTTCCATACCTTTAAAATACTGATTGTCTTTTATGCTTTTGTTAGTATATGAGTACTTTGTCGGGTGTAGCTATGCCATACAATACCCTTTTATGGGAAATGCAACGCCACTCGTAATCTACATATCATTCAATATAATTTGAAACACAATACCAACAAAAATATCACATATACCATTGATATAACCAAATTAAATGATATCAACCGTCGTAATAGCCCCTATTCAATACCGGCCTATTTATCGAAGATAAGGAGTTAAATCACTCATGAAACGTACCGTAACATTTATTGTTTTATCTTCTCTATTGATCATTTTGTTTGCTGTATTAATATCACTTGGATATACTAAAGTGAATGATCTGAATCCGTACAACGAACTTTATCAGTCATACCTAAAATAACAACTATAGAAATTCAGAATATCGCTACAAAAAGGAAATAGCAAAAGAATAAATTATCTGTATAGAGAAAATGATACCCTGTAATTTTCCTACCCGTTTTAGAAATACATCTATTGCCTTCATGCTGACTGTATAACTATATCGTATAATGGTACAAAAAGGTATAAGAATCCCCTTGAGATCTAGCTACTAAAAAATGGAAGAAGAAAAATTTAAAAGCGCACTAGATATGTTTAGCTAACAAAAAAGTTTTTGTTGCCCGTCTCTGCAAAAACTGAAATTTTTTATTTTTATTCCATACTTTACTCTTGTAACAACAGAATAACACATATTGATATAATATAATCAAATACATGGAGTGAGAATAATAACTGTAAAGAAAAATATCTCAAATGCTGTTTTTCTCATGCATAAAAATTCAATTTATTAATATTTAATGATGTAATTAACACCTTAATTCTATATATTATAATCTCTATTTCTATCTCTTTACATAATATATTTCTTTTTTATATAAAAATAAATTTGAGTTATACATACACAGATCTATCGGCATTTTTTCTACTGTCTTTTTAGCTTACTGAACGATTGATATCGTAATTTTTGTATAATAAAATGCTCTTTCATATAAGCATCGTACATTGAATTATAATAACGGACTATTAAACGCAAATTATATTTTTTATCCCTTTTAAAAGTGAAAAATATTATTTTCAGACCTATTCATAAGTGGGATGAGCTATGTGAATAAAAAATGTTTGATAATAAGCTTAAGTATATCTTTTATGAGCTATCTTTAGCACAAAGGCACAACATTAAGATTACGGAAATATCGTGATATTATTGGGTATAAAAATCACACTGCCCAAGAGATTTTTGTATTGTACCCTTTATGAGAAATGTTAAAAGAAAGGCAGGATATGCTCTCTAGAGCAAATGAGTGAATGAGCCACCACGGTGATATGCATTTTTTAAAAAGTAGGAAGTCTCTTTTCTTCAAATTTAATAGGCACATTCTAAAAATAAAGGTTCTACAGATTCATTCCAAATAGAATAGTAATAAGACAAAAATTTTTCAGCATCTGTTTGTCCCATTGCAACAACCTCTTCTAAAGGATTAAGAAAATTTGTTTCATCAAAACCATTCGTATCATACTGTTTGCGATTTTTTAAGCCTTTGCGGGCAATAGCAAGAGCTTGTCGTGCTAACTCTAAAAGAATAGTTTGACGAAAAGGAGTTTTTAACCCTTCTTTAGGAACGCGTTGGCGCACATCTAAAACTTCTTCAAAACACCAATCTTTTGTCAAAGCTTCTGCCTCATTAAGTGCTTCCCTATCATAAAGAAGCCCGACCCAAAAAGCCGACAACGCACAAATGCGCTTCCAAGAACCGCAATCAGCTCCTCTCATTTCTAAAAATCTTTTTAAGCGGACTTCAGGAAATAACGTTGATAAGTGATTAATCCAATCTCCCATGTTTGGAATTGAATTTGCAACTTGTCCTTTTAATGCTCCATTCATAAACTGACGAAATGTTATATGTGTACAATCATAATAACGACCATCACGCACAACAAAATACATTGGAACATCAAGAGCCCATTCAACATAATCAGCAAAACCAAAACGCTCAGAAAATATAAAGGGAAGAACGCCTGTCCTCTGATTATCCGTATTACGCCAAATTTCAGAACGCCACGACAAAAAGCCATTTGGGCGTCCTTCTGTAAAAGGTGAACTTGCAAATAATGCTGTTGCAATGGACTGTAACTTCATAGATACTTGCATTTTTCGCCGCATATCACTTTCAGATGAAAAATCAAGATTAACCTGAACTGTTGATGTGCGATACATCATATTAAGACCATTATGCCCCACTTTAGGCATATAATCAGTCATAATCTGATAACGTGATTTAGGCATTCGCGGCGTTTCAGCTAAAGTCCACTTTGGACTAGCTCCAAGACCTAGAAAACCTATACCCAATGGTTCTGCAATTTTTTTGAGAAGAGTTAAATGCTCCATCAACTCGTGATATGTATGGCCTACTGATTTTAATGGTGCACCAGATAATTCAAATTGTCCTCCAGGTTCCAAAGAAATGGCTCCCTGATCAACTGATCCTACAAGCCCAATAATATTCTCTTCATCTAAAATAGGTTTCCATCCTAAGGCGCTTTGCATCCTCTCTAAAAGCGCTTGGATTCCCCTCTCTCCTTCATAAGGAACAGGGTGAAAACCATCTTTATAAAACGGAAACTTTTCATGTTCTGTACCGATACGCCAATCATCTTCTGCTTTATACCCCCCTTGGAAATAGCTAACCAAGGAATCTAAGTTATAAATTTCACTTTCATCAGTTATATCAAGCGCCATAACTTATCGTATCCTATCATTGGTATCATCATCTTAAATGAACTGTTTAGAATGATTTTACAGATTTCTCAATCCATTGCCCAATCCCCCACGGTAGCATTAAGAAGAGCCAAAGCAGCAACAGCGGCAGTGTCAGCGCGTAAAATACGCGGACCTAATGATATTGGAACTACAAAAGGATGTTTTTTTAAAAAGCTCCGCTCTTCTTCACTAAAGCCACCTTCTGGTCCAATAAGAATACCAGGTGTTGTAACGTCACGCTTTTTAAAAGAAGGTAATGGATTATGCGATTTATGCTCTTCATCACAAAAAAATAAAGGCTGTGTCTCATCCCACCGTACTAAAAGTTCTGCTAATGATAGAGCAGATACGCATTCAGGGAGAGATAAAATGCCACACTGTTCAGAAGCTTCAATAACATTGGCTTCCATACGCGCCATATTGATACGCGTAACCTGCGTATGATGCGTTATAACAGGCTGCAAAGTCGATACCCCCATTTCAACAGCTTTCTGCACCATATAATCCAACCGAGCGTTTTTGAGTGGAGCAAAGCAATAAATAAGATTGGAATGCGTCGTTTGTAATCTTTCTTGATGGATAAGTTGAACCACAACAAATTTTTTCTTAACAATGATAAGTTTAGCAAGCCACTCACCATCCTGTCCATTAAAAAGTAAAATTTCTGCTCCTTCTTTCATACGCAGAACGTGCACAAGATAAGAAGCTTGTGCCCCCTCTATCTTTATTTCTTCATTCAAAGCCAATGTCTGTCGTATAAATAATCTTTTAAGTTTATAATTTATGCGCATAAAAATTTTGCCAATGCTCACTATCGTCATCGAAAAAACAAAGAAAAATATATAGCAAAAAGAAAAAATTATATCTATAGAACTATAATATATTAAAGAAATATAGAGTTTTTTTAGCTTTATGAGATAATAATAGGAACTTATAGATCCTTAAGTGATTCTACTTTCATAAAAGTTTAAATAATGCACCATTCATCTTTGCATTCAGTCATTGATGCATCCGTGGAGGAAAAATATGTCTGCTAAAAAAGCTACAATTATTACGATTACAACCCTCTTAGCCTTTATTTTGATTACAGTGGGAATTGGTTCTGTTGGAGCAGATGGGAAGCATACAATTACCAAAGATGGTTATGGTATTTCTTCTGGGATTCAGTAAGCACTGGCCGACATCCCCCTTAAAAATTTAATGTTTTTTAGAAACTTTTATAAGATTTGCATCAATATTATGAATTTCTTGTATTTGAAAGATTCCATAAGAAGGATTTTTATTCCTCTCTTCAATCATTTATCTATATCAACCACACTTATGACGGAGAGAACGATTTTTACTGCTTCACCACGAACGGATTTAAAATGAGAAAATCTTCCGATAGAGTGGGACCTCTGATTTAAATTAAAAGACAATTTTAAGTTGCAAAAAGACGAATTACTATTATAAGATGGAGTGCTATATAGATAAAAAACAATTCTCAATCTGCGTCAATGTCTTTTGTAACCCAAAAATTACCATGGTTTTGCCCTTTAGAGCGTAGAGAAAATGTAAAAGGCCATGCAAGGCTATTAGCGAGACATTGGACATCTTTACATAAAGTTTCTGATCTATAATTTTTGCGTAGTTGTGCCTGTAATATCAATTCATTCTGCTTCCCTTGTGCAATAGCAGTTGCAACGGTTCCTTGAATGGATAAGCTCAAGTCTTCTGTACGCATTAATGACTCTGTCACCTTCATCATACCTTCTGAAAAGCTTGTCTGAATATCCCAGTGATCAAATGTTGTTGAAAAAGTATCATTAGTCATTAAAAGAAATTGTTGTTTATTTAAAAGTCTTGTTTGTAATTCATTCAAATCATATCCTAAGAGCCGACCAGAAGACATCTTCAGTGTTAATTCACCCTGCATTTGCGTAAAAATTTCTCGCCAAGAATCAGCAAGTGTTCGTATCGTTGCAGTAAAATTCGTTTTGCTTTGTATAAATGGAATAAATCCCAAGGTTTCTAAAGTCTCCTGCATATCAATAGAAGCACCTGAAATATTTCCTCCTATCCGCACTTTCTGTCCAGCTGGCGTAACTTCAATATTACTTTGCACGGATCCACCAAAAATATTCGCATGTCCAAGATCAAAAATACCATGCCCATTTCTTATTTGTATTGCAGCAGCTAAATTTGTGAGGGAAATATTTCCTATTTTAGCTTGTGGCGCAGAAAGTCGTATATCCACGCCAATACGATCAAAAATTGTCATATCAAAGAAGGAATTTTTCTTTTTACCTGAAAAAAACATTGAACCCAAGAGGCTAAGATCTAGGTTATCAAAGGCTAACGAGCCCATAACATTTGGTACATAATCTTGAAAATCGAGTTTTAAAGCTCCTCGCGCATTGGCTTTCCCCATCGTAAATGTAACATTGTTCATTTGAATATGCATTGGCTGCGCTAAAAAATGAGATTCCCATACAATGGGTATTTTAAATTTATGTCCCCAAAACTGATTTCCACCAACCCAAGACAATGTCTGATTCCATCCCGGAGAACGCATCGATACTTTTCCGTCAAAAATATAATATTCAGATAACCGAGCCTTTCCTGTAAAAGTTATTCCCCCACGTACAGAATTGAGACTTGCCCTAATATGACTTTTTCCTCCTGCAAGAAGCAGCAATGCTTGAGAAGCATCAATTGATAACTTTGTAAATTCTCCGCGCCAACGCGCATCTGCACGTAACCGTACTTCCTGAGTCGATTCCGGCCAATGTAAAGTCGCATTTAATCCTGTTATTTTTTCTGCCATCCCCGAAAAACTATCGTGATACACAAGAACACCATTTTTAATGACAATCCGCCCAAAAGGTTGTTTTAAAAGGTGCTCTATCTCTGGATGTTCAGGATTATGTTTTAATATTTCACGCGTATTGCGTATTGCCAACCCTAATGCACCTTGTGAGCGAGAAAACCGATCAAAAAAATCTGCTATTGTTTTAACAGGCTTTTCCATAACAAATTGAGGACGCATAATCCGCGTCTCTGAAAAAGAAACATGTCCCCAAAGAAGATCGACGACAGAAAGATCAACTTCTATTGATTCAGCTTCCATTAATGGCGCAACATCATCCATTTTTGATGTTAAAGTAACGCCAGAAAGAAATGCTTTAGGATAAGGAAAAAGATGTAACCGCGGTGGATCACGCAATTGCACATTGTAACCGGTCCATACACTCAAATCCTGCGCTAAACGAATACGAATCGCATCTGTAGAGATAAGATAAGGTAAAACGAGAATCCCCACTCCAAATAAAAAGATAATTGTAATAAAAATTCCGCTCAAAAATTTTATTATTCTGATGCGCACAATATCCCTCTATATTTATCCCCCTATAACAGATTAAAAACAAACTTAAATGATCATAAAAAGTTTTTATAACCCTATAATTCACTATATCCACTTTGTATCTTCATTATTTTTGTTCTTTATCCAAAATTTATTCAAACAGCAATGTTGCTGCTTCTTTATAAAGCAATTATTTAAAAGTCTTCAAAACTATAAATCCACAACATTATAAAACCATTCTTACTGTTCTCATATGAATATTGCTATAAAAGTCTATCGTATTATTAGAAAATGCTTTACAAAAAAACAAACAGCCTTACCGAAAGGATCTCTGAATGAATAATATTATCGACGGAAAAAAACTTGCTGAAGAGATTATTGTGAAAGTTAAGGCCGAAACAACAAAGCTCCGCCACCACTATAATATACAACCTAGTATCGCTGTTATTATCGTTGGAGATGATCCCGCAAGTCAAGTATATGTCACCTCAAAAAATAAAAAAGCCGAAGAATGTGGATTTCTTTCAATCAAACATGTCGTTTCCAAAGAAACGCAAGAAAAAGAACTCCTTCAACTTATTGCAACATTAAATTCTGATCCAAAAATTCATGGTATTTTGGTACAGTTGCCTCTCCCTGCTCATATGAATACAAATCGCATAACACAAGCCGTTGCTTTCCAAAAAGATGTTGATGGTTTTCATTATATTAATGTAGGAAAACTCGCGGCAAATGCACTTGAAGATGCGATTATTCCCTGCACACCAGCTGGTGCCATGATGATGATTGAACGACACTGTGGGCAAGATTTATCTGGACTTGATGCTGTCGTTGTTGGACGCTCTAATATTGTTGGAAAACCTATGGCTGCCCTTTTAACAGCAGCCAATGCCACTGTGACAATTGCCCATAGTCGTACCCGTGACCTTGATGATGTGTGTCGAAGCGCTGATATTTTAGTCGCAGCTGTAGGCCGCCCACAAATGATTAAAAAAGACTGGATAAAAAATGGTGCAATTGTTATTGATGTTGGTATTAACCGCGTTGCTGCACCAGAAAAAGGTGTAGGGAAAACACGTCTTGTTGGTGATGTCGATTTTGAAAACGTAAAAGAAAAAGCTGCTGCGATTACCCCTGTTCCAGGAGGCGTTGGACCAATGACAATTGCCATGCTTATGGTTAATACACTCAAAGCCGCCGCGCGATCACACAATCTGCCTATACCAAAATTCTAAGAATTGTAACAATTCCTTGTATATGGTTTTATTGTACATGATTAAGCTTGTTTATTTTTGCATTTTTCATGTCATAAAAACAGATGCCCCTTGATCTGCACGATTAACGGATTGACGAAAAACATGAAAAAGTTCGCGTCCAACACCATGTTCGTTTTTTGAAAGATCAGGAGGTATGATTTTTCGCGCGTTAAATTTTGCTAAATCCTCCAAAAGAGTTAGTTTACCCTCATGAGCATCAAGAAAAACAATATCACCATCCTGCAAACGTGCAATGGGGCCATTATCCATTGCTTCCGGTGTCACATGAATGGCAGCAGGAATTTTTCCTGACGCCCCTGACATACGCCCATCGGTTATCAATGCTACCTTTTGACCGCGATCTTGTAAAACGCCTAAAATGGTCGTTAATTTATGAAGCTCTGGCATACCATTGGCTTTTGGTCCTTGATAGCGAATGACAGCGATAAAATCTTTATCATACAACACTCCAGATTTAAAAGATTTTTGTAGTTCCTCTTGATCATTAAAAACAAAGACTGGTGCTTTAATCTGCCAATACTCTGGTTTAACAGAGGAAACTTTTATAATAGCTGTTCCCAAATCTCCCGATAAAACACGAAGACCACCGTCAGGCTGAAATGGCTTTCTCCACCCTGCTAACACCTTATGATCACCACTTTCCTTGAGAGCCGCTTCACGCACCACATGACCATCAGCAGAAAGCTTTGCTTCAATTGCATAAGCAGTGAGATCTTTACCAAAAACCGTAGAAACATCTTCATGTACTAAACCTGCCTCGATAAGCTCGCGAATAATAAATCCCATCCCCCCAGCAGCATAAAAATGATTGATATCCGCTAAACCATTAGGATAAATGCGCGCTAAAAGAGGCACAGCAGATGAAATTTCTGCAATATCATGCCATGTCAATTTAATACCGCAAACAGCAGCTATAGCAATCAAATGAATCGTATGATTGGTAGAACCTCCTGTTGCATTTAATCCTACAATGGCATTTACAAAAGAACGCTCATCAATGATCATACCAAGTGGCCTATAATGATCACCAAGATCTGTCATTTCAAGTACACGTTTCGTGGCTTCTTTTGTTAAAGCATCACGCAACGGTGTATTCGCATTAACAAAAGAAGCTCCCGGCATATGAAGCCCCATCATCTCCAGTATCACCTGATTAGAGTTAGCTGTTCCATAAAATGTACATGTTCCTGGTCCATGATAAGAACGTGCTTCTGATGCTAGAAGTGTTTGGCGATCTATTTTATTTTCCGCGTAAAGTTGACGTATCTTCGCTTTTTCATCATTACCTTGACCACTTGTCATAGGACCAGCTGGTATAAAAATTCCTGGTAAATGACCAAATGTTAGTGCACCAATCAATAAACCTGGTACAATTTTATCACACACCCCAAGATACAATGCTGCATCAAAGACATCGTGTGATAAGCTTATAGCTGTCGCCATTGCAATTACTTCACGCGAAAAAAGGGAAAGCTCCATCCCCGCATTTCCCTGCGTAACACCATCGCACATCGCGGGAACACCACCTGCAACCTGTGCAACACCACCAACCATACGGGCCGACTCTTTAATTAAGTGAGGAAATTTTTCAAAAGGTTGATGAGCTGAAAGTAAATCGTTATATGCCGTGATAATGCCAATATTCCCAACGATATTTCCCTTCAAACGCTCTTTATCTATTGCACCACAAGCAGCAAAACCATGAGCCTGATTGGCACATCCTAAAAAACTTCGTTTGGGGCGATGAACTTGTGCTTTCGTAATACGATCTAAGTAAATTTCTCGTGTTGATCGAGAACGTTCATAAATCCTTCGTGTAACTGTGGCAATTGTCTTGGAAAGTGCCATATTCCCCTCCCTCTTTCATTGTTGCTTCCCCTCATTCATTGAGAGAGATTACGTTTTTATTCACCTTGTCTCTCATATTCTAATTCACTTATTTCATTATCTGCAGGCGACCAATAAACCTGCACAAGATGAGGGGAATTACGCAAAACTGCCCGAATAGGCATTTCTATTTCAGATCCATCCTGACAAGCTTTTTCAAAACAATCGCGTTTCTGAAAACCTTCGATATGGAGAATAATACAACGAGACTGCATAATAACTGGCAAAGTTAGTGAGAGTCTTGGCTCAACAGCACTCTTAGCATGAAGGGGCAAAACAAGTGCTTGTGTTCGCAGATCAAGCGCTTGCTTTAAACGATCAGCATCAGGAAAAAAAGAAGCCGTATGTCCATCACCCCCCATTCCTAAAACAACAACATCAAAGGGTTTAGGCAAAGTATTAATACGACTCGCCGCTGAAAAAGCAGCAAGTTCAGCAGTAATCGCTTTATGATAAAGCCCTACAAAACGCGCTTTTTCGGCAAAATTTTGTAACAAATGACACCGTACCATATGCTCATTTGAACGTTCATCGTGTGTAGGAACGAAACGTTCATCGACCAAAGTGATAATGATATTTTGCCAATCAATATCCGCTTTTGACAAATAATGAAAAAACAATTCTGGTGTTTTACCACCAGACACCGCTAAAACTGCTCTCTTACGCTCAAGAACAGATACACTAAGTTCTGCGGCTACTCGATCTGCTAATGCCAAGGCTAAAGTCTGAGGGGTTTCAAAATCTAAACGGTCAATATTCATTCTATACATACTTATTGCTCTAAACTAAATTGTTCCATATACGCCCATCACGTTCCATGAGAATCGTCGAAGCAGATGGCCCCCACGAACCAGCGCTATAACTGTGAAAAGGCTGTTTTATTGCTTCCCATCCCTTAATGATTGGATCAATCCAACGCCAAGCAGCCTCAACTTCATCGCGACGCATAAACAGCGTTTGATCTCCACGAATAACATCCATTAATAAACGTTCATAAGCATCAGGATTACGTTCAGAAAATGCGGAAGCAAAACTCATATCTAATGGAATGTGACGAAACCGCATACCGCCATAACTTGGATCCTTAATCATCAACCATTGTTTCACACCCTCATCAGGTTGGAGACGAATCACAAGCCGATTAGAAAAAATTTCATCTAAATCCACATTAAAAATATTATGAGGAATAGGTTTAAAAACCACAACAATTTCAGACATTCGCGTAAACATGCGCTTACCTGTTCGTAAATAAAAAGGCGTATTAGCCCAACGCCAGTTATCAATCTTAACCTTAAGCGCTACAAATGTTTCACTCTTACTCACTCTTCCCAGATCATCGAAATAAGACTCTACAGATATACCATTTGATAGACCAGAAAGATACTGCCCACGTACAGTATGCTGTCCTACATTATGTACATCAAGCGGTGTTAAAGAATGTAAAATTTTAAGTTTTTCATCGCGCACAGCATTAGCACTGTTGGTAAATGGTATTTCCATCGCAACCAAACAAAGTAATTGCAGCATATGGTTTTGGACCATATCCCGTAGAGCACCAGTGCTTTCATAATATTCTGTACGCCCCTCTAACCCTAAAGATTCAGCAACGGTTATTTGAACATGATCAATATAGTTGGAGTTCCATAGCGGTTCATAAAGTGTATTAACAAACCGCAATGCCATTAAATTTTGAACAGTTTCCTTCCCAAGATAATGATCAATACGAAAGATCTGCTCTTCATTAAAGACGCTTGCAAATGCATCATTAAGTGAAACAGCTGTTTTTACATCGCAACCAATTGGTTTTTCAATGATAATCCGTGTTTGTGGTGTCACCAAATCATTTTTTCCCAACTTCATCGCAATATCAGCAAAAAGTGACGAACTAACAGCCAAATAAAAAGCTCGAATATTCGCTGAATCTCGTGACAGAAGGAGAGCTAAATCCTCCCACCCTCGATTTGAGGAAGCATCAACAGAAACATAGCTTAAACGTGCAAGAAAACGATTGAGTTCTGTTGAATTGAGATCTTTTGGATGGATATGTTTTTCTAAAGAAGTGCGGACAAAATTTTGATATTCTTCATGACTTAAGGGAGTGCGGGAAGCCCCAATAATACGTGTTGGCTCACTGAATTGACCAACACACTGACAATGATACAAAGCCGGCAAAAGCTTGCGCGACGCCAAATCACCATTGCCACCAAAAACAATACAATCAAAAGAAGAAACTGGAATAATTTTATGCACCATGAACTTGTTTATTTTTCTATTCGATTATGAAATCCCATATCACTTATAAAAGCTTCGCTCATTAAAGCAAACAGATACTAAAGAAGCCATTAATTTGCTTCATTTCAAGCAATGTTTCCATCAAAAACGATCCATTAAAGAAAACCAACGCATTGCTAAAAATATAAGCGGATAACGCAAAACTCTTCCCCCCGGAAAAGATGAAATCTTCAAGTCTTGGAAATAGGAAAAACGTTCATATTTTCCAGTCAACCATTCTGCGTATAATTTTCCTATGAAAGGAGCCAGCATAACGCCATGCCCTGAATAACCACCACAATAAGTCATCCTTGAGAAAAGTTGTCGAACATAGGGCATGCGCTCAACTGTAATGGCAACCGTTGCTCCCCAACAATGGCTTAAATTGATAGAGTGTAATTGAGGATAAACTTCAGCAATTTGCCGTTTTATACGTTCATCTAAATTTAAAGGATGTTTATTATCATAACTTTCTACGCCACCAAATAAGAGACGATTATCAACGCTTTTGCGAAAATAGCGAACCATAAAACGGGAATCATCAACCGATTCCCCGCCTGCGAGAATTGAACTGTGCTTTGGTAATGGGTCCGTTGCTCCAATATAAGAACGAATAGAAACAATATTTTTTTCAATAAAACGCTCCAGACCAAGTTTATACCCATTTGTTGCAAGTAACACATGCTCTGCTGTTACACTGCCTTTTTCTGTTATCACTTTCCAATGGGCTCCCGTGCGCCTTACGGTCGTTACTTGTGACTTCTCATAAAGCTTAGCACCAACATCTTTAGCTTTTTTTGCCAATCCAATAATCAATTTTAAGGGATTTATATGGCCGGTATCCGCATCATAAATACCACCACAATAAAAAGACGATCCAAGTCGCCTAGATGTTTCTGCCCTATCCATAAAAGTAAGCGCATGATAGCCATAACGCTGCATCACCTCAATATGCCGTTGATAAGAGAGAAGCTCACGCCTTTTATGTGTCACAGAAAGCTGTCCTCCTATCAAATCACACGAACAATTAGGCATCGCGCATAAAGATAAAATATCTCTTTTAGCTTCTTCTGCTAAATCAAACAGAGCCTTACTTCGCTCAAAACCATACTTTTTTTCTAATGTTTCTACCCATTGCCGTTGTCCTGTTCCCAGCTGTCCACCATTGCGCCCTGAAGCACCATCACCAAAACGTGATGCTTCAAATAAAACAACATCTACTCCAGCCTTGACTAAATGATAAGCAGCCGACAGACCCGTAAATCCGCCTCCAATAATGACCACATCACACTGTCTGTTTTCACAAAAAGAAGGATAAGAGGGACGTTCTTTTAAAGTATCTTCATACCAAGAAATTCCTGGAGAAATTGAATTATAATCAATCATCGTCATAAAATTTAAACATTCAGCAGAAGATATTCACGCTCCCACGGACTAATTACTTCCATGAAAGTTTCAAACTCTTGTCGTTTGATTGCAGCATAAGTACTGACAAACACATCCCCTAAAATAGCACGTATCGCTGTATCTTGTTCAAACAAATTGACTGCCTCAATGAGTCCACGCGGTAACTCAATATTATCAGCGTTTACATTATTTGTTGCTGGCTCATCCGGCTCAATTTTTTGTTGCAAACCAATAAGACCACACGCTAGAGAAGCTGCAAGGGCTAAATAGGGATTCGCATCTGATGAAGGAAGTCTATTCTCAACACGCCGCGCTTGAGGAGCAGAACGGGGAACTCGAAAAGCTGTAGTACGATTATCATATCCCCATCTCAAATTAACAGGAGCCGAATTATCAGGGACAAGACGTCGATAAGAATTCACATAAGGCGCAAGCATCACAAGTACCCCTGGCATATGTTTTTGCAATCCACCAATAAAATGGCGAAAACAGATACTTTCTTCACCATTTTCCTGTGTAAAAATATTCATACCGGTTTTCTTATCAACAACCGATTGGTGAATATGCATAGCAGAACCCGGCTGCCCTTGAATGGGTTTTGCCATAAAAGTTGCATACATATTATGTTTTAGTGCAGCTTCACGAATTGTTCGTTTAAACATAAAAACTTGATCCGCTAATTCAATAGGATCACCATGACGTAAATTGATTTCAAACTGACCTGCTCCTTCTTCATGAATGAGGGTATCAATTTCCAATCCTTGTGCCTCTGAAAAATGATAAATATCATCAATCAAATCATCAAATTCATTCACACCGGCAATGGAATACCCCTGTCCACCACCAATTGAACGCCCAGAACGACCAACCGGTGGAACTAACGGATAATCAGGATCGGGATTTTTTTGTACCAAATAAAACTCAATTTCTGGTGAAACAACAGGGCTTAAACCCATTTTTGTGTAAAAATGAACTACCGTTCGTAAAACATTGCGTGGTGTGTAATCCACAACCTGACCATTTTGATACACAAGATCACAAATCACCTGTGCTGTGGGAGCATCTTCCCATGGAACAATGCTTAACGTAGAAAGATCAGGCTCAAGGCGTAAATCACCATCTGCTTTAGGATATTCAAAACCATGACCATCTTCAGGATAATCCCCTGAAATTGTTGCCATAAAAACTGCTGAAGGCAATGCCAATGATGTTTCCGATGTAAATTTTTTAGAAAGCATCATCTTGCCCCGTGGTACCCCTGCTTGATCAGGCGTAATACATTCAATATCCTCTACCTTACGGAAAGCAAGCCATTGTGAAACTTGTTCCCAATTGCGCACACCACGTAAACTTTTGAGAAAACGAGAGACAGGTTTAAAATTTTTACTTTTCGTTTGTTTACCATTTTTTACAGCCATAACATACCAACTTTACAAACAATCAAGTTCTATTCTTATAGTATCAGCCCCTGCATAAACGACACGAAAAAAAATTATCAACTGATATTTTTGAAGAATACTATAAGATCTATCAAGGTAAAAGAACTTTACGCTCAACAAGCTATCCTATCACCATAGTGAAAAAGTTGATATTACACGCGATACATCGGTGCGAACCTTCTTCTTATATAAAACAGCGAGAAATACCATATTGTACGTAACCTAATTCCGATTCAAATAATCATATATAAGCAAACATTGGCGAGAATAATAAAGGTGAGATATTTAATTTCCTTTTGGTTGTAGTAATGCTTAATTAAAAGAAAAGAAACTTTTCTTTTAATATGAAGCAAGTTTTGTAACTCTATTGTTATCCACATAGAAGTAAACACCCTAGGATGGTGAGTAGCCTTTACAGCTAGTGCTTACAAACACTCACCCCGCCGTAATATGCGTAAATGTATTTTCAGGACAAGACATACGCTTAGCATTTCCGACATGAAACTTAACCATCCCCTGCATAATAGAGCTATCAACCTTGTTCTGAGCGGATACTTATAGACTCTGCACTTATATCAATTCCCACCGCTTGACATTGCACTTCGCACACAATATTTAGGGCTGAAAATACAGTAGAGCATACCAAATCCAATAGATAGGATTTTTTGCTAATTGCGCCATGCGGGATCCAACATTTGATAGTCTCCAGCCCACTAGGAGGTTTGTTATTTATATCTAAAAAGCCAAAAAATCAGGATATGAGAACACAATAATATCAATTTCCTTTGAACTAACATCCTTCATCGTCGATCTTCCACCATCGTAAAATCTTTTTTGTATCAGTTGCTTTCATATACTTTGACTTATGATCTAGTGATACTGTGCATATTGAGTACACATCCCCAGAGCCCAGATTGTAATTAAGTTCGTACCATTCTGCTCTTTTATAGAGCTAATATTTGAAAATAAATAACCATAATCTTCAGATATAATACGCCTAGGTTCAATAATTACCGTAAGCTTATATAAATCACAACCCAATTGTGATAATGCCTCATAAATTTTACGAGGGTATTCGTCATTGACCGTCACGGCATCGCAAAACGCTGTGGAAATCGGATATCCCCCGCCTAGACTGATAAAACTTTTTTGATCCTTCAATGCGTAAATATCCTTTCCAGCCTTAGTTAAGGTGGATACTATTAACTCAGTCGAATTCAAATTAGAGCCCACATGCAAAGGCACCCTATTAAGCCTAGTCCTATTGGATTCTAGCAAAGATAATGCGGCACGTAACTCCGCCGCAGTCATACCAAAACGCGATCTATCCCCGTTTGCCAGTACATGGTACGATCTCAATGAGATTTTAGGTAATATGTCAAAATGGCGGGCAAGAGTGATGATGTCATGTAATTCGATAATATTATCACACTGGACATTTATATGTTTTCTAATAGATAATTCTATCTCTTCTCGAAGTTTTACAGGGATATTAAAAAATATATCTCTACCTTTAAAACCATCTTTTTGCGCTAATGATATTTCATAACCAGACGCAAATTCCAAGTCCCAGCAACATAACAATGATGCCCCGCACGTCCATTAAAATACCCTGCTTTTTCTCGCCCTAGGCATTCATAGCCCGACCACGTAAAACAGGATACCAATTACAATATCAGACCATAAGGCTGCAAGAGAAAGTTCTTTTATATTTTTATCTTTAGATTGCCTCTTAAACAAGCTAGCCTGTTCATATAGTAAGTTATATGTATAATACATATAACTTCTACAAAAGGAGGATTCATTATGTTCCGTGAAAATCTTTGGTAATACACTCGGGTGATTGGATCACCAGTCGCCCGTCAATAATATAGTGCAAGTTAAGAAATTGGGGGAGGTAAGCTATGCAACTCGTGGATCATCCTTTTGTGAAGTTCGATCAACTCAAGCCGATTTACGACTTCACATATCCGTTATTTTGCACTATTTTAAATGAATTTTACGATTACATAGACTTTAATAAACTAGCGCAAAGTAAGCAGATTCCACAAGCGCGTACCATTTCTCTTTATTTGCATATTCCCTTTTGCGAAACCATCTGTTCCTTCTGTCCCTTTCAGAAAGGGGCCTACAAGCACGTTAAGCAAATCGAATCTTATATGTCAGCGCTTACCACAGAGATCAGAACCAAAGGAAATTTCATTCGCTCGCTTAGAGGGCCCATCCGCAGCATCTATATAGGGGGCGGCACACCGTCGCTTTTGTCCGCAGATAATATCCGACACATCGGAAAAGTATTGCATGGCGAATTTGAGCTCTCTTCCTTAACCGAGTTTACACTGGAAAGCGAACCGAAGAGCGTCACACGTGATAAACTTTATGCTGCCCGTGAGATCGGCGTTAACCGGATCAGCTTCGGTATACAGAGTTTCATTGAGCGTTTCCGATCATTGTTTAACCTCACCTCAACACGTGAACAAATCAACAATACCGTGGCTTGGTCACAAGAGATCATTGGACATGTCGGTTTCGACCTACTATATGGCATGCACAGCCAGCAAGCCGAAAAACTATTATACGATTTGAAGCAAGCCAGCGAGATTCATCCTGAAACAATCAACCTCTATGCAATCAACAATCTGGCTATCACGTCGCAACTGCATAAGTCTTACGCACAAAAAGGGCTAAAGCCATCCAGCCTACAGCATCGACAGATGCTTCGCTTATTTAGCGACATTGTTATGCGCAGCTGCAGCTATGCGCCGTGTAATGGGCATTCCTATATCAAAATTGCCAATAACACTCCTCTAACGCTCGCTAAAACGAGTTCAGCTAATTATTTCCGCTATCACAAATATTTGCATGGTTATCATGACGATTATGTGGTTGGCTTCGGGGCGTCAGCACTGTCGGTTCTCGGCTCACTCGTCACACGAACCAATCCCTGTCGAAGCGGATACATTACCGACATACAACTTAAAGGCAAATCCAAAGTATACTACAATTGGGTATCAGCGGAGCAACAAGCCTCCAAGGCTTTGTGTATGCGGCTACCTTATAACGGTTATGCCAAAAAAGAAAGAATTGACTGGACCGCACTCCCCTCTTTCGTTTACAATAACCTACAACAGCTCATAGGTGCAGGTCTCATCGCAGAAAGTGATAACAATCTCCAGCTGACTCAGCGTGGTTGGCAATGGTATTCCAACCTTATGTATTTTCTTCTACCTCAGGCAGATGGGAATATCTTGGACGGCTATGTCTCAAACATGCTGAATACAACCGCCGTACTTGATGGACCTGCGGAAATCTGTGTGGCATCTTAAGGAGAAAAGAATGTTCACTCCTTTTGCCAATAAGAACATACGCTATTTTTGCCTAACCGTTAGTCTGCTCGCCTTACTCAGCGGTGCTTTGCGCACTGCCATCCCGCTATTAGCAAGACAATCTGGATATGGCGTAGTCGGAGTAAGTTGGGCGCAAGGTCTCTTCTCATTAGCGTGGCCAATTTTCGGAATCCTTGCAGGCACTTTACTTGATCGCTGCGACAAAATAAAACTTGCCACCTCGGCTCTCCTCATCTTCATGCTACTGCATATTGTACTGTTCGTACTGCTCATGATACAGATTGCTCCAGCCGAACAAATTTTCTTCTATGCAACCATTGCTGGATTCATCGTCGTTTCTGCCGAAGCTTATATAATGACGATTCCACCACTTATCATGGAGGGAGAGCGATTGATGACCTTCTACTCAATTGTCTTGTTTTTAGATTTCGGGGTCTCCTATTTTCTTGCCCCTGTCATAACAAGCAGCATTTTAGCGCATAGCACACTGCTATTTCTTGGCCTGTTAATCGTGCTTTTTATCACATTGATTTTTACCGCTCGCCATACTGTTCCGACATCGCCAACACCTGATAAAGAAAACATCACTTTTCGTTATATCATTGCCGGCTTTCGTTTTATTTTTTCAAATCGGCATCTTACCTCCCTTACATTACTCACATTCTTTCTATCGGTAGTATTTGGAGCATTCCTAACCTCGTTCATCTTCTTCGTTACCGACGGTCGGTATCTGGGCCTACATAGCAGCCAATATGGCGTGATGTTTGCAGCCTACGCGCTTGGTACAATGGCAGGTGCCCTATTTGCACCACATATACGCTATGCACCGGTGCGCCTAGCTGTTCTCACTGACGGTTTAGGGACGGTTATCTTGCTGCTGGTTCCAGCCTTTTCAAAAAGTGCTGTCGTCGTATGGGGCGTCACCTTTATCGCTGGCGTTGGAGCAAGCTTATGGTTTATTGGTGTTACCGCCTTCAGGCAGCGCCTCACACCAAAGCAACTTCTCGGGCGAGCTAATTCTGCTTTTCGAGTGATCGGCTATGCTGGAACGCCGGTCGGAAGCTTTTTGGTCGGCGTCTTTGGTTCTTTTATATCATTGCAGTTTGCTGCCACCTTTATCGCTGGACTACTATTGGTGGCTATCGCGATAACGCTTCCTTTTCTTTGGCAGGCTGATCATATAGACACACCCAACCCTGCCACAAGGTAACAGCTGCCTTTTAAAAAAGACACGGTCAAAAAAGGCACATATACCCTATTACGCAATCGATTGATCTGTTCTTTGGACGAGGAAATTATCACCGTAATGGCTGATAGAGCCAGCGGCACTAATGGAAGCAGCCAAACAAGCGTTAAAGGCAAAATAGCCCCTTTACGTTGCATTGGGCGATGATCTCAACGCCTATATGAAGAATGCAGAGAGCTTATAGCGTACGGAGCGCAATTCTTAACTAAAAACTCCACCCTAGCAATGCCCACTTATACTCCAATTAATCCGTCACCCGCTGGACATCAAATGCCTCACCCCTTTACTGCTCCTCAAAATACATTTTGCTGCACTTACGCGCCGTATTCTTCCTTTGTAATTAAAAGAGCAGCCCTCCTTTCCTAATTTAGGATCTCTGCCTACACAACGCAGCAACAGATGCGGCCATATATGCAATCACGCCTTAGGACCTGCATAGTAGAAAGCTTAGTTCGAGAGATTCATAAAGCCTATATCCCAATAAATTTGCCACCCAATCCACCTTTTAAAATGGCGGCTTTATATAAACCGTTAGAGCAAGCTATGAAATCCTTAGGTGTATTAGAAATAATTGGCGTTTTTTACCTCAGACCAATGTTGATTGACTTTTACTCGTGCATATACGCAAGCGGTGCTACTCTTTTCTCAGATAGAAAGGACATAATCGTTACCATCTGACCTATTATTGTTTGAAAATAAAGAAAAAGTATCAGTGTGACTGATGATATTGAAGAGCTATCTCATTATGTGGCTGTACTTAATTACGACATTGGGAAGCTAGACACGCAATCACCCATTTCTGCGCGCCTTCTGCATAATATTCATAAGATTTTATTACGCGGTACGTCCAAAAGCCTTGGCGAATTTCGCAAAGCACAAAATTGGCTTGGCGGTACGCAACTAAAGACAGCGTCATTCGTGCCGCCCACTCCTACCACAGCCCCCCACACTCTCTACCACCATCCCCCGCTTAGAATCGCGCCAACTCATTACCAGAGCCTCGTTAAACACCACACCAGTATCAAGGGCGGTAAAATGCGCCTTGCCGCATTTAATCTTCAGCATTTCTTTAAGGCGCAAATCAAACTCGCTATTCGTTCCTTTTGTTTCCAGTACAAAATAAAGCTTTTGCGCGCCATCTCACTCTAAAACACCCCCAAATCCGGCGTGTAAAAGCCTATGAGCGTCACGATTTTAAAGCTCCTTGGCAATTTAAAAAATAATTTTACTTCGGAGGCATTATCATTAATTTTGCGCAAATTCTTTCTCAATATTACTCTTATAAACCACATGATCATTACACTCTTCTCACTCACCAGAGCTGTACGCTCTAAATTCACCAAAAGTTAGCTACTTGCAAAACATTCTTGCACACTATAGTCTTGGCCAGCTAGTTTTAAATATTTAATACCAGCAATAGTAAGATTGACATACGCTTTATCGAGGATTTCCTCCGCGCACTCTAAAAAAGCTTGCGTTTTTTTTTGCAAAATCTAATACGCGCCCACTATTTAACAAAACATCAATATCACAAGCTTCTTGATATGCTCGTTCGCGATATTTCTGGCTAATAGCCGCACAATCATTTGGCGCATTCAAATCGGTAAGCATCTCTACTAAAAACGATGGACAGCTCTTAATTTCGACTCAATCCATATAAGGTGACCCACACACTATTTTTTCCTTTGTCTTTATGTAAGTCATAGGCAAGTCCCTATTCAACAGTATCTTCACTTTCAAACCTTCTCGTCTTTTATTAACTTTTTATCAGCATAAAGCCAAGCCAAATTAAACGGGATAATTAAACATATACAAAGCAAGGTGAAACAAAAAGCTGCTTCTATACAAACATTGTTTGCCAACCAACCAATCAGCACAAGCGCTAAAATACCAAAAATACGTGCAAGAAAACTAACAATGGATAAAACCGTATTTGCATTCTTTTGTTGAATATGTTTAAAAAATTCTGCTTCAAACTGCGTTACGGGGACAGAAAAAAAACTGTGAAATATGGTGAATAAAATAATGGGGGCCCAACTGTTTGCAACGAGAAGCAGAACAAGCATAACAACAGCACTCAGGACTAGTGAGTACAAAGTTATCGCCATAGGAGCGTATTTTTGCATAAGATATTTAATTACAAAGCGATTAAATAAGTATTTTACGAGAGTATAAGACACAAAGCACAGGCCAAGAATAAGAATTTTAGTCTTTTCTGTTGCATTGTCTAATACTCCTGTTTGTCCCAAAATAAAAGGTTGCCAAAAATGAAATATTGGCTGCAATGCAGCAACAATAAAACCACATATCAATATATAATATAACCCGATTTTTGAGGTAACTAAATAAGCAAAAGCTTCTGTTGCATGCAACAAAGAACCTGAGTCTATTGGCTGACTATCCGAAACGGATGCAATACCTATCCCCGTCACCCGACTAAACAAGAATACAAGTACGAGAAATCCGAAAGAACAAAAATAATATGCCGACTGATAATTATCCATACACAAAACAATAAGAACACCTAGCGCACCAGCAACCGTATTCATGAATGCCGTTAGTTCCCGCTTATAGGCGTTTACTTGGTGGTAAATCAAACGACCCTTGTAACCACTGCCGTCGATTAAGCCTTTAATCCATGTGCTATCAGCGCCAGAACATAAAGCAAAGCCTAAAGCATAAATAATTTCTGCCGGAATTAAGACAGAAAGATTAGGCGCGTAGATACATAAAAAGAAGAAGAGCGAAAAAAAGAAACATGATAAGATAACATTTTGTTTAACGCCGATTTTATCTCCTAAAATCCCACAAGGCACTTCAAAAATACAAATAGCTACGCTAAACACAATTTGCAATAAAGCTAACTGTGTTATGCTAACACCCATAGACAAGAAAAAAAAAGCATGGAAGGAACCTGTAATCAGCCGAACCCCGCTCATTGCCGCACAGCCATAGAGCAACTTTTTAACTTCATAATTTATCGTCATTAATATATCCAAAAGCTATAAAGCTGCCAGCTTTATATATTCTAAAACCTCAATTCAGAAGGGAGCTTCGAGCAGCCATTTTCTGCTCACTTGCTCGGGCTTTGAGCGCAGTAACATCACCCCGCTTAATTTGATTTTTTCAGTTGTTTATACATATTTTTAGTTTTCATAACTTTACCTCCTGTATTAGAAGTGTGGATTATAGCTACCTTTTGTCGATTTATTATCTTGATATAAAAAGCTTTGCTCTCTTCCCCGCGCTCACGTTAAGTATTTCATGCACCAATCATTCTGCAACAACCACCGCAGCACTTGGAAACTCATGCGCCGCTTCGGGCAAAGTACGCTTATATTCACGCCAATTTGTCACCGGCTGGTCGTTAAATGCAACGCTCGTTTGCAGTGCAGCAAAATGCGCTTTGCCGCATTTAATTTTCAGCATTTCTTTAAGGCGCAAATCAAACTCGCTGTTTGCCCCTTTTGTTTCCAGCACAAAGTAAAGCTTTTGTTCGCCATCCCGCTCTAAAAAGACCGCCCAATCAGGCGTATAAGAACCAATGGGAGTGGCTATTTTAAAACTTCTTGGCAGTTTAAAAAACAATCTGACTTCAGGATCATTTTCAAGACTTTGTGCAAACTCTTTCTCCACACTGCTTTCATAAACCACATGATCATACACACTCTTCTCACTCACAACAGCTGTACGCTCTAAATTTGCCACAAGTTCTTCACTGGTAAAAAGCTCTTGCACACTATATTCTTTCCCGACCAGCTTTAAATATTTAATGCCATCAATTGTAAGATTAACATGGGTTTTATTGAGTATTTCTTCTATGCGCTCTAAAAAAGCTTGTGGATTTTTCACAAACTCATGCTCACGACCACTCTTTGTCAAAATACCAATAATTGTCTTTGCGGTTAATTTCAACTTTAAGGTCAGATAATGTACAATGTTCGGCAGTGCACACAAACTATAATCAAGCGTACTCTGCTTTAATAACTGCTCTTCGTAGGTCACACCAGCACTATCCAGTTCTATCTCTGCTGTCTGATAAACCAAATGCGCGGGCGCAACTGGCGCCATTTTTTTCACTGCATCCACTGCTTTGGCAACAAACTCTGTACGATCAAGCTTTGCACGATAAGTGGTTTTTTTATTGATCTTCTCCCACAAGGACAAAAACTCGGGCGAAGCCACTGTTTGCTTTTTAAGCTTAACCCGCACCTCGCGCGCAGCATTACGAATAATCGGCATGGCTTGGATCGCCTCTAGCGCCTGCAGCACAGCCTGCTTTTGCCCTTTACTAAAACGTTCACTTAAATCCAACGCTCCAGTCGCCCATTGCGCTTTTAATGTATCTGTGATTTTTCCTGCTGATGTAAGCAAGGCTTTTTCACGCAACTCAACCAATATATCAGCAGCCTCTTGCAAAGACAGAATCTTTGTTTCCGTCACAGCTGTCATATAAATCAGATCTTGCAGCGTCTCAACATTAATAAGTGCGCCTGAATCAATTTTTTTCATAATTTCTTGACGTAATTCGCGTGGCATTTCCTCCGCCCCTATAGCTTCAAATTCGCTCGCCACTAAATCCTGATCTACTTTAACCATACCCGCCTCGTCAATCAAATCTTTTGCAACAAGCGTTTTAATAATTTTTTGTGCTTGTGGCACTTCCACTTTAGCGGCTGCATATTTTACATCTTCATAAATACGGCCAACCAACTCCTCCATCTGCAATGTACCAAATTTATAACCAATATCCGCCTCTAATTCTTTTTGCAATGTACTCACAAACTCAGCAAAGCTTTCATTCACCATGACATGCAGCACATTTATATTTTTATCTTCCACCCGCTCACCTTGTTGGTTTACACACAAACGCAAACCGCGACCAATCTTTTGCCGCGCGGTAAAATTCGATTTTTGCTCAATCAACATACACACTTGAAACACATTCGGATTATCCCAGCCTTCTCTTAATGCCGAATGCGAAAAGATAAAACGCAAGGGGCATGCAAAAGATAATAACCACTCCTTATCGCGCATAATCGTGTTATAAGTGTCATCATCAGCTTGGCTGTCGCCCTTTGTATCCTTATACACGCCTTTCTTGTCTTGCGAGAAATAACCGCCGTGTACGTTTCGAACATTTTGCGCAAACTTAGTTCGCAAGGAGGCATATTTCTTTTTCGCCAACAGCTCTTCATAACATTCTTCAAACATACGCTCATAAAGTGCTGGCTCTTCATCATTGCTACGATATTTAGCCACCTCATCAATAAAAAAAAGTGATAAAACTTTAATCCCTAAAGGCGCAAGCCGCAATTCTTTATCTAAATGTGTTTCTATAGTGCGATAAATTTGCGCGCGTTTAAGCTCTACTATATTCACATCACCAAGCGCGTGGCCAAACTTGACAATTTCAGTATCAGAAAACTCAACGGCTTCATCCCCCGCCATGCAATTGATACCCGAAACAATATAACCCCTATAAAGCTCACGCCCGCCCGTAACGCGATACAGATCATCGCCTTGTCTCACTGTAACTGTTTTGCGGCTCACAGTGCCATTCTTTCCCGCAATATCCAACTCTAAGCGCGCCTTAAAGCCATGTTTGTGTGATACGGATTTCAAGGCAATATAGGGACGGTTAAAATCTTGCTCTATCTGATTAGAAGAGACACAAATTTGCTTTACCAGTCCTTTTTGATAAGCATCAACTGGTGTTAAACGATATAAAAGATTAATCTCATCTTTATGCGTGGCACTATAGCGAAAAACACAAAGCGGGTTAAGGCTTGCAATAGCCTCCTTCGCTTTTGCTGTATTATCCACCGATTGCGGTTCATCTATGATCACAATCGGATTTGTGTCTTGGATATAGCGCATAGCACTTTCGCCATTCAGTCTATCTTGCGGAAGGTTGATAATATTTTCTGCTTTTTTAAATGCATCAATATTGATAATCATAATTTCAATATTGGTAGAGCTTGCAAATTGGCGAATTTGCGAAAGATCTTTTGAATTATAAATAAAATAACGATAGGGCAGATTATCAAACTCTGCTTGAAAATGCTCCCTTGTTACCTGAAGTGATTTATATACCCCTTCGCGAATAGCAACACTTGGTACGACAATAATAAATTTGGTAAAGCCATAGCGTTGATTTAACTCAAAAATCGTCTTGCTGTAAACATAAGTTTTGCCTGTTCCCGTTTCCATCTCAATAGAAAACTGCTTTTGCTCTAGCGTCTTACTCGCCAAGAGTTTATTGTTCTGTTGCACCTCTTGTAAATTTGCTAATATGCTTTCATCACTAATTAATAATTGATTACCATAACCAAATTCATTTAACGCTAATTGTCCTTGTTCTGAATGCAAGAAAATAGAAGAATTCCGTCGTGGTTGGCCTTTAAATAAATCAATGACGCTTTTAACCGCATCATTTTGAAATTCTTGTTGTTTAAATTTAAGTTTCATATCGCCGCCCCAATCGTCTCTCTATAGTTTAAATTTTATCAAAACTTACTTCATTGTCTTTAAAGATAAAGTCGCAATTAATAAGCGCCTCATCACTTTTAAAGGCCGCATCAAGCGCTACGATTTTTACGGGCAAATACTTTATCATCTCTTCCGCATCTTCGGGTTCAAAGGGCGGGTCTATGGCTATAATTACCAAGACATCGCCTTCGCTCTCGCCTATATAATAGAATTTTTTGCCATTGATTGGTAAAGAATAAATTTTAAAATCCAGTGGCCAACCATATTTAAGTATGATTTCGAAGATAATATCTTGATGAGAGCGCTCGGGATTCACCCCCTGCAAAATATGATCCAAGCGCATTTGCAATTGTTCTTTAACATCAAGTGCATTCGGATCAATCGGGCTATCGTCCCATATGGAAAAGTTGGAACTATCGAGCTCTAGAACGCGAAATCCGGTGTCTAGAGGCTGCTCACTTGTGAGTTCTGCTTCATGCTTTTGCTTGATTTGTGCACCAGCGCGGCGAATACGTTCAATACCTATATCGCAGATAGTTTTATAACCAGCTTTATAAGCTTCGCTCTTCTCATCACATAATTCAGGCAATTGCACCATAATGAATTTGCGATTACCACCATCTTCGGCATTCAAAGCCATCACTGCATGCGCCGTTGTACTAGAACCAGCAAAAAAATCGAAAATGATGTCGTTGTCACTGGTCGTCTGTTCAATCAATTGCTTTATAAGACTCACACCCTTGGGATGATCAAAAAATTGGCCGCCTAAAAGTTCTCGTAATTGTTTGGTCGCTATAAAATTCATATCTGTTTCAAGCATTGTACTAAATGGTTTAGTTTGAGATTTAACTTCTGTTTGATGACGTTTATAAGTAGGCGTACCTTGTCCGTTTTTTGGGAAGATCACCTTGCCTTCTTTGATGATGTTTGCCATTCGTCCTTTTTCATAAGCCCATACACGATTGGGATTACACTGGTAAACTACACCCGTTTGTGGATCAGTAATCGGGTAATTAAGATTTGGCCGCTCTGATGCTGTTTTATTGCATGTCAAATTATCAGCCATCCAAGGCCCGCGCGGGTCATTATCGGGGTTGGTATAATTTGCAAAACTCTTTTGTACTCCACTAAAAACAGTGTGCCTGCGACTATAACACAAAATGTAATCATGGTCTGTACTTACATTGTTTTGCGCATCATTAGCACCAGTGCGTTTCCTCCACACCAGCTGCGCAACAAAATTCTCTTCGCCAAACACTTCATCACATACTTTGCGCAAATTATGAACTTCATGATCATCTATTGAGATAAAAATCACCCCATCGTCACGCAATAAAGTCTGTGCCAAACGCAAGCGCGGATAGATCATATTGAGCCACGCAGTGTGAAACCGCCCCATTGTCTCAGGGTTCGATTTTGTCGTTTGGCTCGTCACTTCCTTATATCGCGCCAATGGGTCTTTAAAATCATCACCATAGATAAAATCATTACCCGTATTATAGGGCGGGTCTATATAGATCATCTTCACTTGGCCAAAATAAGCCCGCTGGATAAGTTTTAACACTTCAAGATTATCGCCCTTAATATAAAGATTATGTGTATTATCAAAGTTTACGCTCTCCTCGCGCTTCGGGCGCAATGTCGCAAATGAAGGCTTTTGAGCAAGCTTTAAACTTGCTCCTTTGCCCTTCCATTCAAATTTGAACTTCTCAAAATCATTATCAATATATTCGCCGCATAGATTAAGAAGCTGATCTATATTGAGCTTTCCCTCAGCAAAACATTGCGGAAAGGCTGCTTTTAACTTTTCTATGTCTGGATTAACTGGACTTTGACTCATGCCCTCTATTTTATCTTCACCTGCTATTATACTCATCTTTGCGCTTCTCCGTTACGCTTAGTATAAAATATGTCTATGAATATTTCTTTTTACTTACGCAAGTCAGCTAGATCAATTCGCATTACCACATGCGGCGATTTTATATTTTTTCTTGTGTGCTATTATGGCACTTATAAACATTATCAGTAAGCTTATCAATTGTCACAAACACATCCAAAATATGTCTATATTTTAGCATTGTCATATTTCTGACAAATCGAAGAGCTGTATCGTCAATTTGACGACATGCCACCATGGGTAATTTAAAAATTGCGTCACATGTGGCTTGGTCAAGCACATACAAGTACTATCACTGTCAATTAAAACATAAATTTCTTCATCATTTATTTCGACGCAATAAAAACCAATTTCACAAGAGATTATATCAGCATCCACTTCTAGTTCTCCCTTGTCCGTGCAAGCAAGATTTGTTAAAATACCTTTTACGGAGAGTAAGAACACCCTCAAACGCCCGACAGCATGTTGAAAATCCTCCCCATGCCATAAAACGCTTTACCTTTATAGGTCTTATACTGTGCGCCAGATTCATAATAAAATATAGCTCTTATCATTTTGTCCCTGAATAATTTATGTTGCCTTATCAATCATATAATTAGGCTCATGTGCAAACCATGCTTTTATAATCTGCCATAGGAATGTATTAATCTCTTGCACTCGCTCCTTAAATATATTGCGGCATGATTTTTACATTATCAGCAACGTTGGTATTAATTGCCAACCTTCATGACAATAAGCTTTAACAAAGCTTTCGCCTGCTTCTTTTTGTCGTCCAGTGAGCTAAACTCTTGCTCTAAGCCTTCTTCGGTGAATTTACGTCTATATATAGCGCCGCGTATTGATTTTATCGCTTGTTTAAGCACTTTTCTTGTCCCCTGTCATCCTCTCATCCACGCCTTAAAAGGACAAAAAATAAATGGCCATTCCAATTGATGTCGGTAATATGCTTGGCAATAGCTTTCAAGCTTTTGTAAATCTTTCCCTCATATTGATAGCCTTTTGGCACCACAAGCACATGATGCGTTTAGCCTAAATAATCGTCACTGAAATAAGTGTGTCATAAGGCTTTGGACTCCTGCATTGACGTATACTTTACAGTGGCTATTTCTTGCTCTAATTGCTTACAACTCATTGTCTAATCCTCTCAACACATGAATGTTCTATTTCCTCGATTAGTCAGAAATAGTGTGTGTTCACAAAGTTAGACCAAAATGCAATTATGTCGAAAAATAACCAACGCTCAGCGCAAAAAAACAATTTATTCTTTTGCATTGGATAGCTCAACCCCCTCCACGCTTAGAACCAATAAACCTAAGCTTATTGATCACGTTTTTCTGTATACCTCAATCGATCAAACACAATTTAAATAAACTCCTCAATAATGACGGTATCTGCTAACTATACACCTAAGCTTGTTACTGCTATAAGTCTACCGCGCACCCAAAACGAGAAATTTATATCCTATTGAAAAAAATAATAAATTTAGAAGATCCCTTCTTAAACGAAGTCTCGACTAAATAAGATGGTTTGGGTATTTTTAGCAAAAAGAGAAAAAAATTCACTGTCTCAAGGAACTTGAGCTACGTTATCGATCATATGCAAAAAAGGCTGAGAAGTGCAGATTTCTTAAAGAAACAAAAGAAATGAGAATAGTTTTATAAAGGAAAACGGTACTGCACGCGATACATCGGTGCTAACGTTCTCTTTAAAAACACACAGATAATTACAACCAGCTTCAAAAAACAGCCTTACCAATGAAGTACTCGCTAGAGGGTTGCGTGCACAACACAATAATGACACACTGATTCCCGCAAGCGTGCTTCACATATTGTACACGTAGCCTGTACAGAGTCTGCCGCTCCTAAATACTCAGACGTAATGCTACTGGATCGTACAGTGACCGCAGTTGCACCCTTAAACACCGGTTCCTACCCCATATCATAATGCTTGACAAAAGCATCATGCCATCATAGCAACCGCTTTGCGTAGGGGTTCCACAACATAGTTCTACAAATTGTTGACGCATTGCCAAGCTAACAGTTTTCTTGCCCACCTACGCCAATGAGACCATCACTATCCTCTTTTTGAATCGTAAAACAAAATGATTTCCCATGAGCGATAAACCATCTGCTCAAAGTTCAGCTAGCTCAAACTCATAGCATTCTAAACCTTTAGGCTCGCTCTTCCCCCAAGGGGGCATAGTCAGATATATCACTTCCCTCACCTATTCACGCGCTGGGATAAAAAAATCTGAAACTACGAGGCAACGCTGCATTTGTATGCAGCGTTGTTGTTAGGAATAAGCTTCTATTGAGATAGTTCTAATGGGAAGCACCCACAGCTAATGGTATAGGGATTAATTTGAATTCTTTCGAAATGCTATATATAAATTTAATGTGCTGCCCCAAAACACACCACCAGTGAACCCACTTAAAAGACCAAAAAGAAGGTTAAAATCAAATGCATATCTCAAATCATGTTCAATCTTGAGAAAAGCAATCAATGTGAATTTGATGACAAAAGCGATAAGAATAAATGTCAGCGTCAACCGCGTACCAGGCAGAATAATTAAATCCGTTCCCTCTTTGATTTTTAAACGCGGAGTGGCATGCCAGAGCAACCAGCCAACGCCAACGCCGATCATCAGCCCCGCCAACATTGAGATTGCTCCCCAGCGCGGGAACACCAGCTGGTTAATCACATCGCTTGCGCCCAAAAAAAGAAAGATTATCGGCAATAGAAAAAGGCGGTAAACCTTCATTTCCCTATCTTTCAATGCGATTATTCCCCTCGCGATGAGAAAAATAAGTAAAATCCAGGCCCATAAAGGGGTTCCAGTCAGAATGTTAAACAATGACATATTATGCTCCATGATGTTTGACGCGATAAAAATATTGTATGATGTTAGGAAGATATTTAGAAAAAAGAATACCAACACAAATTAAACTCATAGTGACCAACCAAATCTGGGGGGTCCATGCAAAAAAAGCCACTAGAAGACCATTGGCAAAAAAGATGATTACCCAAATCCATGTAATATATTTATTGATGAGATAAAAGAGGATATGTTTGCGTTTTTCTTCAGAAACACCAGCAGGAGCATAAAAAATGGTAAAGGGTTTCTTTACCAGCAAGCTCATCAATGAAACCAGAGCAAGTGACAGATAGCAAAAAACTGTGGGGTATTTCAGTAAAAGTGTAGACCATCCAGCGAAATAATTAACAAACAGGACAATAAATGTCAGAATGTTCGTAATCATCACGGGTTCTCCCTGTCGGATAATTTTAATATTCAGAGCAATAATGAACAATAAAAGCACAGTCAAGATGAGAGAGCGTTCGACCAGAGTTAAAACGTTTCCATTGATAACCCAGGAGTAAATACTCCACGGAAGAAAAGAGATTATTATGTTAAACATGGCGCATCCTCCTTTTTATATTTGATAGAAAACTTACCGCAAGTGCTTCGTTTTTTAGTTTCCGTATGAATATAAAAAACGCCACCCAGTTCACACTTTGTATCCTGTTTAATGGTCAACTGATAGGTATCTCTCGGATAAACTGCTTCAATGAACTTTACTTTTTTCAGCGCAACAGATGCGATATTTTTCGCCCTACCCTGCGTGGACAAAGCCAGAACCATCTCAATCAATAGTGAACCAGGACATACGGCGCGGGAGGGGAAATGTTCCTCAAAAAGCGGGTGATGCGCATTAAAGGAAAAAGTACAAGAATCTCCGGTTACGGAGGAAATCTTACATAAATCGCCTAGTAATGGAAGAGCGGCTTTCTCAGAACACGAGCTAAGGAAGCAGACCTTACTGACCATGATGATTGCCTGCGCAATAACGGCCCTGCCATTGCCGTATGGGCTGACCTTACAGTGAATACGGTAGGCCTCATTAATGCGTTCAATATGTCCTTCAACGCGCAACCGATCGCTATCAAAATGGGCGGTAGAGAAAAACTGTTCAACCATAACAGGGAGATAGCGATAAGTAAGATCCGAGTTTTTAGCCACCACGGTGGCGAATCGAACTGAAAACTGATGCAAGGCTTCGAGTAACAAGCCCTGTTTCAAATAGTTATGGGCTAAATCCCAGTGAGAAATATCGATTTGCCCGCAAGCACGCATCGGTGCGGTTAAAGTGATACTCTGACATATACCCAAGAAATTTGGCTCGGTGCGATGCTTCATAGCCATGATTGGGGGACCTTTTTATATTTTTCTCTTAAATCCTTTGATGATAAACCGAAGGAATGGCACTAAACCGCGCTTGATAGTGCGCGAGAAATATCGGCATATGACAAACGAAAAAAGCCAACAATCCCAGCTCAGAAGCAGCCCCATGTTTGCTCATGATGCTTGCAATTAGAAAATCGACATTGGGTTGCAGTCCTGTATTGTCCAAAATAGATCGCGCAAGCGAACTGAAGGGGCGCATAGGCGCCTGAAAGCGTAAAAAAAAAGAAATCAACCCGGACATCCCGTTGCATAATCGGATGACCAAACCTTGGCCAGGGTTTGTTTTTGCAATAATGCGTTACCACCGCCTCAAGATTCCCAGCTTCAATCTCATGGAGGACACTAGAAAGTCGCATGATAGCATATTTGCAAACTCCCATATGCGCGTGGCCAGTGGCACACCCTCCCCCCAATTAGTGCAGAAATGACGTCGCTCTTGGTACTGGACGCGTTACGTCGGTGCTAACCTTCTCTATTTTTTTGCAGAACAGAAAGCGCGTATCAGGCTCTCTAGCCATACTTAGAGTACGCAAAGTTATTCATCACTCTACAACACTTTAAGCGCGCAATTTTATGTTTTGTATTAAAGGATTTTTGCTTTCAAAATATACGAACAACATCACACAAAGTAGAATAAACAAGCTGCCCCCAACATTAAACCAAACCTTCTCTGTAACCAGCACTGTTGCACCGAAACAGTTAACAATAGCGTGGACAAAAAAAGGCGCACACGCATAAAATTTAGAGCGCGTAACAACACCACGATACGCCAAGCATGTATTGAAAATATGCATGAGTATGACGCTTATCAAAGCACACAAAAAAATACTCGCTTGCGTCCAGGAATAAAAAATTACATACTCATTGGCTAATAAGCTAGATCGAATAGGCCAACCATTATAAACAAGGAAAGGCCCTAGCGCCTTATGAACTAATTCGCATAAACCCCAGCCTATGCCAATATTCAGCGGCAAACGCCACAACAAACTAGGCGAGCACCGATAAAACTTAGTAACTAACCAACGACGCATAGCTTCTTCTGCTACAACAAAAAAAACCGAAAATGTTAAAAATAAAAAAACAAGCGCCAGCCCCTGCTCTGCACGACTCTTGGTTTCAACAATACTCATCATATAAAGCGTTTTTATTACAGATTGCTCCCAAAAAGCAATAAACCCGCCAGCAATGCAGCTAGCAACAAACCATCCCACAGCACCAGCGACAACCAATTTGAACTTCAGAAAATGATGAAACACACATAGAAGAAAAACAACGCCAAGCACTTGCAGTAAACGTAAGGCATCAAGTTTATGTTCTGTTTCCGAGTAACGCCATACTAACAGAACAATCACCCCAAAAACTATGCCGCTCAACAGCACATTTATCCAACTAAATGTAGAGCGAAAAAAATTATAAATGACAGCGCCATAAATAAGGCCTGCGAGAAGCGAAGTAATAAATAAAACCAACATTATTATGCCCCCTCATTTACTAAAGCGTAACTGCTATTTTTCTTCATGGATAATCTGTCTTGCACAAAATCATAAATTTGCCGCATAAGAGCAAACATAAGAATAGTAGCGATTGTATAATGCCCAATTGCAAGAAGTTCTGGCTCAGCGGCCCGCCATGAAAAGCGCGCCCAAGCCGCCAAGCATTGTAAAAGCAGGATAAGAACAAAAAAACGCCATTTCTTGTCAAGGCAAACCACAAGCATTAAAAAAGTTGATAAAAGATTCAGACCTATAATAAACGTATAATATATTACCGTCTCAAGTAAAAAAAGTAAGGCGTCCCTATCAAGACTAAAAGCCCCTTTTAGGATTTTCACAGTTTCTGGTAGAGATGTAAGCAGTGCAAGCCCTATAGCAGCCCCCCAAATCCCCATTCCCACGCCCAGTGCTGCCTCTACACCATTGCCATTATCTTCTGCCACCCAATGAGAGAGCAAAAAAAACTGCATAATCGCCATGCCTATAGGGAATAGACCAACAGCAAAAACAATATTAGGCGTACTATAAGCAGAAAAATCAAAAATCAAACTGCCTATCATACGCATAAAGCCGTATAGAAAAAAAATCAAAAGCACATAACAACCAGCGCTTGCCCCAATAATCGCCTTCGTGCCTTTAAACGTTTTAACCAAAGAGAGTAACCAGCGGTACCCCAATATAAGCGAAAGCGCCAAAACATAATAAGGAAAATAACTCGTAGCGCCATAAACATAAAGAAAAACAAGACACAAAACAACGAGCAAGAAAACCAAATGTTCAACCAATGTTTTTTTCTTCATCAAAGGGAAAATAATCAGCACCAGACAAAAAACGGCGCCGATAACAGATAATGTCAATTTGTCAAGCATTATTGCAAGCCTCAAAAATAGAATTTATTAATATTGCATAGCCTGAAGAAATGTCAAACATAAACAAAAGACCAACCGCAAAATGAATTACAAAAGGCAGATAGGAATAGACCTTGCGCTTATCTTGGAAACCAAGATACATAAAACGCGTATTTATAACATGCATCAATACAATCATGCCCGCGGCAATAAGATAGCTGATCGCTTGTGGACAAGATTCAAATGCGACATAGCCCACCATTTGTGGCGCCCTATCAACACGGTAATTCAAGTAAAGAAAAAGAGCTGGGAGGGTCTTATAGCATAAGTCTAGAACACCCCAGCCCAGCCCAAAATAAAGGACCTCACGCGCAGCTAATTCTGACTTATATACGCGAAGCAACCACAAACGCAAAAGCTCCGCAGTTAAAACTGATATCAAAAGGATAAAAAAGGGATAGTTTGCAGCAACCAAACTCATGTAATGCACCACCTGCTGCTGGCTATTATTAGCAGCAGACAAAGCAGGCAATGGCAACAAAGAGCTCAAATATACAAAACCTGCCCCAATACACAAGGCAGCAACTGCACCACAGAATCCAAGAACTAAATATTTATATAAGTAGTGCTCGTACAGAATTAAAAGCATGCCAAGATAACATACCAAAAGCAAAGATAAGTCTGTAAGCCCACTTTCACTATGTGGATAAGCGAAGATGATAGCGCAGGAAAGGCCAGCTAGCCCCCCCAAAATGACGCGCTCGCCCAACAAGCCATTGTTTTTAAGGAGACGAGGGCTGGAACTTATCCCAAAACTAAGCAGCATTCCAAAAATTAAGTCAGACATATAATTTCCTTAAAGCGCCTTGCCCTCCCAAGCATACCAAGATATTATTGCGGGAGAAAAACTCCCTGCTAAGAGGCTGATAGTGTACCCCTTAGCAAGGCCTTTACCTTGTTAAAAAAGCCAGGTCAAACAACAATTTCACCACTTAGAGCGAGCACAATCCCAACCAGCTTTAGCAATACCCGCGGCTGCGCCACGGGACCCCGCCTACTATTGCTCCAGAAACTGCCCCTCCTGGGTTGGCTGCTCTAGGCTTTAGGATAACCCAAAGAACTATAGCCTCCTGTCTTCTCACTCAGTTTTCTTTTTAAACGGGTTAATCACGCTAAGCTTCACATTCTTTGATTTAATGTAACGCGCGTACACATAAACAACAAACATCAAACAAATCCAATTTCTAACCATTCTATAGTCATCATCTGTATGAACAAACGCTACATAATAAGAAACAAAGAGGCTAAAAAACAGCTCTGCAAGAACATCAAGGACCAACCAATAATATTTCTTTGTAGTAACAAAGAGAACCATCAAAAATGTCAAAAAAACTTGGCCCGTTAGAATAGCAAAACCAAACACCGCATAATCAAACATTTTTTTCACTGCCTCCCTGTTTGCAAAACCTATCTGTTGATAGATTTCTCGAAGGTCTGATAAAAGCAGTGATGACACAAAAAAGATGCCTATGGCAAACCCACAGCCAATACAAATGCTTAAATCTAGCACTGACATAGATTTTTCCTTCAAAGCTTTAGCAATTAGGACATAGCGAGCCCCCCCTATCATCAACGGAATAATGAAAAGCAGATAAATATAGCTCGAAAGCTGCAGATCAAAAAAATCTAACAGAACGTCATCACTCATAACAATAAAACCAGCTGCGATGAAAAAAATGGGGCAACTTGCGATAATGGCCAAACTAAAGCATTTTATATTGTTTACTATATTGGGTATAAATTCAATGCAAAAAGAAAGAAAGAACATAATTATAGCAACATGAGAAGATGTTATCGGCACACTGACTATATACTCAAAATACTCAAAGGCATAAATGAGAGGAGGAATAACCAATGCCGCCACTATGAATGCAACTATGTTCTCCCTGCCTAACATGCTTTTTCCATTAATAGCAATAGTTTTGAGGAATAGATACAACATGCCAAACCACAGACAAAAATAAACGAGCACTATACTAAACTCGCCCATAGCTCCTCCTGTGTAATATTCTAAACATAAAGGTGGCACCTTTTACAGTACCACCATTCTAGGCTTTAGGATAACCCAAAGAACTACATCAAAAGTGCATCAACATCCCACCACCTGAATTAGCAAAAGATTGACCCAACAACTGTGTGCCACACTGGGCAGCAGCCACACCATAACCAGCATAACCGCCTATGGTGTCTCCGAATTCATTGCCTACAGCTTGCCCAAAGCTTGCTACGGCCATGCCAGTCATAGGATTACGCCCCGCTGCCCATCCTAGGAAAAAACCACTCGCAAGGCCAACCTTACCACCATGCTTGCTACCAAACGCACTACCAGAGTTATATTTGCTACTAAAATTATCGGCACTGCAATAATCGTGCGAACGACTTGAACTTCCCATTTATTTTCTCCAATTTAGTGTATAGATAACCCCCCCCAAGGTTACTTATGTCCCCGCGCCAGAATGGCCTACCCATAATCAACCACCGAAACACCCCTGGAGATATGAATGCACTTTCATGCAAGTTCGCATTTATAATATATAGTTGACAAAATCAAGGGTATTGTGTCAAAAATATGTCATATTTTAGTAAATTTATGCTTACTTACTTATTTTATGTGTTTAAACTTAATGGTTTATATTATGAGCAATAATAATGAAAGTCGAATAAGATTCTCTTAGTTTACAAAATATACTAAAAGTATATAAATATACTGATAGAGATATTTATTGTTGCAATTGCAATCAGAATTATAGATTTAGTTAACCCGTTTATATTTCAAGCGATTATTGATCGTATCATTCCGTTTTGGGCAAAATTTGAGGAAAATCATCCGCGCAAGGTCTCTGCTCCGTGACGGCTCACACGCAAAAAATCCCGCCAAGCACGGCTTTTAACCGCCTCACAAAACGCCAAAAATAAGAATTAGAAAAGTTGTAACAAGATAAATGGTACGGTTGGTGGGATTTGAACCTACGACCTCTGGTGCCACAAACCAGCGCTCTAACCAACTGAGCTACAACCGCATAAAAAGAAAATGTATCATAACTGTTCACGATTTCGTAAACATTTATTCTTATGCTTATGTGACATAAGGAAAATCAACAAAGTTTGCAAGCCCCTTTAAAAAAATCTCGCAATTTTTTGTGAAGAAAAAAGCGTTTTTACAAAGGAAATTTTGCCCAACGCTCAAGACTGTGATCACGATAGCCTTTTATGTTATCAACACCGTCTTGTTGCATCATCTGCAAAATCTCTTGCAGAATAGTTATAGCAAGATTTGGACCTTCATAAACCATCCCACTATATAATTGAATTAAATCTGCACCAGCTTTTACTTTTTCCAAAGCGGTTTGTGCGTCCTTTACACCGCCAACACCAATAATGGCAATCTCCTTCCCTAATTTTTGACGCATTTTTGCAAGCACAATGGTAGAACGCTCAAAAAGTGGACGTCCAGAAAGCCCCCCCTCTTCATTACTGAGGTAACTATTGCTAAGACCTTGGCGTGAAAGAGTTGTATTGGAAACAATCAGTCCATCAAAATCAGAAAGTTTTATTTCTTCTGCAATATCATCCAATTCTTTCTCTGATAAATCTGGAGCAATTTTTAAAAAAATGGGAATGGAAAATCCATGCTTTTTCTCTTGCTCCTTTCGCGCTTGCGAAACTGCACTCAACAAAAGATGCAAACTGTCACGGGACTGTAAATCACGTAAACCTGGTGTATTAGGAGAAGAAATATTAACCGTAAAATAATCAGCAACATCATAAAAATGAGCAATACCAACAGTATAATCATCAATCTTATCGACCGTATCCTTATTGGCTCCAATGTTAACTCCTACAACACCAGTTTTTTTACACGCGCGCAATCTGTTGTAAACAACTTGATGTCCGTCATTATTAAAGCCCATTCTATTAATAATCGCTTCATCTTCTTTTAAACGAAAAAGCCGTGGTTTAGGATTTCCAATCTGAGGCTTTGGTGTCACTGTCCCAATTTCAGTAAAACCAAATCCTAAACGAAAAATACCATCCACAACCTCTGCATTTTTATCAAACCCCGCTGCGAGACCAATAAAATTTTCAAACTCAAGCCCAGCAACAGTTACACACAAACGTTTATCGATAACCTTTTGACAGCCATTTAATCCACTTTTCAGCCCGAGAATCGCTAAACAGTGTGCTTGCTCTGGATCCAACATAAATAAGGCAGAACGGCCAATACAACGAAACAAACTCATCAATCCTTCTCCACAACATAAAAATAATCCATCGCACCTCACCTATATCTTTTAACACAAAAGATCACCAATCAAAGAGAGCATATTATCCAAATAATATTCCCCTTCTAGAAGAAAATTTATCACATAATAGCCATACATGTTTATATTGATGTATACTGTGTAAAAAAATTTTATTCTTAAAAAACGTTTTTCTTTTTCGACATTTTTCAAAGATTAAAACGTGAATCCTAATCTTATAAAATGCAGCATGAATTGAAACATCAATGGCTCTTCACTATAGCCATGGTTTTGTGACATCTCATGCAGACAAGCTCATAATTCTCTTAAAAATGCACGCAAATTATCCCTATTCCCAAAGTTCCTTTGTGTAATATTGTTTCCAATAGAAACAGAGCTTGCTCTATAAAGCTATTTTTTCCTAGCATTTATAGAATACATGGTTCATAAAATTATCTAAATTCATACTATTGTTGCGCTATTTATTAGCAACAGGATATTCAATCATTTGTACTCTATTGATAAATTTTTGAAGAAACTGCATTGTTTGCTTTGCCATTTCTGATGCGCTAAATACAATTTTGCATCTATAAGTGCTCTGTCTAAAATATAGTTTAAGTAATGACAGTTGATCATTGAACTCCCACCTATCATACCAACGATTTCCAAACCAAAATGATCTTGCAAACCCTAGAGCTCTGCTATTTATAAACTAATACAATCTTCCAGTAGATGAAATGTGTTTCTTCCATCAGAATTATCGCCATTTTAGCTCATGCACCCCAGTAAAAATAGCTTTTAGATAAGCCATAATGCCCTCCTCCTAATTGCTATTATCGCTTACTGAATTAAGAGGAATTAAATTATAAGTTTTCTCCTGCCTCATCTATCTATTTCTTCCATCAGTGCTGAAATATATTTTTTATTTCCAAATTCTCTTTTTATAACAATACGTTATACCAATATATGCACTTCATCTGAGAAGCGTCCTGATAGCTCAACTTTCAACGCTGCTCATTTTGTGGTATTCTGTAAAAATCTTTCTTTTTAATGTTATCATAAAAATCTTGAGGCAATTATATAAATTAAGCTACGGTTTTCTACTTTCTGTTGAAAAAAGCAGATATAGTTTTTATCAAAAAAGCTTTTCTCTCAGAAATGTTCTATGTACATTCAAATAGAGCCCTAATGCTCTTTATTAAGCCTTATAAAGTTCTTTGAAAATAATATTAATATTGTAATATAATCCTAAAAATAAAATCTGCCCTTTCCTTTTTCATCAAAAGCGGTAAGTAAATTACCGTATATCGCTTACATAAAGGGGAAAACGCAATGCTGAAAGAATTCAAAGAATTTGCCCTAAAAGGTAATATGATTGATCTTGCTATCGGTGTGATTATAGGGGGCGCTTTTGGTAGCTTGGTCAACTCAATTGTCAATGATATTTTTATGCCAATCATTGGACTGATTACAGGTGGAATTGATTTTTCTAATATGTTTATTCAACTTGCTGGCGAAAAACAAGCAACATTGAGTGCCGCCAAAGCAGCTGGAGCAACCATTAGCTATGGACACTTTATTACTTTACTTATCAATTTTCTCATTATTGCTTGGGTTCTTTTTTTATTCGTTAAAGCTATGAATAAAATCCGTAGAAAAGAAGAAGAAAGCCCAAAAAAAACGTCTTCAGAAGAACAACTTTTAACAGAAATTAGAGATATTTTGGCTAAGAAAAAATAATTTTATGCAAGATTTACATCATGGAACACGAGGAAAAAACATTTCCACAGTTGTTCCATGATTGGGTTTTGAGAACAATAAAAATTGTCCCCCTCTTTCTTCCACCATTGCTTTACACATTGGGAGTCCTAAACCTGTTCCTATAAAAGCGCTATCACCAGATCGGCCATCTTTGCGCTCTACTTGACCATAAGGTTTCAGTGCCTGTACAATCTCTTCTTCGTTCATCCCTATACCATTATCACTCACTGAAATTTTTACACGTTCTTTTCTATAAGAAACGTGAACAATGATCTGTCCACCCAAAGGTGTAAAACGAATAGCATTGGAAAGAAGATTCCATATAATCTGGCGAAACACTTGTTGTGATACAGGAATAAATGGAACGTGAGGTGGAGCAACAATGCGCATGATAATGCCGTTCTGATTGGCTTGAGTTTCAAGAAAAGCTATCGTCGCACGTAAACAAGATATCACATCAAATGTTTCAGAAATAATGGAAGAATCAATCTGGTTATTGGAACCAGAATAATTTATCTTCGAGCACTCTAGTAATTGATTAATCAGCAATAATATATGTTTTCCAGAGGAAATAATATCGCGTAAATATCCACGATAGCGCTCATTTTCTATCGAACCAAAACGGCCTTCTCTCATAATTTCTGCAAAACCAATAAGAGCATTCAAAGGTGTTCGTATTTCATGAACAACCCCAACAATTTTATCCTCTTCTGCTTTTTTTCCTCCTGATGGAACTGTTTGTGTCCTATCACGCAACATAATAGCATAATTGCCTTGCTGTGCCAAAAATACAATCGTTATCAAAACGGTTATATTTTTATGATTTTTCGTCATTAAATCAGCTGTTTCTCTGCGATTTAAAACCTGATTTTTCCCCTCCACACGGATTGATTTAAAATATTTTTCAACGAAAAATCGGCTTTGCAAAGTAAATAATGAAGAGAGTGGCTGTCCTCGTAGTTCATTTATTTCATAACCCATCAATGCTAAGGCTGCCCTACTTGCTGATTGAATAAAGCCCTCTTCATCCAACCATAAAACACCATCTGTTGCTGTATCCAACAATGATAAAACTGCTGCGGGCTCTTTTACGAGAGCTTGTTCTATAGCATTTACCGGCAATGTTTGTGTATATGGTAACTGAATAGCTGTTTCTTCAACTAATTTTTTTTCTTTTACCGATGAATTCAATTCATCACGTAATTTCTCTGCAATTTCATGAAAAGCTGAACGTTCTATCTCCGTAAGACATGGCATTTCTGTTTCCAGCTTTTCATCTCTTTTTTCTTGGACTTTTTTTCGTATTTTTAAAATACCAAAGCCACGAAACCCCTTAAGCTGCTTTTTAACATCAAAAATTGGCAAAGCCGACAACTCAACATCAAGCCATTGTAAGCAACCATCAACAGGCCATTGAACAATCTCTTTACTCCAAGGCATAGCAGCTTCAATAAAATGACTGAGAACCAGATATCGATCATCATTAAATTGATGAGCAAGCTCACGAAAGCTACATCCTAAAATAGAGGAAGAGAGAGGACCAACAACTTCAGCTAGCTCTTTTGAGACTTCACAAAATAAACCATTATGATCGATTTCCCACGTAAAAGGCCGAGGCAAAAGCTCTGGTGTAAAACGAAAAGCTTCTTGCTGACATTTTAATTCATTTGTATTTAACTTCAATTCATCTGCTTTTAATGGCATAACTAAAACTAAAAAGTGTTGGATTTACTCTCAAATGAATAATGCTAATTTGTTTACAATTACCTGTTCTGGTTAAAATAACTTGATATCTCATATCAATTGTCTGTAGCAAAATTTTGACTGTTTCATCAACAAAACAAGAATAAAAAGAATCCTCCAACTCCTGTTGCTTATTCACCCATTATTGTAACAAATCTTGTTACAATAATGGTAACATCTCCCTCGCATAAATAGTACTCAAAAAGAATACACTTATTTTACGCATTCATGTGCCTGTTTTAAAAAGATATCTCCCAAGCTCCCCAAGCTTATTTTACGACGGCATCCGTAAATGGTATAATGTAAAGTCCCCCATAACAGATAGCAAGGCATTGTACATTACATTTTTATGCTTATAAAATAGCTGGTTAAAACCATCATTATACTAATTTTAACCCCTAATGTTGTTACCAATAGTTCTTGGCATTTGAAGGCGTTCATAAGCAGCATTTTTATTTCTTTTTTTTTACTTTTTTACCCCTACATTATTATGATACGCAAGAAAATCGTTTTATTTGTTTCAACAGAAACAGATTTGAAATGAAAAAAAATTACGATATTTGAAATTTTTATTCAATATTTACAATGATAAATTATCATTATAAATCAATAAATCGCATTATAAAAATAGAAATAAAAATTTCTTTTTCACATAAAGTTTCTCGTAAGAACACCTTTCTTGTGCCAATAATATCAAATGATGACAAATTTAGTATAGTGCTTTAAAGCACCCAATGCAATAAAACTTGCATATTGGATACTCTTCTTATGATGCTCTCCATAATTCCCAAAAGACCTTTCTTTCATCAGAACCGCTATAGAAGAGAAAACAAAAATTATCTGTTCTCATATAAAGATTTGTTTAATTTCTTTACATTCCAGATCATCTAGAAATGTTAAAAATATCTCCCCTTTTGGTATCAGCAGTCAAAAGATCGCTTTTGCTTTATTACTCTCCACTCAATTTTTTAATATTATTATAAAAATAAATACATGGTCACATCTGCTTTGAAAAAATAAAACAAGCATTCGCTATTTAAATAATAACTGTCAAACATTTTAAAAATCGCATATTTTAAATCGCACATTTTAATGTGCTTTTTTATTTCCCTGCATTGAGTAAAATTTCACGTTTTCCCACATGATTAGCGGCTCCAACAATGCCTTTTTCTTCCATCCGCTCAACAAGAGAAGCTGCTTTATTATAGCCGATTGAAAGTCGGCGCTGAATATAAGATGTTGAACATTTTTTATCACGCATAACAATCTTTACAGCTTGATTATAAAGCTCCTCTCCCTCTTCATCAAAATTTTCTTCCTCAGAAACTTCAACCGTTGAATCGGCAGAAGCATCCTCTTTGTTATCGTCTTCGTTATCTGTGACGGTTGCTAAATAATCAGGTTTTCCTTGCAGTTTAAGATGTGCAACAATAGATTCAACTTCTTCATCAGAGACAAAAGGTCCATGAACGCGTACAATACGCCCCCCACCTGCCATATGAAGCATATCTCCTTGACCTAAAAGCGTTTCAGCACCTTGTTCACCTAGGATCGTACGACTGTCAATTTTTGATGTCACTTGAAAAGAAATGCGGGTAGGAAAGTTCGCTTTAATTGTCCCTGTGATAACATCAACAGAAGGGCGCTGCGTTGCCATAATAAGATGAATACCAGCCGCACGCGCCATTTGTGCTAAGCGCTGAATGGCATTCTCTATTTCTTTCCCTGCCACCATCATGAGATCAGCCATCTCATCAACAATCACAACAATATAAGGAAGCTGCGTAAGATCCATGGCTTCTTCATGATAAAGCATTTCCCCTGTTTCCTTATCAAAACCCGACTGTACAGTACACATGATCGTTTCACCTTTTTGAGCCGCAAGTGCAACGCGTGCATTAAAACCATCGATATTACGTACACCTAACTTAGCCATTTTGCGATAACGCTCTTCCATTTCACGAACCGCCCATTTTAAAGCTGTTACCGCTTTTTTAGGATCTGTTACAACAGGTGTTAAAAGATGTGGAATGCCATCATAAACAGAGAGCTCTAGCATTTTAGGATCAACCATGATCAAACGACACTGTTTTGGTGTCATACGATAAAGAATCGACAAAATCATTGTATTAATTGCTACAGACTTGCCTGATCCTGTTGTTCCTGCAACCAATAAATGAGGCATTTTTGCTAATTCTACAATGACCGGCTCACCACTAATCCCTTTCCCCAAAGCAAGAGCAAGTTTAAATTCACTTTCACGAAAAGAACGTGTTTGAATTAATTCCCGTAGATAAACGGTTTCACGAACCGCATTGGGTAACTCAATCCCTATAACATTCCGTCCAGGAATAACAGCAACGCGTGTAGAAATAGCAGACATAGAACGCGCAATATCATCAGAAAGATTAATAACGCGCGATGACTTTACACCCGCAGCAGGCTCAAATTCATACATTGTAACCACTGGCCCTGGATGTACATGGATAACTTCACCCTTAATGCCAAAATCTTCCAAAACACTTTCCAAAAACCCAGCACCGCGTTCCAATGTTTCCTGAGGAATCATCGTACCTTCATGAAAAACAGGTTCCTGTAATAAATTGATCGGAGGAAACTCATAAGCATCACTGTAAATAGATTGAATATTTTGCATAAAAGCAGAATCATAATTGCTTAATGGCACGCGGGCAGATTGCAATATTTTCGTTTTACCGTTTGCTTGCATCACAGACAAATCTTTTAAATTTGGTGTGACATTCTTTGTTATGCAATCAACAATATTATTGGTTTTTTTCGTCTCTATACTAGATTCAGCGTCGCTTAGTGCCTCAATATCGTTTAACGCCCTTGCATTACTTAACGTATGAGCGGAATCTTCAACAGAAAGCTTAGAATGACATTCTTTAGTAATATCATTATTTGTATGCATTAAATCAGAAATTTGCTCAACGCCTCGCATCCTTTCCGCTGGAGATTCCGATGTAATGGAATCATAGAGTTGCGGAAAGCGGTATTCGAGAACACGGTAAAGAGCAGTTATTGACTCATCAAAGACAGAAGGAATATCGGATGTAATTTTATTTGTCGTGTCAATCGATGTTTGATCCTCTTTTGAAGTTTGAGTATCCATATGTTCAAATATCAAAGATACGCATTCAAAAAATGCATCATCGGAAAGATGCCAAGCAGGATTCATTTTTTGTAGCACATTTTCTACTTGTAATTTATGCTCTTGTTTACCCTCCTCAAGAGGGATATTTTCTGATGGTATACGAGTAACTTGTCGTGACAACTGCTTCAAAACTGTTGAATGACAAACCGACGTTTTATTTTCTATTGATTGAGGATTAATGACTTTTTTTGTCGATGAAACGCTTGTTGTTTTCTTGTTACAACGTACAATATCTGTATCTGTATCTGTAATTTTTTTTTGATCTTGCTTCGTAAAAATTTTAAACTGCTTTGCAAAAACTGGATCTGTTTCTATACGACGACGCAAAATCTCAACTTCTGGGGTTCGCGTGAAACGGACATTTTTTCCGAGGGTAAATGCCTTTTTCCATACTTCCGGATAAGGAAATATCTCAGTAATCTTAACAGATAAATCTTCTCTTGATGCACCTTTCGTACCATCATCAGAAAAAGAAGACGTAGAAATAGATTTTGTTTTCGAATTATGCATGGCACCCAACAAATTTATAGCAATGAGAAAAATAACCTTTTCAAAAAGAATTCGTAGAAACTATCATACGAAGGTTAATAACCTTTTGCTGATGGTTACTTTTTAATGAAAAAAATAATGCCATAATGCATATTCATAATCTCCCTTCTGCGTATTTACGATATAAATTGCCTAGTTTATGGTGTCATAGAGCTCGTATTTCATTTGTTTTAAAGAAAACTTCATGATAAAAAAGCTTCAAGAAAATTGTCTATAGCTCTCTTTCTCTCCCATTTCATAAAAGCAATTAGTCCCAATAATACAAATGGGTATATAAGCATTGCTCTGTTGAATTCTCCATGCTCAATTATCATGATACAATCTAATTTCTCGCGTTTTTATAAGATTACCCTTGTTATCCTCGTTTAAAACGGCTTAGACTAAGATAATCATAATTAAATAAACACAAATAAAAAAAAGGGAGTGAATTATGTTTAATAAACGGAAATTTTATATCAATGGTCTATGGGATGACCCAAGCACTCCTCACGATTTTGACGTCATTAATCCATCAACAGAAGAGGCTTGTGCTGTCATTAGCCTTGGAAGTACAGAAGATGCCGATAAAGCAATTAACGCGGCTAAAGAAGCGTTTCAAAAATGGAAAACAACGTCACCAAGTGAGCGTCTTGGGTTCGTTGAAAAAATTCTAAATATCTATGAAAAACGTTCTAAAGACATGGCAAAAACCATTTCAATGGAAATGGGAGCACCGATTGATATGGCACTTAATGCGCAAACCGCAACTGGCAGTTCCCACATTCGCAATTTTATCGAAGCTTATAAAGAGTTCTCGTTCCAAGAAACTTTAATAAAGGGAAATGAGCAAGCAATTCTTCACTACGACCCTATCGGCGTCGTAGGATTAATTACGCCATGGAATTGGCCCATGAATCAAGTAACTCTTAAAGTTATCCCTGCTCTCTTGGCTGGCTGTACCATGGTATTAAAGCCCTCTGAAATTGCGCCTCTTTCTGCTATGCTTTTTGCTGAATTTTTAGATGAAGCCGCGCTCCCTGCCGGTGTTTTTAATTTAATCAATGGTGATGGTGAAACTGTCGGCTCTTACCTCTCAGCACATCCAGATCTAGAAATGATTAGCTTTACTGGTTCAACTAGAGCAGGAAAAGATATTTCTAAAAATGCTAGCGCTACTTTAAAAAGAGTCTGTCTAGAACTTGGGGGAAAAGGAGCGAATATTATCTTTTCTGATGCCGACTCAGATGCTATTCAACGTGGTGTGCGACATTGCTTTTATAATAGTGGACAAAGCTGTAATGCACCGACTCGTATGCTTGTGGAACAAAGCATCTATGACAAAGCCATAAAAATAGCTAAAGATATTGCAGAAACAACAAAAGTAGGACCAAATTGCCAAGAAGGAAATCATATTGGTCCCGTCGTTTCAAAAAAACAATATGATAAAATTCAAGATCTTATCCAATCGGGAATTGATGATGGTGCAACTCTTGTTGCAGGCGGAACTGGTTTACCAAGAGGAATTGAACGCGGTTATTATGTCCGTCCAACAGTCTTTGCTGATGTAAAACCTCATATGCGTATTTTCAAAGAAGAAATCTTTGGTCCAGTTCTCTCGATTCTTGCTTTTAATACAGAAGAAGAAGCTGTCGCTTTAACGAATGACACTGAGTATGGTCTTACAAACTATATTCAATCACAAGATCGCAACAAATGTCGTCGTATTGCGGCACAAGTACGCTCTGGTATGGTAGAAGTTAACGGACATGGATTACCCAGTGGAAGCTATTTTGGAGGTGTAAAATTTTCTGGACGCGCCCGTGAAGGGGGACATTGGGGAATTAAAGAATTCCTCGATAGTAAAGCAATTTCGTACTGGTAAAATCTTATTAAAAACTTAATAGGAATCGTATGGTAATACAAAAAATAACGGATGAAGGTGCTCTTGGGCAACGTCTTGATCAGTGGCTAGCAAAACAATATCATAATGTGTTCTCACGTTCACGTTTGCAAACCCTCATCCGTGAAGGCTATCTTAAAATTGATGGTCAATTCATAAAAGAACCAAAAACAAAATTAAGACCTAAGCAAATAATTGAATTGGCAATGCCTGACCTTCGTGATGCAGAACCTAGTGCTGAAGCTATTGCATTGGACATCCTTTTTGAAGATGATCATATCATTGTTATTAACAAACCAGCAGGTCTTGTTGTTCATCCTGGCAATGGAAATTGGACCGGTACGTTGGTTAATGCCCTTATCTATCACTGCGGTAATAGTTTATCTGGTATAGGTGGTGTTAAACGCCCCGGCATTGTCCATCGTCTCGATAAAAATACAAGTGGTGTTATGGTTGTTGCAAAAAATGATCTGGCTCATAAAAGTCTCAGTGCTCAATTTTCTGATCATGGACGTACCTGTGCATTAGACCGACGCTATCATGCCTTGATTTGGGGGACACCTCACCGCAATGTTTGGACAATTGATGCATCACTTGGCCGTTCGCCCCACAACCGAACAAAGCAAGCTGTTATCCATAAGCAAAACCCTTATGCTCGTCATGCTGTTACACATTTTTCTTTGCTAGAAAAATATGGCTCTCATGCAAACTCAACATCTTTTGCTAGCCTTCTGGAATGTCGCTTGGAAACTGGACGCACCCATCAAATCCGTGTTCATATGGCTCATATTGGGCATCCACTCATAGGCGATACAGTTTATGGAAACGCTTTTAAAACAAAATCAAACGCATTCAACCCCACTATTAGAAATGCAATCGATCAATTCAACAGACAGGCACTTCATGCCGCAAGTCTCACTTTTGAACACCCTTCTACCGGTAAAGTTATGTCGTTTTCCGCACCACTACCTCAAGATATGGCTAAACTTATTAAGCATTTTAAAAAAATGAATTGAAACTTTTCTCCTTCTCAAGATTTCACAATAAAATATCTTTTTTTGAACAAAATTGAAAAATATGCTAAAGTGAATGTGCACAGGTATTACTATCTGAAACATAGAATTTGCCTTATCAGGGAATTCAGACAAAAGGAGGGTGCTATTATGGCCCATATGAATTTGTTATCAGTAACCACAAGCGATGGCGGATTAAACCGTTATTTGGAAGAAGTACGTCGTTTTCCAATGCTTGATCCAAAAGAAGAATATATGTTAGCTCAACGTTACCGTGAGCATAATGATTTAAAAGCAGCGCATAGGCTAGTAACCAGTCATTTGCGTCTTGTAGCTAAAATCGCGATGGGATATCGCGGCTATGGACTCCCCATTGGGGAAGTCATTTCAGAAGGCAATGTTGGACTCATGCAAGCTGTTAAGCGTTTTGAGCCAGAACGTGGTTTTCGTCTTGCAACCTATGCAATATGGTGGATTAAAGCATCAATCCAAGAATATGTATTGCGGTCTTGGAGTTTGGTGAAGATGGGGACAACAGCTAATCAAAAGCGCTTGTTTTTTAACCTTCGTAAATTAAAAAGTAAACTTCAAGCACTTGATAACGGTGATCTCAATGCAGAACAAGTAAAAGAAATTGCAACTCAGTTGAATGTCTCAGAAGATGAAGTTATATCAATGAACCGCCGACTTGGTGGTGACACTTCACTCAACGCACCCCTTCGTACAAAAGAAGGGGAAAACAGCGAGTTGCAAGATTGGTTGGTGGATGAATCTAACGATCAAGAACAAGTTTTAATTGAAAAAAGTGAATTGGAGAATCGTCGTTCCATGCTTATAAATGCCATGGACAATCTCAATGAACGTGAAAAACGTATATTCAAAGCACGTCGTTTAAACGATATACCATTAACTCTAGAAGAACTCTCTGGTGAATTTAACATTAGTCGAGAACGAGTAAGGCAAATTGAAATGCGTGCATTTGAAAAAGTGCAAAATTCTATCAGAGATTCCGCTTTATCTCAAAGTCAAATATAAGACTCTAGAATTAGGTATGAAGCCAATTGTTTGCGCATTTTTAAAGTAGAAATGAGAAAAGCGTATGTTGGCTTTGTACTTGTAAATTAGTCTGTAGAATCCTTTGAGTTATAGTATACAATTTTATTGAGCGTGTTTGATATAACTAATAAAAATCAATATCGAGAAATAACCTTTTATTTTATTTGCATCTATGTTTTATTTTTCTGATCAAGAACTGTTAACTTATCTTGTTGTGCAAGCCATTGTCCAATAACTTTATTGAAAATAGACTCACCTGTTGGCCCTTTTGCAAAAGTTAATTCATTTATACGTCCGTTTTTATCCGTTAACACTAAACGCACCCAATCTAATTCTCGCATCAATTGCAAATTTCGATCAAGAAATGGATGATTACCACTCAATGCAACAAGAAAAAAATCATCGTTAATTTTTGTAGAAATAGTTCTTACTAAAGGCTGCCCAATAGATTGTTCACTTGCTTTAAAGGTTAATGCTTGAACACTGCTTATAGCTTTACCTGAGAATTTATCAGAAAGAATAAAAATAAGATCCATAATATATGCAGCAGGAAATGACCGATCGGTATTGCGACGTAAAATTAACCGTAATGATAGCCCTTCATCAGGAATTGTTATATCACCTTGTATGGCTGTTTCTTCTGGAGCCCCCTTCACATAAGACTCCTTTATAAGCGTCCAGCGAACACTTCCGGTTGCTATCTTTTCTGCATCATAATTTGTACGTGCTTGATAAAAAACAGCTTCACCTAATTTATCAAGCGATTGCAAATTGCTGGAAACAACGGTTGAGATTCCTTCTTCATCCGAAGAATCTGTCGCTTGTTTTAAACCGACATCAATTTCACTCCCATCCTCTAATAAACGTTGTGTTAACTTTCTCTTAACCGAAAGTGCCTTTGGTACTTCGTGAGAAACTTGAAGATTTTCTCCTAACACTTGATGATCATTTGATACAAATACACGCCCACCAATAAAAAAAATACCAATAGTAAAAACAGCAAAACTAACAATAGAAACAGCACTTATCACAATACGCCTTTGCACCAATGATTTATTAGCACGACGTAAAGCCTGAGAAAAAATATGCGAAACAATATGAGGATTATCTTCTTGCGACGAAGAAATCTTTAACTCACAGCTATTAACATGCTGAGAAGGTACATCAGCCTCCATATTAACAGGCTCTGCATCTGGTATATCTGATACCCAAGGCTCATCAAATAACTTGCTATCCTTTGGATGTGTAACAAAATCCTGCTTTCTTTTTATGTCTACCACTGAAAATTCATTATTCTTTTGTAATATAGTTTTTTTTGTATATTTCTTATCTTCATTTACATTTGTGGAATCCCACCCAATAACTGAAGAAAGCAACTTCTTTTCAACTGCTAAATATTCTTCTTCAACAGTTGCAATAGCACTCTGAAGAATCTTTCTTTGTTCATCTGCTATTGCTTGTGGTATTTTTGCTGTTACAAATTGATATTCTAGTGTTTCGATAGCCCGTTTATAAATCCGCTTACGCACTTGTGGTGTAACATTATTTTGTGCATTAATTGCCTTTTTTAAGATTCCAACGAAATCTACCATTTCCTCTATAATCTCTCTTAAACTAAGCAAAGAAACCCTAGCACTCAGGCTAAAACAGCTTTATTTTAGGCTCATAAGTTTATTGTCATTTATATTGGTACAACTATTGTCATAGTGTAAAATGAATATGAAAAATAAACAATGTCATTTTACACCTTTCTTTCACGCACTCTTAAAAACTCTTTTTGTTAAAAGATATAGAAGTGAACAAAAGATCTATATGGAAGCCTAAAAATAATAATCAATTTGCAAAAGGATCTGTAATAAGAATAGTATCTTCACGTTCTGGACTCGTAGATAATAAAGCCACTTTTGTGTTAATCAGTTCTTCAATATAGCGTATATATTTAACAGCCTGCATTGGTAAATCTTCCCACCTCAATGCATGGGCTGTTTTTTCCTTCCAACCTTCTAATGTTTCATAAATAGGCTTCACACGGGCTTGGGCTCCCATGGAAGAAGGTAAATAATCAATCCTTCTACCATCAAGCTCGTAACCAATACAAACTTTTATTTCATCCAAACCATCCAAAACATCAAGTTTTGTCAATGCTATACCTTGAACACCGCAAACTACTACCATCTGACGGACTAAGACAGCATCAAACCAACCACATCGACGCTTTCGACCCGTTACAACACCAAATTCATGCCCACGCACTCCCAGAAATTCACCAATATCATTTATCTGCTCTGTAGGAAAAGGTCCTTCTCCAACACGTGTGGTATACGCTTTTGTAATACCCAAAACATAATGAATTGCACTAGGTCCCATCCCTGAACCTGTACATGCCTGCCCAGCAACCGTATTCGATGATGTTACGTACGGATAAGTCCCAAAATCATTATCGAGTAAAGCACCTTGCGCACCTTCAAAAAGAATGTGTTTCCCTCCTCGATAACCTTCATCTAAAAGACGCCACGTACAATCCATAAAGGGCAAAACTTTATCCGCAACTTGCATCAATTCATCATAAAGCGCTTGAGAATCAATCTCTACAACACCCATCCCACGACGCAAAGCATTATGATGCCTCAAAAGCCGCTCAATCTTAGCCATAAGTGTATCTTTTTCTGCTAAATCCATCACTCGGATAGCACGACGTCCCACCTTATCTTCATAAGCCGGTCCAATACCACGCTTTGTTGTACCAATCTTTAAACCAGATAAACCGCTTTCTCGAATTGCATCAAGATCACGATGCAAAGAAAGAATCAAAGGAGCATTTTCAGCAATACGTAAAATTTCCGGTGTGATTTTCACGCCCTGATCACGTAGCTTTTTTAACTCTGCTACAAAATGATGGGGATCAACTACAACACCATTCCCAATAATTGATAACTTCCCACGAACTAGACCCGATGGTAAAAGTGATAATTTATAACTAACTCCATCAATAACCAATGTGTGGCCAGCATTATGCCCCCCCTGATATCTCACCACGATATCTGCTCGCTCAGACAACCAATCTACAATTTTACCTTTGCCTTCATCACCCCATTGTGTACCGACAACAACTACATTGGCCATAACTTTCTCCGTCGTGTTTAGTCAAAAAAACCAGCATTCAAAAACAAACACTTCTTTATAACGAAACCTTAGAGCAAGTGCGACTCCTCATTTCAGATTTTTCTCAATCTTCAAGTTATTAAATTTTCAAATTTTAACGATAAGCAAATACCAAAATATTTTAAATCTGTCATTTTTGCTACAAAAAGTAAAAAAATAGAGATTTTAATTTGTGCGTATCCAACACCTGACAGAGCATTTATTCCTCCTCTTAATCTTTTACAATTCATGTAATATTTAGAGGCTGTTTGTCTGATACAAGAATACGAAAGATCATCATAATCTCTCGTATCCTTTTTCTGTTTAAAAACACCCTGTGAAAATCACCAGTAATTATTTAAAGCTGTGCTTTTTCAAATTGGAACGCCCACTCAAGCCATTGTGTTAAAATTTCAAGATCGGAAGCCTCAATTGTTATACCCGCCCAAATTCGAAGCCCCGGAGGAGCATCGCGATACGAACCAATATCATAAGCAACTCCTTCCTCATCAAGACGTTTCACAACCGCTTTTATGAAAGATACTCGCTTTTCCGTATCCAAAGCAGTAATCACTGGATCCACAATATCTAAACAAATAGCGGTGTTAGAACGCACTTCAGGATCTTTTGCCAAATATTCTAGCCATGGTGTTTTGCGAACAAAAGCATCAAGTACAGAAAAGTTTTTCTCCACCCGTGCTCTTAATGCCGCTGCACCTCCTAGAGATTTTGCCCACTTCAACCCATCAAGAAAATCCTCAACACAAAGCATAGAAGGTGTATTGATTATCTTTCCTTTAAAAATATCTTCGTTCAATTTTCCATTCTTTGTCATATAGAAAAGTTGAGGCATAGGCCAAGCTGGAACATAATTCTCAAGCCTCTCAACAGCACGAGGACTTAAAATCACCATACCATGCGCAGCCTCACCTCCCAAAACTTTCTGCCATGAAAAAGTAACAACATCTAATTTTGAAAAATCAAGATATTGCGCAAAAGCTGCAGATGTTGCATCACAAATGGTCAATCCAGCCCGCTTATGGGGAATGAAATCTGCATTAGGAATACGCACACCAGAAGTGGTCCCATTCCATGTAAAAACAACATCACGATCAAAGTCAAGTTGTGTTAAATCTGGTATTTCACCATAAGGAGCTTCAAAACGACGCACATCAGAAAGCTTTAATTGCTCGACAACATCTTTATTCCACCCAAATCCAAAACTTTCCCACGCCGCCATATCAATGCCACGCTCACCTAATAGAGACCATAGAGCAGCCTCAACAGCACCGGTATCTGAACCTGGCATAATTCCTATACGATGATCAGAAGGAACCTCAAGAATCTCACGGGTTAAATTAATAACTTCAGCAAGTTTTAATTCTGCTTCTCTAGATCTATGTGAACGCCCAACTAATGCATTTTTAAGAACATCAAGAGTCCAACCAGGCCGTTTGCTACAAGGACCTGAAGAAAAATTAGTATTATTGGGACGACTGCTTGGTTTTTGTAACATTATCATTATTTCTCCCCTTTTAGATGTTTTTTTCTTTATAAAGAAAAACAAATTATTATAAAGACTAATCAATAATCTTTTTAGAAAAAAGTCAAAAATATTTTCTATTATTTCGTATGCTTAAAATTCACTGAAACTTTATTAAAAAAACTTTCTTAATCATGCTTCTCGATTGATTCTTTTAATTTTTTGTATCATCACCACGATAAGACATTATTCTACTAACAATACACTAACACGTCCAATATGCCTATCAAATTTATTTTATGATAAAGATTCATTGATAAGTCTCTAGAATAGGGAGATAAACTTATTAAAAAATCAATTATTTTTCTTTTGATGACTGGACAGAGAAAATTTTAATGTTATAACCGCAAGCGCTTTATATTTTTTATGAAGCATGCCCAGATAGCTCAGTTGGTAGAGCAGCGGACTGAAAATCCGCGTGTCCGTGGTTCGAATCCGCGTCTGGGCACCACTTTTTATTTTTCCTTATTTAGTATCTTGTTTTATTATATTTTTAAAACATGATGGATTCGTAAATAAAGGTTAGGGAATAGGATTTTGTGACATGCTTCTCAATTATTGCGAATCAGTTTTTTAAAGGGCATAATCAACTTCTTAATTAAGTAAATCTGAATGCGTACCTGTCCTATCAAAATGGATACGCTTTTCATCAACTATATAAATTAATAACCAATCGGGTTCTATATGAAGATCTCGACGAGGCTTCTAGTTTCCTTGTAATGTATGATCATTTAAAATAGATAGCAATTGCTTCTTATGAATTAGAAGTTGCATCACTCCTGTGAACTTTCGCATATCTTTTCCACGCTTTTTTGCTCATTTTACATCCTTTTTAAACTTTCCTGAATAACTCACTGAACGCATAATCAGATATCCAGTTGCTTAATCAAATCAGCAATATTTTCAGCATAAAAAAACATCTTCATTGCTATCGCTTTTATGAAAAATTTCAAGCGTTTCTTTATTGAGTATCTTATTATTTTCAACGTACACACAAATAAGATCACGTAAAATTTGAGATGCTGGACGGTGTTTTATTTCAGCTATAGCCATAAATGCGCTTTTTAGATTCATATCTACTTTAGCTGCTATAAGTCACTTTTTTCACTCATAATATTTCCTCTTTAAGAATTTTAATGATTAACATTATTTAGCTTAGTTAAAACATTTAACTTAGTTAAACATAGTGTTACTTATCATTAATATTAATTTCTTTTCTTAAAGAAAAAGTTTTTCAACTTTTTGTTAGCCACTTTTTGAGGTGTGAGAAGATACTTTCTAGAGTATCCATAAAGCGGGCAAAATCGATAATAAACACAAAGACAATGAAGGCAATCAATTTCATGATGCGTGACATCATCTTTAAGCCTTGATAGGTCTCTATCATCTCATGAAGGAGCTGTTGTTCTTTTTCTGTAAGACCTTT
>NZ_JBHIMQ010000029.1:0-5814 GCF_042194225.1 Bartonella sp. MR110HLJHH | reverse complement strand
GGGAGACCAAAAAACACCGCCCCTTTGCTTATCACGTTTGATAAACATGGCGGCAGCAAAGGGACTTGCCGGTTTAACACTCCAACCACCCTCACTATTTGCCACCCGTACAAAGGGGTCAATCAAATAACAAAAGCGTGAGGAAAAATCTGCACGATAGGCAAGGCTTTCTTCCGTGTTTTTACCACCCGTATCAAAAACCGCAATCGCTTGTAGCTTTTCTGCCACCTGTTCCAAGGCATCCGCCACGGGGTTTTTGCCATTATCAATCCGCCCTGCACTATAAGCTGGTGCCAGTAAAATGCCAGGTTCCACCCCTAAATGCCCTCTAGCGTGTTTTAGCGCATGCACACCGGTCAGGTGAGCGTTTGATCCCACCATCTCAGTTTGTGTCTCAGCAATGGTTGATTTTTCTTCCACACGCACAAGGATAATTTGTGCCTCAATCCCTTGCGCACACACGGCGTTAATCACATCAAGAGCCGTGCCTCTTGCCCCAAGCTTTTGGATTTTCTCACCCTCATGCGTAAAGAGAAGAACAGGCTCGTTGAGGGGAAAAACTTGGTTGTCAGCATCAGGGGCTGTGACAACCGCCCCAATGGCGGTCTGATCAAATGTTGCTAAGGGACGGGAATCCTTACCAGCCTCTACAATGCGAATCCCATGATTAAATTCTGTTGCCATTTTGCTCTCCAAATCAATGAAGAGACCATAACAAGCATCACCATGCTCCATAAGCCTGACACTGTCAGTCAAAAAGCCCTTTAAAAGGGCTTTGAAAGAGCGATAAAAGGACTTAAAAACATATAAGCCTGCTTATAGAACAGCTATCCATTTGACTTCTGTCATATCTTGGTTACTTGTGCATCCATTTATTCTTTCCATAATCTTATAAGAACGGCACCATCAGCACCAGCACCACTTGAAGAAGAATCAGAGTGAGCACCAGCACCGCCACCACCAAAACCACGCCCTGCTTTTCCCGAACTATAGGAACCTTTGCCTAGTCCTCCAGCGCCACCACGTGATGTATCACCTCCAGCATCGCCTCCATTCCCACTTGTTTTACTCGTAATTCCATTCGTTCCAGCATAACCATTTCCGCCTTTGGCGATTCCTAGATGTTCGTCTGTTGCTAAACCAAAGTTTCCACCTGTACCTCCAGCGCCACCAGTACCTGAATAGAAGGTAGTCGTACTACCACCAAATCCCGTGTGAGATTGATAGGCAGAAACACCCCCACCCCCCTTTCCTCCTGTAGCGGTAATAAAATTCTTTCCAACGGCTGTTATTCCTCCAGACTTACCTGTTACAGTCCTCCCTGAAACAGAATCTCCTCCTTTACCAATAGCGATATTCTCATGACCCTTTAAACTCGCTTTATAACCATACCATACCGTACAACCGCCACCGCCGCCACCGCCTCCTAAGTAATAAGAATAACCACCCCCACCACTGCCGCCGCCACCCCATGCTTGGATTTCGACTTTTGTGTTATCCGTTACCCAGTCTGGCCATTGAATTTTTCCATCTTGCGTATACAGTAATTCAGCATCAGCAAGAGCCGGCCAATTCGTGATTTTATCGGTCAAATCTTTTTTAAGACTCTTTATTTGTGACAAAATGGCGGCATCCACTTGCGCTTTCGTATAAACAAGATCTCCATCGACTTTTAAAGGTCCTTTAAGCAAGCTACCACTCGCACTTAAGTTTGTGACCACTTCACCATTATGGGTGAGATTAAACGACGAATTACCCAACAGTTCTAAACCACCATTTATAGTAACTTTACTGGTAAATTTATTATAACTTTGCCATTCATTTGGGCTTGCTAGGCGCCCATAGCTTGTGAGATCTTCATTAAGCTTGACTCTAAATTTATCGAGCCCCACAATATCTTCAATCTTATGTTGATGAGAGCCAAGCAAAGATACAGCACTGCCAAAGGTGAAGTTATTATTGCTTGATTTATAGAGAACATAATTATTTGCGGCATCTTTTGCGCCTTCGATATCGCTTAAATCAGCAAATGAGAAGGTTTTATCCGCTGCCATTTTGCCATTGAGGGCTGTTTCAAGATCTGCAACATCACTTATGCTATGCGTGTGTTTTGAAGGTGCTTTTTCGTCTACCTTTTCCTCAATATCAACAATGGCTTGATCAATTTTGGTCAAGTTTTCCCGCAAGATTGGGAATTCAGAACTGATAAAGCGTCCTTCTTTAGGCAATTCCATGTCGAGTTTTTTGGTTTTGGTCATCTCTGTTCTCCCATCACAATATACCGGCGCCAAAATCACTCACCATTGACCGTGCCGCCGGTCCACCAGTAAGCGTGAGTTTGAGGCGCGCTTGTTTGGCTGTTTTATCACCACTGATAAATTTGCGCTCTGTCCAAAGGGGCTCGGCAAGTTGCTCTGTTTCCTCTAATGTGAGAGGAACAAAAGCACCATCATCCAGTTGCATCTCGAGTGTAAAGGTTGCACCGCCCGGTAAAAAGGTTTTGATATAACTGGTCAGCCTTGCCTTTTCTCCAAAGGAAAAAGCACGGGTGACATAAGTGGCTGTTTTATGGATCTTTCCTGCAATCAATTGAACAGGAGCAAACAAGACGGGTGAAAGCTTTTCGGTGCCTTTGAGAATAGCGCGAAGCTTTACCTTTTCACTGATATATTCAGTAAGGCTTAGCAATTGAAAGGGAAGGAGTTGATAAACCGTGCCATTGTTTCGTTCAATTTCAAAGATGACAGAACAATCGCTTGAAGGCAATTCAATGGCTGCGCGTATTTGCAAATCAGAACAATCAACAAGGTCAAAAGTGCCTAAGTCTACGACTTTTTCTGTTTGTGTGTAGCGGGCTGCCAACACACGAAAGGCTAAAGCCTCATCTTGATGGGCGGTCCATGTCTGCGCATTGACAGAAGAAAAGCGTGGACCGGTCACGTAAGGGTGGCTCGAGACGTATCTCTGGTGTTCTGCATCAAAATCCCCAAGCTTTGCTAAAGAGACAGAATGATCAGCATCATCGGTTTTAATGACAAAAGCTGTTAAGCGGTCATCCATCACAAGGAGTGGTACATCATAGCGTGCCTCTGCCCAACCTAGCTTTGCGCCCTTCATAGAATAAAAGCTTTGCGCTTGAATATCGGCGGTCGGATAACCGTTTTCTGTGGTGACCAAATCAATCACCAAATCATGGTTTTGATTACCGATTTTGCAAAGATGAAAGTCAATACCGGTGATTTGCCGTGTTTCATCGGGGGTAAAAACTTGCGCTTGTGGGTCTACTTGCGTCCATATCTTCACCGTTGTGGTGCGCCGCATGGCTTTCACATCAATCACACCTTGACCGGTAAAAAGCCCCGTTGCAATTGTTCCACCTCTGCCTCGTGCCACAACATTTTTTGTGCCAGCAGTGATATTTTTAGGAATCTTAAAAGTGCCCTCAATGGCGCCATAAGAATCGGCAAAAAGGGGATAATTCGGCAAGACATTCACACCATCAAAAGTGAGGCTTTCTAATTGTTCCCACTTGCCAAGACCTTCAATTTTGAAGGAAAGGGTAATTTGTCTCAAAAAATCGATTTGCTCTTGGGTTGCACTCACCAAATCATCACTGATTTCTGTTTTACGAACGCTTCTCCCACGGTTCCAGCCCATGTTCAGTTGATTGGTCACGCTTGAGAGCCAATCGGTGCGCTGTTTATGCCAAAAGTCTGTCGCGGGTTCAAGGGTTACTGTACCAGGCAGGGGTGCAAAATTTTGATAGGGGTTGATTTTTTCGCAAGCCGTTGTCAACTCTTGCGCAATGATCACTTCATTTGTCCAGTCAAGCGTGACAGGCGCTTTTAAAGGAGCAGTATAGAATGTTGGGTCAATAGCAAGCTGCAAAATGCCGTTGCCTACAGCCCCCGTTTGTTGAAAGCCTTCATCTCTGTAAGAGTCATCTAGAAAAGGGTCAGCGAACATGCCTTTTTTGGCGACAGGTTCTTTAGAGTCCACATTGCTTTTAATACGCTCTAACTGCATGAGACGGTCAAGCGAAAGCACCCGTTGAAAATAGCGCCACATCTCATCATAGGGGGCAACACGCGTTCCATCATTGACCACAACCGGCGTTTCAAGCCAATTGTTGGTGATCGTTGCAAGGGACAACACATCATCAGGGACACTGGGTGCCATAGGTTGGTCTGATGAAATGCCTTTGATGTAAACCACATTGCCCCCTGTGTTGAGACCTATACGGTCAATGCGGGGTAATTTGTAAGTGTAACTGACGATAATATCACCACCTTGCGCCCCACCTGAGACTGTGATTTCCTGCTCTGTTACTTTATCAGCGGTGATTTTTGCACGATAGCGATAAGTCACCTTATAGCTGCTGCCCGGTAAAGGTTCGTCTCCCACGGGTGCCCAATCAATGGTGTCTCCGGTTTTTTTAAAATCTGTGCCTTCTTTAAATTCCTTGCTTCCTTGAACGACTTTAATAAAAGAGGTGATGCTTTTATCAGGAACACCATCACGCCCAGCGGCAACTGCACCACGGGTGACGTTAACGGTTTTTTCTTTTGTCAACAAAAGAGACTGAATATCAGCAATAGGAAAATAATAGGGTTTAAAAGTGAAACTTGTTTTCCCTTTTTGGGGCGCAAAAATATGCGTTTCGCTTGGAACAACGCTTGTCGAAAAACCCTCTGGCTCTTCATGACGCAAAGCAGCAAGGCGTTTGCGTTTAAAGCCATTGATATTGGCTTCTCCTTCTTGAATACTAAACACTTGGCAACCATTATTTGCTCCCAATGCGCTTACACGGCAGCCACTCACGATATAATGCCCATGAGCGCGGTCGTACGTCGCAATAGCTTGCATGGCGGGTTCAAGCAATGATGGGGATTTTTGATCAATCAGAACACCATCTTGTAAGATATAAACGGGAAAGAAAGTGCCACTTTGCGCATCCTCTTTCAGTGCCCAAACAAGCTTTGCTGTTTCGCGGGCGGCACCGGGCTCTCCTTCTGCCAAGGTGCCAGGGACTTGCCCCAACAGCTCTGGATCATCCTCATGGGTTATCCATTTTTTTTGTAGTTTCACACCAATTTCCAAGCGCCCAATCATGGAAACATTGTTGAGTACAGCTTCAGAGACCGGAAAGATATCACCGGCAATATAAATCTTGCCATCCGTTAACGTGACAGTCCTTGTCTCTTTATTGACAAAAGCATCCGCCCATTCAACACGGTCTCCTTCTTGTGCCACAAGGCGCCCCAAACGGTCATGCCGTCCCCTTATAATGGTTTGAACTTCATTCAGTTCACCACTTTGAATAAAAGGACGCGTGCCATAAAAGACAACGCTTTGTTGTTCCTCTTTGCCTACCGATCTGTCAATTGCAAAGGGTAAACCACTTTCATGCTTCATGTTAAAACCTCAATAAAATTTTGAATTGTTCGCGAACATCGGCACGCAAAGGAATATTGACCGGTGTTTTAAGAATTTCTACACCACCACACAGTTCATCAGCCCCTAACCAAAGTTTGCCAACCGCTATGTTTTCTGCGGGGGTAGCGTGAACGAGAATGGAAACAAAAGCTGCTTGTTTCCCGTCAACATCGTACAAGATATTGATTTATAATGATAATTCACTGTTTTGTATGTTGAGTGAGAGTCCCGAATAACGTAAGATTCTCTCATTTCAAATCTGTTTATCTTGAATCAATCAAAACCACTATTTGCACATAACAAGTGGGATGAGCGTGTGGATCAAATTTGTATAAGAAAGGACTAAAAATGGCTCTTATGAACCGTCTTAATGCAAGG